>JASMTI010000265.1:0-33988 GCA_041694375.1 Bacteroidales bacterium | reverse complement strand
AAAACTTTAACAAATCAGGGATTCCATCAAACAACTTACTCTCAACAACAATATTTTCTTTATAGGCAGCTTTGTAAGCTTTCAGTATTTTATCTACAAAAGCCTCATCACTTTTCAGGTGCGCCGGCAATGCCCGTTGAACAATGCGCCGGGCTCCGTTACCAATAAACTCAACATATCTCTCCAGCGGATGCTCCGGTAAATTATGATCCTTCAACACCTTATTGGTTGCCATTGCAATATCTGCAATCGAATCCAACAAGGTTCCGTCCAAATCAAATATAACACCCCCCAGCCCCCTAAAGGGGGAGTTTGCCCCCCAACCCCCTGAAGGGGGAGCCTGGCTTTGTGCAATATTGCTATTTCTGTTCATTGTATATCTTTTTTATACTTGGAGCTAAATATTGGAAATTGAATATTGTGTATTCGATATTGGATATTATAATTTCTAATTTTTAATATCGAATAACCAATATCCAAAGAACATGTTCACTTTATAAGGTAGTTCATACCCCCTTTAGAGCCTGCCCCGATTTTCGGGAGGGCTTGGGGGTTAATTCAACATGATTTGTCCACCACTAACAGGTATAGCCTGCCCCGTTTCGTTTTCCTGCTCTATCACATAAAAAACAGCTTTTGTAACATCGGCAGGTGTGCAACCCTTGCCCAGTGGAACCTGTGACAGGTAAAACGCTTTAACATCGTCAATAGTTTTCGCACCGGGCACTTTTCCGGCATTAAGGTATTGTACAAACAAACCGTTTTCGGGGTCGCTCCAAAGCGGACCTTCGTAAAAATTTCCCGGACAAATGGAGTTTACCTTAATGCGGTCGGGCGCCAGCTCCAGCGCAAACGACTGTGTTAAGCCAATTCCACCAAACTTACCTCCGGCGTATGCAAAATTTTTCTTACTACCGGCAAGTCCCGATTTTGAATTGATTTGCACCACATCGGCATACATTTTATCGTTGTGCGATGTTTGCAACTTCATCACCGGCGATACGGCTTTTACGCCATAGAAATAAGCGTTGTAGTTTATTTTGGTTACCAAATCGAAATCCCCGGGCGTCATTTCGTCCAATCCGCCAGCCCTTAAAATACCGGCATTGCTCACATACACATCAATTCCGCCAAACTCGCACACGGTTTGATGAACCAGGTTATTCAGCGATGGAATTTCAGCAACATTGGTTTTTACAAAAACCGAATAACTGTTATTCTTTATCCCGTTAAACGAAGCTGCTGTTTTTGCGCCCACTTCATCGTTCAGGTCGGCCACTACAATGTTGGCACCGTTTTGTTTCATAATTCGGGCAATGCCTTCGCCAAAACCTTGTGCAGCGCCGGTAACAATAGCCACCTTGTTCTCTACCCTTCCGGCCGAAGCACCTGCCGATACCTTGCGGCGGTAATTTTCAACCTCCCATGTATCGATAAAGTTGACCTGCTCAGGGGCCATGAAATGCTGGCCACCAAACGATTCGCTCAGCCACGAGATTTTCATGGCATCTTCAAAAACTTCTTTGATAATGGTTGCCTGGGCAGCATTGTCACCAATCGACAACATGCCAATTCCCTTAACAAATACCACTTTCGGGGCAAAACCATTGGCAGACACAAAACTTTTGTATTGCTTTTTAAAAGCCTCAATGGTTGTTTCCGGTGAATCAACTTTATCGATATAAATATATTTCGATTTGCAGTAAACAATGCTATCTGGGTTAAAAGGCAATTCAACTTTTTGAAACGCTTCGGCGCTGACATTGAATTTTTCAACCAACTTCGAGTTCGTTACTTTTATAATTTTCAACCCATCGGTCGATACAATGGCACGGATAGCCGGCACTACTTCCGTTACATGCCCTGCAACCGGAAGAATGGTTACGTCAACCGGAGTTTGAACAGCCTTTTCAATATTGGCCATTATCTCATCGTAAATTGCTTTCACTTCATCGGTTGTATCGGCACTTACAAAAATACCGTGGTTCTGGAGCAAAATCACCTTAGGGTCGTAACCTTTAGCGGCCCTGAAATCTTTTATTTTAGCTTCAACAGCTTTAAAAAGAATATAGCCGGGGTCGATGTAAGGGATATAAACAGCTTCGCCACCAAATATTTCAGGAACCAGTTCTTCAGCTTTGTTGCTGCACATAATACCATTTACCAGTGTTGGATGCAGGTGAATCACGTATTTATAATCAATGGCATTGTGAAACGAAGTTTCCACCGATGGCCGTTTATCCTTGGTGATGGTTGCATCGGCTAAGTCGTCTTTTATCTGGCGCTCGCGCTCAAATGAATCTTTACTGTATTCATTCTCCGAAATTTTATCCAGTTTCTTACGGTCCATCACTGCAAAACCTTCTTCAGTAATAGCTGAAAGTGCAAAACCACTGGCTTTTACCCACAATTTATCACCGGTTTTGTACGAAGTATTGCCACCTCCGGCAATCACCATCGATTTGTCTTTCCCGTAGAATTGGGATATTTCTATTAATGATTGTATTTCTTTCATTTCAAATAAGTCATTAGAGTCATTGGTCATTGAGTCATTCGCGTTATTATAGCAAGCTTTCTATTGTTTTCAATCGCTTTCTATTGCTATCTATTGCCTTTAATTGCTTTGCAAATCACCTCATCGCCCAATTTCACATATTCAACGCGGTTTTCAATGTCGGCAACTCCGTTTTCATCTACATAACCTTTTTTACCTTGGGCAACCAGGTGCTGGTGGGCTGCCACAATGCATGCCCCTTTATAGTTCAGTTCAACCATGGCCGGCGATAATTTTTTGTTCTTTTCAACATGTACCTCAATGGGGTCCATGACCGGCGAATTGTGTTCGGTCCCGAAGGTAACCACAAACCCGTTGTCCCAAAAATACTGCGAATACGATTCAAGTACTTCAGTAGTATTACGGGCTGGAATGAGTTCAATGGAAGCAAAGCCACGTTCTTTCAACATTTTCAGAGCTTTTTCTTTATCGCCTTCAAAATCGGTAAACTGCCCATCGCCAAAATCGGCTAAAAACGGATACGTTGGTATCCCCCCGGCATGGAGGATAATCTGGCGCACATCTTCCATTTCGAGAAAAGCTTTAGGACTTTCGGGTACAAATGCAGCTCCTCCGGCTTTTAACAGGTTGCCACGAATCTCGTTTTCGATGGCAGCTAAATCACTCAAATCGCTTTTTAAGGCCTTACCACCAAAAAATTTCTCGTAAAATGCTTTCTTTTTTTCATCGCTGCTAAAAACTTCTGCAACTTTCATACGAAGAGCTGTGGCCAAATGGCGTTCGCGAATGCTCCCCTTGGTCAGTTCTGCTTTCACTTTTCCAAAGTCAATTGAAAATGGGGCATTAACCGAAGCGAGTAGCTCGTTCATTTTTTCACACATCAATTCAACATGATGGTTCGATTCAGCTTTTACATCATTCAACTGCTTCAGGTACGGATTTTTTAAAATTTGAGGAAAAGCCAGCCCTTTACCACTGATATATGTACGTCCCGGGTTATTAGGATCGTTATTACGGGCACCTTTTGCCTGATCTTCTTTATTCAAGCTGATAAATTCAATATTGAACAAAGGATAAAGGTTTCGTTTTTTGCATTCCTCTGCCCATTCGTCATAACCTTCGGTGGCATAAAAGTCGTTTATACCAACAACCTTCACCCCTTCGGCTTTGGCCATATCCAGCGCCTGCGGAATACTATCGAAAGCCGAAAACGAGTAGGGCGTGTGCATGTGGGCATTGACAAGAACCCCTCCCTGTCCTCCCCCAAGGGGAGGGTTTTGGGCTTCTGCGTTATTGTTATTGTTGCTCATTTAATTTATGTTCTTTTCGATTAATTCTTTAGGTTAATATTCAACCCTGTTCAGGGTTGTGTTTGATCCTTGTTTTGCAACCACGGGTTGCACCCGTGGTGATTCATATTAAAGCCTTTCAGGCTTTTTGTTGGTTATTGAATATTCTAAATACCAACAACCAACATTCTATACGTTATGGCTACGAGCTTGCAGCCCTAAAAGCCCCTCCTTAGGAGGGGTTGGGGAGGCTTGGTTTCTACACCCCAGCCTTTGCTCTCCTGATTTGCTCGGCATCGGTAAAATTTTGGCCGGGCACATAATCTTTCAACGGTACCATTTTTTCGTGAATGGCATCGATAAACCAGCTGGGTTGTGGGAAAAAGGCATCTTCCAATTCGTAAGCCGGGGTAATCCAGTTACGGGCACCAACAACAACCGCAGGAGCATCGAGGTAGTCAAAAGCCAGCTCGCTGATATTGCGGGCAAGGTCGTTCAGGAACGATCCACGTGCATTGGCATCACCTGAAACAATAATGCGGCCTGTTTTCTTAATCGATTCAACCACCGGTTCGTAATTAAACGGCACCATTGAACGGGCATCGATAACCTCAGCACTCATACCATACTTTTCTTCAAGCTCTTTGGCTGCATCCAATGCACGATAAAGTGTAGCTCCAATTGTTAAAATAGTAACATCACTACCTTCTTTTTTCACATCGGGCTCCCCAAACGGAATTTCGTAATATCCTTCGGGCACACCGCCTTCGTGAAATTGCTCGCCCACATCGTAAATGCGCTGACTTTCGAAGAATACCACAGGGTCAGTGCCCTGCAATGCAGCGTTCATCAATCCTTTTGCATCGTACGGAGTTGCGGGGAAACATACTTTTAACCCGGGAATGTGCGCTACCAGCGAAGTCCAGTCCTGCGAGTGCTGTGCACCGTATTTCGAACCAACCGACATGCGCAATACCACCGGCATTTTAAGTACGTTACCGCTCATAGCCTGCCATTTGGGCAACTGGTTAAACACCTCGTCGCCACAACGGCCAAGGAAATCGGTGTACATTATTTCGGGGATCACACGGCCACCACACATGGCATAACCAATGGCAGTACCTACAATCGAGGCCTCCGAAATTGGTGAGTTAAACAAACGGTGATAAGGAAGCGCTTCGGTTAGCCCGCGATAAACAGCAAATGCACCACCCCAGTCGCGGTTTTCTTCGCCATAGGCAATCAGGCTCGGGTCTTTATAAAAACGGTCGGCAACAGCTTCGAACAAACCATCGCGCAACTGGTATTGCTTCATTTTTGAGAAAGGCTTTCCTTTCTTGTCAGTAGCAAAACGCTCTTTGCGTGCAATTTGCTGCACGCGCGGGTTTTCTTCTATCGGGTGGTTAACCTCAGGTTTTCCTTCGAGCATGGCATCAACCGAACCGTTTGAGAAAATCATCTCGCCAATTTGCTCCGGGTTCTTTTGGGTGTCCATTCGTGGCGACACTTCATCGTTAATGGCCATCTTAAATGTATCCATGATGACCGACTTCACATCGTCCCATACACCATTCAACTGCTCTTCGGTAGCCACACCGGCCTCAACCAGTTGTTTCCCGAAGCTAAAAACACAATCCTGTGCCTGCCATGCTTCCACCTCTTCTTTCGAGCGGTACGATGAAGCATCAGATGGAGAGTGGCCTGAAAAACGGTAAGTAAGTACATCGAGCAATACCGGTCCTTTTTTATCTTCAATGACTTTACGCTTGCGTTTATAAGCATCAATTACAGCCAACGGATTATAACCGTCAACACGTTCGGCATGCATCTGGTCGGGGTTAACACCGGCACCAATGCGTGCAGCAATACCGTATCCCATGGTTTCGCCACAAGTTTGGCCACCCATGCCGTACTGATTGTTCATAATATTGAAAATCACAGGCAGGCCACCTTTCATCGATTCGTCCCAAAGCTGGCTAAACTGGTCCATGGCCGAAAACGTGATACCTTCCCACACCGGTCCGCACGCCATTGAAGCATCACCAATATTGGCAACTACCAAACCCGGTTTGCGGTTTACTTTTTTGAACAAGGCAGCACCTACAGCAATGTCGCCACTACCACCTACAATGGCATTGTTAGGATAAACACCAAATGGCGTAAAGAAGGCGTGCATACTTCCACCCAGGCCTTTATTAAAACCTGTTTCGCGGGCAAAAATTTCGGCCAGCGTACCGTAAATCAAAAAACGGCGCCCCAGTTCTTTTACCGAACCATTAAAATCTTTCTTTACCACGTTCACCACATCGCCATCGAAAAATTCATCCATAATTTTGGCCAGTTCGTCGTCGTTCAATTTCGACATGGCACTTAAGCCTTTGGCCAGAATTTCACCATGGCTACGGTGCGAACCAAAAATAAAATCCTCAACCGTAAGGGTATAAGCCATACCAACGGCTGCCGATTCCTGTCCGATTGATAAGTGGGCCGGACCGGGATGATTGTAGGCCACCCCATTGTACTCGCCGGTAGTTTTTATCAAGTTCAGCATGGTTTCAAACTCACGAATTACCACCATGTCGTGATAAATACGCACCAACTCGTCGTCGGTATAATTTTTCCGTTCTTCTTTAACCGTTTTCTGATATTGATTTACCGGAATATTTTTCATTTTGATCTCTGAAGCTTTACGCACTTCTGAAGGATCGATAAATTGTACTTTTGGCATTATCTTATATTTTAATTGTTTTCAAATTGAATAGTAACAAGTCATTGGTCATTAGTAATTGGTCATTAGTGCATTTCTACTAATAACCAATTACTAATGACTATTTCCTAGAAGGAAAACACCGTTTCCTTAAATATTTCACTTACGGTTGGATGCGGGAATACTACTTCCTGCATTTCGTCGAGGGTCATTTCGGCCTCGATGGCCATGCAGGCTCCGTAAATCATTTCGCTCGACGGGTTTCCCAGCATGTGGACACCCAGTACTTCGCCGTGCTTCGCACCAACAAGCACTTTGCACAAACCACTACCGCCTTCGTTTTCGGCAACAAAACGGCCGGCATAAGCCATAGGCAATGTCGCTATCTTATAGTCTATTTTCTTCTCTTTGGCTACATCTTCGGTTAAACCCACACCCGAAAATTCGGGATTGGTATAAACCACACCCGGTATGGAATTGTAACGCATGCGGTCATCCCTGCCTGCCAGGTTGTTCACCACTACTTCGCCTTCGCGGCTGGCCGTGTGCGCCAATAATGAAAAACCGGTAACATCGCCGGCTGCATACACATTAGGGATATTGGTGCGCATTTTATCATCAACTTTGACACCCCCTTTGAAAAGCTCAACCCCAAGGTTTTCCAGTCCGAAACCTTTTGTTACCGCCCGGCGGCCAACGCTCACCAAAATTTTATCGCCGTTTACGCTGTGTTGCTTTCCGTCCTTTTCGAAAAACACTTCGTTTCCTTTTACTTCGGTAACTTTAGCCGATAGGTTGAATTCGATGCCCTTTTTGGCGTATTGTTCGCGTAGCATTTTGCTCATTTCCTTATCCATGCCGGTAAGTATTTCGGGCAACATTTCTACAATGGTTACTTTTGTTCCCAGTGAATTGAAAATACTGGCAAACTCCATCCCTATAACGCCTCCGCCAATTATAACCAAAGATTCGGGCTTTTCTTTATGTTGAAGAATTTCGCGATTGGTTACAATAACATCGCTTGAAATATCGAGCCCGGGGATGGGAGGCACAAAAGCCTCGGAGCCTGTGCATATCAACAGGTTTTTCGCTGTAAAAAGCTTTCCGCCGGCAGCAATCTTCACACCTTCGACCGAACGGCTTTGGATAAATGCATCACCCATAACGGTTTCTACCTTATGGGCTTTCATTTTCATGCCCACGCCGCCAACCAGCTTCTTTACCACTTTATTTTTACGTGCCATCATTTTTTTGAAATCGAAGGACACGTTTCCGGCTTCTACACCATACTTACTGCCACCTACGGCATTGTCGTACAGTTTGGCACTGTACAGCAAGGTTTTGGTTGGTATGCAACCCTCGTTCAGGCATACCCCGCCCAGCTCTTTCTTCTCGAATAAAACCACCTTTAGTCCTTTGGCCCCGGCACGCTCGGCAGCCACATAACCGGCAGGTCCACCACCGATGATGGCCAGATCGTAGCCGCCCGCTGAAGATAAGCCTTGATTATTATTTGAACTACTCATTGTTTTTATTTTAGTCATTCGTTTATTAGTTATTGAATCATTAGTTTATTGTCATCTACAAATGACCAATGACTCAATGACTAATGACTTTTTATAAATTAATTTCCAAATTCTCAATTTCGACAGCTACCTGCTTTACAAAACGTGTAGCTTCGCCACCATCGAGTGCACGGTGGTCGTACGTAAGGCTGAGACCGAGATAAGGAACAAAGCCATAAACACCATCGCCCAGATCTTTTGGGCGTGGCACGATCGTATTCACTCCCAAAATAGCAGCCTGTGGCAGGTTGATAACGGGTGTAAACATTTCAACACCATAATTACCAAGGTTTGAAACCGTAAACGAAGCCGCTTCGGGCGACAGCAAATCAGGGTCGATGCTTCCTTTGCGACAGGCTTCTGCCACCTCTTTAAACTGATTGGCCAAACCTGCAACAGACAAATCATCGGCATTTTTGATGGCTGGCACCATTAATCCGCGATCGGTATCAACAGCAAGCCCGAGGTGAACTTTGTTAAAGTATTTCACACTTTCGCCCATAAAATGAGCATTCACCTGTGGAAATTTCTTCAATGCTTTAATCGTGGCAAAGCAAATCATATCGTTCAAAGTAATGTTTACCGGGTACCCTTCGGCCATTGCAGCCTTTACCTTTTTACGCAACGAGAGGATGTTTCGGGCATCGGCCCCCAAATGATGGGTAAGCTGTGCAGAGTTTTGCAGCGACGCATGCATGGCTTTGGCAATTAACTTGCGCATGTTCGATAGCGGTTTGATCTCGAAATCTGAATCATAAACCGGGTTACCAGCTGTAAGGTCACCACCTTTAACTGTACCTGCCAGCCCGCTACCGCTTACAGCTTTAAGCGAAGCATCTTCTTTAGCCATTTTTTTAGCCAGCGGGCTTATTTTTGGACTGTCTTCAGCCGCTTCAAGCACATCGCGTTCAATAACACGCCCTTTAGGCCCACTCCCTTCGAGTGATGCGATATCAATACCTTTATCTTCGGCAGTTTTTTTAGCACGCGGAGACACAAAACCTGAACCTTCAGTTTTTGCAAAAGGCTCAGATTTTTCAACTTTCGCTTCTTCTTTTTTCTCAGACTCAACCTCAGCCTTAGATTCAACCTCAGCCTCATTTTCTCCCCCCGGACGAAACTCATCGGTGCTTTCGCCCTCGTTGCCTATAACCAGTACATTTTCCAACACAGGCACTTCGTCGCCTTCGTCGTAAAAAACATCCAGAATCGTTCCTTCAAACTGCGATTCTTCTTCAAAAGAAGCCTTATCGGTTTCGTAAGCAAACAATAAATCGCCTACGCTTACCGAGTCTCCCTTCTTTTTATGAAATTCGGTGATTATACAACTCTCCACCGACTGCCCTTGTTTGGGCATAATTACAACATTTGCCATATATCTGAAATTTCTTAAAAATGATTCAACTTGATAATACAACACAAATTTATGCATACACACTTGTATTTACAAGTTGTTTTTTTACTATTTTAAAAAGAAAAAATACAAACCATACTATTTACCTGTTTTTATGCACATTACAAACTTCTTTCAATAAATTAAAATTTCAACTTGTAAACACATTACAACCCGAATATTAAAACAACATTCGTAAATTATTTTATCTTTGTTTAATTATTTATAACATCTGCTTTGAAATTTTTGTAACAAAAACAGATTTACACAATGGCAAAAACAAACGAATTACCACTTCACAAAAAAATATATGAAAGCATTAGAAAAAACATCACCGAGGGGGTTTATAAAAAAGACGACATGCTTGCATCTGAAAACCAGCTATGTAAAATACACAATGCAACCCGTCCGACAGTTCGCAAAGCATTGGAAAGATTAAGCACCGAAGGCTACATCACGCGCCGACAAGGAAAAGGGAGCATTGTTAAAGGCATACCAAGCGGGATAGGTATTCTTTCTTTTTCAGGGACCACTTCAGCAATTGGGCAGGAAAACCTCACCACAAAAATTATTGAAGGACCTGTGCTACGTGAATGGAATACAGCCTTTACTTTTCAATTAACAGACATTGAAAAAGAGCACGGATGCCTGTATCTTGAACGCTTGAGGTTAATAAACAATTCACCGGTATTTTTCGATGTAACCATGATCCCCAACATTAACCTGCCAAGGTTTACACAAAAAAAATTTGACAATAAATCGTTATTTGATATTCTTCGAACCAATTACCAGATTGAAATTAAGGGAGGCGAACAAAAGCTACTGGCCATCACGGCCGACAAACGACTCCAAAAATTTTTCAATGTAAAACAAGGGCATCCAATTCTTCAGTTAAATAGAAAAATTGCTACAAACAGGCCCAACTTTTATTTCTATAGCCAGATATATTGTAACACTGAAAACTACACATTATACGGTACGTTTTAACATAAAAAACCCGGGATTGAGCTCTCAATCCCGGGTTTTTATGTATTGCAAACAAATATTAGTTATCTAAACTATCCTTGTAATCGTTAAACGATTTAATGTTATCGTTACAGGCATCAATATAAGTTTGAGCCTGTTCATTTTTAGGGTCAATTTTCAAAACCTCTTCAAACATAGGCTTGGCTTTTTTAAATTTTTCAACAGCTTTTGCCATGTTTGCCAAATAATTATTTGGATCGCCTGTTGATGCAGCTTTTGCCAATTCATTTGCCTCATTGAAAGGCTCTGCAGCTTCTTTCAACATTGGAACAGTCAGCATATCTAACATTTTAGAGCGATATTTACTTTTAGGGTATTCATTAAGAGCTTTCTTCAAGATTGAGACCATCTTTTCTTCATTATCATTTTTCCTATAGATGTTAGCCATGTACAACATTGATACATCCTCGCGGTATCCTAACTCAACAGCTTCCTGGTAATGGCTTAAAGCAACATCGTCTTTATCCATTTTATTGGCACAATAGGCCATATAATATGCAGTCTTCCCGTCGGTTTTGGCCTCTTCTCCCCCTTTTTCACGGTATTGTTTAAAATAATCGTATGCTTTACTATAATTTTTTGATTTCATAAAGTCAGAAGCAGCATACTTAAAACTTCTCATGTACAACTTTTGTGTATTTGCATCATCAGCTGCACCTTCTTCTCCTGAATTGAGGTACTCCTCCCAGTTTTCAATTGCTTCTACGTAGTTCTTATTTCTATAAGCTTCGTTTCCTGCATTTTTTGCTTTTAACCCTTCACTTAAATCCTGAGCAAACGATGTTGCAAAAAACGAAAGCATAACTACAGCTAAAATTATTCTTTTCATACCAAACTCCTTTTAAATTTTTGATTTATTAATTGTTATTATTTTATTGGCGCTCAAATATAACGAAAAAGAAAGTTTACCATAATTGTTTTTTACATTTTTTAATCTTTTGGACATATCCTTATGGATTATAGTAATCTTTATTCCAGAATGAGATGATATTCGTAATCATTTCTTTATAATTTAAGGCCAATTGATTATCATTTTCAAGCTCTAAAACCTTATTTATATTATTTAAAGCATCGCCCCAGCGTTGCATTTTATAAAAAACTTTTATCTGTAACAATAAAGCCTCGATGTTACCGGGGTTATCAGTTAAAATCTGGTTTGTTTGGTTTAAACATTTATCCACATCACCTTCGGAAAAAGCAACATTTGCTGTTTTCAAATCCGACTTATCCATACAACTCCTTTCTTATATTTTCACAAACCAGTGATTGAACTTTTTTATATGTATTATTCATCGACTCATTTATTTCTGAATCTTTTTCAGTTATGGAATATATTCGGTAAAATGCAGATTGGTCAGCCAAGGCATTAATACCACATACTCCTATCACAGGCTTATCAATTTTCATTCCAAAGTTTAAAACCACACCAGGCAACTTACCATAAAGTGTTGATTCATCAAATTTCCCCTCACCTGTAATAATACAGTCAGCATCGTTTGCTTTTTCATAAAAACCGGTTTTGTCAAGCAAATAACCAGCCCCGTTCATTACTTCAACATCGAAGAGTGCCGAAAAAGAAGCTACGATACCTCCTGCCGCCCCGCCCGATTTGATATTTGATACATCAATACCGGTTTCCTGGAACAAACAACCTGCCCATAACAAAAGGTTTTTATTCAACACACGCACCATCCTGGTATCGGCACCCTTTTGTGGACCAAAAATTTCGGCTGCCCCATGGTTGCCCAGCAATGGATTTGTGACATCACTTAAAATTTTTAGTTTCACACCCCCCAGCACATCAATTGCTTCGGAGGCATCAATAGAAATTACGTTCGCAATGTTCTTCCCATTTCCTTTCTGCAAAAAAGAGCGGCCGTCAAAAAATTTTACACCCAGCGCAATCAATGCCCCCATGCCTGCATCAACAGTGGCAGTGCCACCAACGCAAAGAATTATTTCACTTGCACCCTTCTCTACAGCCTTAAAAATCAATTCACCGGTACCTACACTGCTTGCCTCCATAGGTGAAAGCTCACCCGGTGAAAGCAACTTAAGCCCTGATGCATCTGCCATTTCAATAATTGCAAGGTCCCCGGCAATATAGAAACCAGCTTCGACCTGTCGCATTAATGGATCGTGCACCCTACAAGTAATATAATCGGCATTATAAACCGAAGCCAATATATTAGCAGTCCCATCGCCACCATCAGCCAAAGGTATTTTAACAATTTCAGATATACCAGCATCTTTGAGTCCATCGCTAATGGCATTTGCAAAATCGGGGGACGAAAGCGATCCTTTCATACTGTTTGGTGCCACTAAATACTTTTTCTTATCCATAATTAGTTAAAAATCACCCCGTGTAACATATTCAATTCCTTTGATGCTTTGAAGCTTGTTCATCAAAAAATCAAGATGGTCAATATCGTTTACATATACCCGCAACAAACCATTAAATGAGCCGTTTTTCGAATCAATGTTAATTGAACGCATTTGAACCCCCACATCTTTTGCTATAATATATGAAATATCCCCTACAATACCTTGCCTGTCGGCCCCAACAAGGTGAATCGTAGCCTGAAATGAACTATTTTGCTTTGTTTCGCGCCACTTGGCTTTGATGAACCGGTAAGGATATCGCTCGTGCATCTGTTTGGCATTCGGACAATTTTCACGATGAATTTTTATGCCATCTCGTATGGTAATAAAACCAAAAATTTTATCACCAAAAATAGGGTTGCAACACTGCGCCAGCTTATAATGCACATTTTTCAGGTTGTTGTCGATTACCAAAAATTCCTCACTATTATCAAACGAAAGTTGATCAATTTCTTTTTTGGGCAACAACTCGTCCAGTACATCTTTGGCTTTATTTTCCTCTTCTTCCTTGCCTTTTATAATATTTTTCAGTTCAAGTGCCTCAACCTTACCGGTAGCTACGGCAAAGTACATATCCTGCGCCGATTTCATTTTCAGGGCAGAAAGCAAAGTACGGATTACCTCGTCGGTATAATCTATTTTCCAATTCTTAAACTTCCGTTTTACGATTTCCTTGCCATTTTCAGCTTCACGTTTCTTTTCCTCGTTTAAGCTCGATTTTATCCGGCTTTTGGCTTTAGATGTAACAACAAAATCAAGCCAGTCGAGCTTTGGCTTTTGGTTGTTCAATGTTTCAATTGAAACCTGATCCCCGTTTTTTAATTTATGTTTAATTGAAACTTTCCGGTTGTTAACCCTCCCTCCAACACAGTGGTCACCAAGGTCGGAATGAATGTCATAAGCAAAATCAAGTATAGTCGCACCTGCTGTAAGTTTCCGCAATTCACCCTTTGGGGTAAAAACAAAAAGCTCATCCTCGTAAATATTGGTTTTAAACTCTTCAAGAAGCACATTTGGGTCACCCTCGGGGTTTTCAAGTATTTCGCGGATATTTGACAACCAGTTGTCAAGGTCTGAATTTCCTTTTCCTCCTTTGTATTTCCAATGGGCAGCCATCCCCCTTTCTGCAACTTCGTCCATACGGGTTGTGCGAATCTGCACTTCAACCCATTTCCCATGGGGCCCCATTACCGTTGTGTGCAACGACTCGTAACCATTCGACTTGGGAATAGAAATCCAGTCGCGCATACGCTCTGTATTGGGCTGATATTCATCGGTAACAATTGAATATACCTGCCAACAATCCGACTTTTCATTTTCAGGTTTTGAATCGAGAATAACCCGTATTGCAAAAAGATCATAGACTTCTTCAAAGCTCACACCCGATTTTTTCATTTTATTCCAAATTGAATAAATGGATTTTGTCCGGGCTTTCATATCAAAGTTAAAATCCCGTGATTTCAATTGTGATTCGATGGGTTTAACAAACTCTGATACAAACTTTTGTCGTTCCTCAGTTGTTTCCTCAAGTTTCTTTACAATTTTGTTATAATCATCCGGACGAAGATATTTCAGTGATAAATCTTCCAATTCAGATTTCACATTGTATAGCCCCATTCGATGTGCGAGCGGTGCGTATAAATAAGACGTTTCGGTGGCATATTTATACTGCAAATCAGAAGGGAGCCCCGTCAGGTTGCGCATATCAACCAAACGGTCGGCTATTTTAATCAATACCACCCTTATGTCGCCCGAGAGGGTCATCAATAACCTTCTGAAATTTTCAGAATGTACCGATATATTGACGGTGTCAATCGAGTTTATTTTAAAAAGACCTTCAAGCAATTCAAAGACCACATCCCCGAATTCTGAGGGTAGTTCCTTTATTAAGTCATCATTAACATTTTTACTCTCGAATACATTATGTAACAACGATGCAATAATCGAATCGGTACCAACGCCAATATCGCCGGCAACCACTTTAGCTACATCAATTGAATGAAAAATAATTGGGTCGCCCGATTCCCAGCTTGAGTCTTCTAATATTTGAAATGCTTTTTGCCCGGCTTTTTCAATTTTTTCAATATTGACTGGTACGCTGCTCTTATCACAAATCTCAAGCAACCCTTTAATTTTATCTTGATATTTCAATTCCAAATTATCCATTTATTTCACATTTATCAGGCGTTTTTTAGTGATTACAAAAATAGAAATTTATTAACATGCTTATTTTAGAACATCGTTAAACAAAAAAAGCCCTGAATAAATCAGGACTTTTTTAGAAATTTTTATCTGGTATATTTTAATACCGGCTTTCTAAAATTTTCCTGATTTCATCAGTTCCAACAAGCTTATTTTCCCCAATATTAACGTCTCCACGCTGCTCCATACGGTCGGCCACTTCATCAGCAACGGTAACCGGGATATTGTAATCTCTCAGGCGGGTTTTAATGCCCATCATTTCAAAAAAGTCAACTGTTTTCTTAATTGCGGCACTAATCATTTCATTTTCAGCACCATTATCAACTCCCCAAACGCGCTTGGCATACTGTAACATTTTATCCTTTTTCGATTCTTGCATCACCTTCATTGTCCCGGGCAATACAATGGCCAAAGTTTGTGCATGGTCAACACCATACAATGCCGTTATCTCGTGACCAATATTGTGCGTTGACCAATCTTGTGGCACCCCTGAGCCAATCAGGTAATTCAAGGCCATGGTAGCACTCCACATATAATTTGAAGCCGAATCGTAATCGGTTGGGTCTGACAAAACTTTTGGGCCTTCTTCAACCAACGTGAGCATTATCCCCTCGGCCATCCTGTCCTGAACCTTGGCGTTCACAGGATATGTAAGGTATTGTTCAATTACATGTACGAATGCATCAACAACCCCATTGGCTATTTGACGTTTTGGCAACGATTCGACAACCTGTGGGTCGAGCACCGAAAACTGGGGCATAACTTCCAACGATGTAAACGCGAGTTTTTCTTTGTATTCAACCCGTGAGATCACAGAATTCCCATTCATTTCGCTCCCGGTAGCGGGCAACGTAAGCACAACCCCAAGGGGCATGGCTTCTACAACCTCTTCACTACGTGAAAGAATATCCCAAGGGTCTTCACCTTCGAAAAAGGCAGCTGCAGCAATAAATTTTGTTGCATCGATTACTGAACCACCACCAACGGCAAGAAGAAAATCAATTTCGTATTCGTCAATCACATCCAGCGCTTTCATGCATTTTTCGTATGACGGATTTGGCTCAATTCCGCCAAATTCATAATACTCAAAACCTGAAATTACATCGGTAACCTGGTTGTAAACACCGTTCTCTTTTATACTTCCACCCCCATAGATCATCAAAATTTTTGAATCCTCTGGAATTTCTTCGGAAATTGCTGCAATCTGGTCTTTCCCAAACAATATTTTTGTATGGTTGTAAAAGACAAAGTTTTTCATAACTATTCGTACTTTTGTAAGTGTTTATTTATAATTATTCAATTTACTAAATCTGTGATAAATCAACTTTTTTGTTTACAAAAAAAAATAAAAGTTTTGGATAATTCACAGAAGATTGATTAAACCTTGGTAAAAATATTAAAAATGACAAAACAAAACACAAAAAATGAAAATGGAAATTCATTTGAATACAAATTAAGTGAAGTTTCTGACGAAGAAATCATTTCCATTCTCAGATACAAGGAGCACTTTCAAAAGAAAGCTGTAAAAGCAGCCGTGAAAGAAGCGCTTCACCGGGGAATAATTAACTCTATTGATGATCTTGAGAAACCAAAATTCCAACCACAGCCTTTACAGCCTAAAACGATCTTCCCTATAGGAACATCGGATGCATATACATTTGGAATTTTTAAAAGTTTATGTCGAATATCGTATGGTTTTGGTTTATTGCCAATTATTTATGCTGTTTTTCAATTCATGCATCACCATTTTATAAACGGGATCGTGGCATCAATCGCTGGATTAGCCATCTTTTTTATTGTATTTAAGCTTGAAAAATCAATTAAACGTACATACAGCAACTACCTTTTATTGCTAAATATCCCGGCAGTTATTCTTGCAGTGCTCCATTTAAAATCGCTGGGCTCACCTACAATTATGGATGGATTTGCAATAATAATTGTAATTGTAGTAATCCTTTATGTTACATTTTACCTGCGAAAACTCACACGCTACTTTAACCATAAAAACAAAGAGAAATAATCTGCATTTTACCGATTTCTTTTTGCCATTAGTCGATAAAGCCTACAAATTGAAGCCTTATATGAATACTTTTACTTCAGAATTAAAACTAAAAATAAAAACCATGGCAAGAATAGGTTCACTTTTTGTTTTTCTGGGTGCATTATTAGCGTCATTGCTTACATCATGTGACCCCACCTTTAAACAAAGCAACGATTTTCCTGAAGAACATGTGCAGGTAGAAGCTTTTAATAAGATTATACTCCAGGGAGGCTACAATGTTGCACTATCGCAAGCCGAAAATGCTTCTCTTACCATACAGGCCAGTACAGCCAACAAAAACAAACTCGACATTGATGTACTAGACAGCACTCTATATATAAAAATGAGGAACCCTAACATTTCAGTTGATGATACAAAATTAAACATCAGCATTTCAGATTTGAAAAGCCTGAAGCTTGAAGGAGGGCTAAACCTTGTTACCGAGGGTTTTTTAGATCTTAACAAGCTTTTAATAGACATTGAGGGGGGGGCCAATGCCAAGTTTCAGTTAACAGCCAACGAAATAAGGGCTGAAACCGAAGGTGGGGTCAACATCGAATTTGAAGGGATCACCAATGATTTTCATATTGAAGTTGAAGGTGCAGGCAACATTGATGCTGACAGGCTTGAAGCTAAAAATGTCACCTGCAAACTGGCCGGTGTTGGCAATGCATCGGTTTACCCCACCGAAACCTTAAATGCTTATTTAGAAGGCATCGGCAAAATAAGTTACCGGGGCAACCCTACCATTACCAAACACGTTGAAGGTATCGGGATGGTTTACCGTAAATAAAATCAAGCAATCATTCCCCAAGCAATGCCACTAAAACAGCTTTAATGGTATGCATCCGGTTTTCGGCCTGGTCAAAAACCACCGACATTTCACTTTCAAATACCTCATTACTCACCTCAAGGCCATCAAGACCAAAACGGTGATACATTTTTTCACCCACAACTGTGTTGCGATCGTGAAAAGCCGGAAGGCAATGCAAAAACCTGACGCCCGGATTACCGGTTTTTTTCATCAATTCACCATTTACCTGATATGGTTCCAGCAAACGTACACGTTCATCCCAAACCTCTTCGGGCTCACCCATCGAGACCCACACATCGGTATAAATAAAATCGCAATTCCGCACGGCCATGTCAACATTATCGGTAACGGTAATTGTTGCTCCCGACGAGGAAGCAATTTCCTTACATTGCTCAACCAAATGTACATCGGGCTGAAACTGCAATGGGGCACAAGCTCTGAAATCCATACCCATTTTCGCGGCACCAACCATTAACGAATTCCCCATATTATTGCGTGCATCACCAATATAGCAAAAACGGATGTCCTCAATTTTTTTTGAAGAATGTTCCTGCATGGTCATCAAATCGGCCAAAATTTGTGTAGGATGAAATTCGTTGGTCAAGCCGTTAATTACAGGCACACCGGCATACTTTGCCAGTTCTTCCGCAATTTCCTGGCCATATCCACGGTATTCAATGGCATCGTACATACGCCCCAAAACCCGTGCTGTATCTTTCATGCTTTCTTTCTGTCCAATCTGTGTACCGGTTGGCCCCAGGTAAGTAGTATGTGCCCCTTGGTCGTATGCTGCAACTTCAAAAGCACATCGCGTACGTGTTGATGTTTTTTCAAAAATCAGTGCGATGTTCTTATGCTTTAAACTCTTTTTTTCTTTTTTCTTCTTTTTTGCTTTTTTTAACTTGTGGGCCAATAAGAGCAAATTACCAATTTCATCTTTATCGTAATCGAGCAACTTTAAAAAATGATTATTGCGAATTTCCATAAGTGATTGTTTAATGTGGTTTTACGTTAATATTCCATCGTTATTTTTGAACCAAAACTTTTGTCTTCTAATTTCGATGCTTCTGTAATAATACTTTTTTCTCCTCCATTTTTTATAAAAGCCAGCGCAGCTTCAATCTTCGGCTTCATGGTACCATCTCCAAAAGCGCCTCCTTCAAGGTAATGTTGTGCATCGGTATAATTTAAAAATTCAAGTTTTTGTTGCCGGCTGGTGCCAAAATCTTTATAAATAAAAGGCACATCGGTTAAAATATAAAGTTCATCGGCATTTATTTGTGTTGCAAGCAACGATGAAGCTTTATCTTTATCGATTACACCGTTTACGGTTCGCAAAAATCCTTTTTGGTCGTAATAAAACGGGATGCCGCCCCCACCGGCTGTAATTACAATGGTTCCGCTACCTGCAACCTGCCTTATAATTGAATGGTTAAGTACACTTTTGGGTTCAGGCGAAGAAACAACACGACGGTAAGCACCTTTATTCTTCGAACTTGGCTTAAATTCCCACCCTTTCTGTTCAGCCAGTTTATCAGCTTCTTCTTTATTGTATATTTTACCAATACGTTTCGATGGGTTTTCAAAAGAACGGTCATCTTCATTTACTTCAACCATCGAAACCATAGTTACAACATCTTTTTTAATATTATGTTTGGCCAAAGTATTGCGAAGAATACGTTCAACCATATAACCAATTCCGCCCTGCGAATCGGCAACACAAACGTTCAGGGGCATTTGCACAATGTCGTAAAGTTGTTCGCCGGCATCGTTTCGCATCAGTATATTACCAACCTGCGGACCATTTCCGTGGGTGATTACCAAATTATAACCATCGTTAATTAAATGGATCAGGTTTTCAATGGTTTCACGGGCATGTTCTTCCTGTTGTTCAATTGTCCCGCGTTCGTTATCGCGCAACAAAGCATTACCCCCTAAAGCAACTACAGCCGTTTTCAACATCATCTGTTTTTTAATAATTCAGCATAAACTTAGGATTTTAACACAAAATAAAAGATGATTTTTTTCGCTTTTTAAAACATGCCCGTTTGAATACACAAAATTTAAAATAATGCCGTTCATTATTTAGGTGGTGTTTTGACCAAATTTGATAAATTTGCAGACGATTAACAAAACAGAAGAATAATATCTTAATGGCCGAGAAAAATAAAAAAACCAAGCAAAAGAAGTCGAAAACAGCTTCAAAACCAGAAACACCGGAGCACAAAATCAAAATTGAAAAAATCAGGTTTGTTGCCGGTATTGCTGTTATGATTATTGCTGTGTACTTGCTCTTTGCCTTTGGAAGCTTTTTATTTAACGCTGAAGCCGATCAAAGCAAATTACAAATCAATTGGCTTAAACTTGTAAAAGACCCTTCAATCAACGTAAATAATATTACAGGGAAAACCGGGGCATGGTTAGCCGATGTGTTTATAAACCGCTGGTTTGGAATAGCATCTTTTTTATTCATCTACCTTTTGATAACATATGGTGCAAAACTTTTAAACCGACCAATTAAAGCCTTGCTTTCAAAAACTGTTAAAACACTCATCATCATCATCTGGCTTTCGGTAACCTTCGGTTTTATTTTTCAGCATAAATACCCCGAGCTACACCTTTATCCAGGAGGAAGTTACGGTTACCATATATCGGTATGGCTTAACTCCCTGGTCGGTAAAATAGGAACTTTCTTTATCCTCCTTTTAATTCTTATCTCTTATTTGATTATCCGTTTCGATAATTTTTTCTTGCTGTTCAAAAAGAACAAGAAAGAAAAACAAAACCCCGAAGGAGATTATATTGGTGACACCAAGAATAAAAAAACAACTGAAACTGCCGGTTTCTCATTATCAGAAGAAGCTGAAAATTTCAAACACGAATTATCAGATGATGAGAGTGGTGACATTTTCATTAATGAAGAAGACGGGAACAACATTGACGCACCCAACAATTTTCAGGGCACCAATGAAGAATCAAACAACAATAAACAAACTGAAAGAAATGCTTCAGCTGAAAATGAGAAAAAATCTTCAACAAAAACACTGGCCAATGAAGATGGGGACGATGACCTGGAACTTACTGTTGAAATAAAAGAAGAACAAACAGGCGAAATAAAGAATGCACCACAGGAAGATTATGACCCAACGCTTGATCTTTCACATTATAAATACCCCGGACTTGAACTTTTGGAAGATTACTCACACTTAAAGCTTGAAGTTAGCGACGAGGAGCTAAAAGAAAACAAAAACCGGATTGTAGAAACACTCAAGAATTTCAAAATAGAAATTTTAAAAATTAAAGCCACTATAGGGCCCACAGTCACCCTATACGAAATTGTACCGGCACAAGGTATCCGTATTTCAAAAATTAAAAACTTAGAAGACGATATAGCTTTGAGCCTTGCAGCCCTGGGAATTAGAATTATAGCCCCCATACCGGGCAGGGGCACCATCGGGATCGAAGTACCAAACCGCAATCCCCAGGTTGTTTCTATGCGCTCAATATTGGCATCGAAAAAATTTCAGGAAACCACGGCAGAGCTACCTATAGCCATGGGACGTACCATTTCAAACGAAACCTTTGTTTTCGACCTTACAAAAATGCCACATATACTTGTTGCAGGTGCTACCGGGCAAGGTAAATCAGTAGGTTTAAATGCAATTATTACATCCATCCTGTACAAAAAACACCCTTCGCAGGTTAAGTTTGTTTTTGTTGACCCCAAAAAGGTTGAACTCAACCTTTATTCTACCATCGAGAACCATTTTCTGGCAAAACTTCCCGACAGTGAGGAGCCTATTATCACCGATGTTGAAAAAGTAAAGGCAACATTAAATTCGGTTGGTATTGAAATGGACAACCGGTACGACTTATTAAAAGCGGCACATGCACGTAACCTAAAAGAATACAACAAAAAATTCATCGAGCGAAAGCTAAACCCCGAGAAAGGGCACCGCTTCTTACCATATATTGTAGTTGTAGTTGACGAGTTTGCCGACCTTATTATGACAGCCGGCAAAGAAATTGAACTACCAATTGCACGTATAGCTCAGTTGGCACGAGCTGTTGGAATACACATGATTATTGCTACACAAAGGCCTTCTGCAAACATTATTACAGGAATTATTAAAGCCAACTTCCCATCACGAATCGCATTTAAGGTGGCTTCAATGGTCGACTCACGAACCATCCTCGATCAACCCGGGGCGAACCAGCTAATAGGTAAAGGCGACATGCTCTTTGCCTCGGGCAGCGATTTGGTGCGCTTGCAATGTGCATTGGTTGATACGCCCGAAGTTGAAAACGTTTGTGAACACATAGCCGGACAACAAGCCTACCCTACAGCGTACTTATTGCCCGAATATGTTGGCGAAGACAGTGATGCACCGGGTGCGGTTGACCTGAACAACCGCGATGAATATTTTGACGATGCAGCACGTTTGGTTGTACTCAACCAACAAGGTTCAACTTCAATGATCCAACGTAAATTTTCTATCGGCTATAACCGTGCCGGCAGGATTATGGACCAACTTGAAGCAGCCGGCATTGTTGGTCCCAGCGAAGGCAGTAAAACCAGAAAGGTACTACTGCAGGATGAATATAGTTTGGAACAATTATTGAATACTTTATAAATAACAAATCAAAAAAAATGAAGACAATATTATTTATCATATTTTTCACGACTCAGACCTTTTCACTTTTCTCACAAGAAACGAAAGATGCTAAGACCATCCTCGACAAAGTATCGGAGCAAACACGCAGCTATAAAAGTATAAAAACAGACTTTGACTTTATCATGGAAAACAAAGAAGTTGACATGAGGGAAGTGAACCAAGGGCAAATCATACTTCAAAATAATAAGTATAAGCTTAATTTAAACGGCATTGAAATATATAACAATGGTGAAACACAATGGACATACATGCCCGATGCTGAAGAAGTAAATATATCGGAAGCAGTTACCGATGAAAGTGATTACATGAACCCGGCCAACATTTTTACCATGTACGAAAATGGGTTCAGTTACAAGCTAATAGGCGAAACGCCCTCAGGCAACTACAAGATTGAGCTAACCCCTGATGAAATAAATGAGTTCTCAAAAGTAACACTTGAAATTGAAAAAGGCTCCTATCAAATCGACAGGGCCATCATGAATGGAACAGATGGAAACACATATTCGATAGAGCTTAAAAACTGGGATGTAAGTAAAAAATATCCCGATACTACTTTTAAATTTAACGAAGAAGAACACCCTTCTGTTAATGTAATAGATATGCGCTAACCTGCAAGAAAGCTTTCTATTCCCAGGCGGTAAGAATCAAGTCCAAAGCCCATTATACTCCCCCTGCAAACCGGTCCAATTAACGATTCATGCCTGAAATTCTCACGTGTAAGGATATTTGAGATATGAACCTCGACAACAGGCGTATTAATAGCTGATATAGCATCGCGGATAGCAACTGATGTATGCGTGTAAGCACCTGCATTTAAAATAACCCCATCGTAACTAAAACCTACTTCATGCAATTTATCAACAATCTCCCCCTCAATATTTGATTGATAATAATTGATATTTAAATTTTTATACTTAACTTGTAGACTTGTTAAATATGATTCAAAATCAGAATCACCGTAAATGCCTCTTTCACGAACACCAAGCAGGTTTAAATTTGGACCATTAATAACAATAAGTTTCATAATATGAAATATATTTTTTAACTTGTAATTTATTATTTAATAAAATAGAAAACAAAAGTAAACACTTTTTTAAACATAAAGAAAAGAATATTGTTAACCTGTAAACATTTAAATTAAACAATATGAAATGGGAAGAAAACATAAAAGGATTTGAAGAGTACCTTCGTCTAGAGAAAGGCCTCTCTCAAAATTCAGTTAATGCCTATATTAATGACATTAATAAATTACTAGAGTACTTAAAGCAAACTACAAAAGGTATAACACCCGAAAAAGTTAAGCTTGCGCACCTTAAAGGTTTCATTGAATGGCTGAACGATAAAGGCGTAAGCCCAAGAACACAAGCCCGTACAATATCTGGAATTAAATCGTTTTATAAATATTTGCTAATCGAAGAAAAAGTTATAAGCGACCCAACAGCTTTGCTTGAGCCTCCTAAAATTGGCCGCAAATTACCTGACATTCTTACTACTGAAGAGATTGATGCACTTATTGATGCAATTGACGTTGAAAAACCTGAAGGGCAAAGAAACAAAGCCATTGTTGAAACATTATACAGTTGTGGATTAAGAGTCTCAGAATTGGTTTCATTGAAATACAGCAACGTATTTTTTGATGACGGTTATGTAAAAATTGAAGGCAAAGCAGATAAAGAACGCCTGGTTCCGCTTAGCAAAAGTGCGATAACCGAAATTAATAAATATATTGAAGAATATCGTGATGGTTTAAGAATTGCACCCAACGATGAAGATATACTATTTTTGAACCGCAGAGGTAAAAGGTTAAGCCGTGTAATGATTTTTACAATTATTAAAAATCTTGCCGACAAAGTTAAACTGAACAAAAAAATAAGCCCGCATACGTTCAGGCATTCATTTGCCACCCATTTAATCGACAGTGGGGCTGACTTAAGGGCTGTTCAGGAAATGTTAGGACACGAATCAATTTTAACTACTGAAATATACACACACCTTGACCGTGATTACCTGAAAGATACCATAAATAAATTTCATCCACGTTCATAGAATTCATTATATACACTCTTCACCCGGTAAAAGAATCTTAATTAACCATTTTTTAACATTCTTTTACCGGTTTTTTTTGCTTATTTTTCAACTCAATTCCAACCTGTTACAGCAAACCTTTTTTTTACAACCTGTGTTAAAACAGCTGTTATAACTTCAATTAACATCCATCATCTTTATATTATCGCTATTTCGGTTATTTTTGTTGGTGATGTAAAAGAATAAATAATACAATCATCTATAAACAAGTATATTATGGCAAATTTAGATTTAAGTAAGTACGGTATAACCGACGTAAAAGAAATTGTACACAACCCTTCGTATGAACAATTGTTCAAAGAAGAAACAAAACCTGAATTAGAAGGTTTTGAAAAAGGTATTGTAACTGAATTGGGAGCAGTTAATGTAATGACCGGGGAATTCACCGGCCGTTCGCCTAAGGACAAATACATTGTAAAAGACGATACTACAAAAGACACAATTTGGTGGACCTCACCTGAATCTCCAAACGACAACAAACCTGTTTCTACCGAAGTTTGGAAAGAACTAAAAGAAAACACCATTAAACAACTTTCAGGTAAACGGTTATTTGTAATTGACTGTTTTTGTGGAGCCAACCCTGATACCCGTTTAAAGGTACGTTTCATCATGGAAGTAGCTTGGCAGGCACATTTTGTAAAAAACATGTTCATCCGTCCTACTGAAGAAGAATTAAAGGATTTTGAACCTGATTTTGTATCAATGAATGGTGCAAAAACAATCAACAAAAAATGGAAAGAACATGGATTAAACTCTGAAGTTTACACTGTTTTCAACCTAACTGAAAAAATGCACGTTCTTGGTGGTTCATGGTACGGTGGCGAAATGAAAAAAGGCCTCTTCGCAATGATGAACTACTACCTGCCATTGAACGGAATAGCTTCAATGCACTGCTCGGCAAACGTTGGCAAAGATGACGATGTAGCTATTTTCTTCGGTCTTTCAGGTACTGGTAAAACTACCCTTTCAACCGATCCTAACCGTCAGTTAATTGGTGACGATGAGCACGGATGGGACGATGATGGTGTATTTAACTTCGAAGGTGGTTGCTACGCTAAAACAATCGATTTAGATAAAGATGCTGAACCAGAAATTTTCAATGCAATCAAGCGTGACGCGCTTCTTGAAAATGTTACGGTTGATGAAAATGGTAAAATTGACTTTACTGATGGTTCTGTTACACAAAACACCCGTGTATCATACCCAATTTACCACATCGACAACATTGTTAAGCCTGTTTCAAAAGCCGGACATGCCAACAAGGTAATTTTCCTTACGGCTGATGCATTTGGTGTGCTGCCTCCGGTAGCTAAACTAACCCCTGAGCAAACTAAGTATCACTTCTTATCAGGATTTACTGCAAAATTAGCTGGTACTGAGCGCGGTGTAACTACTCCACAACCTACATTCTCTGCTTGTTTTGGTGCTGCTTTCCTTTCATTGCACCCAACAAAATATGGTAAGGAATTAGTTAGGAAGATGGAAGAACACGGAGCCGAAGCTTATCTTGTAAACACAGGATGGAACGGAACCGGAAAACGTATCTCTATTAAAGACACACGTGGTATTATTACTGCTATTCTTGATGGTTCAATAGAGAAAGCCCCAACCAAGAACCTTCCTGTTTTCAACCTTGAAGTTCCAACAGAACTTACTGGTGTTAAAACAGAAATTCTTGACCCACGTGATACTTATGCTGATGCATCTGAATGGGATACAAAAGCAAAAGACCTTGCATCTAAGTTTATCAAAAACTTCGAAAAATACACTGATAACGAAGAAGGTAAGTCATTGGTTGCTGCCGGTCCACAATTGTAATGATATAAACTTATATCACAACATCATAAAAAAACCCGGGTATTACCCCGGGTTTTTTGTTTTCTATTTTGAAGCCACCTTCAATGTTTTTATTCCATTTTCAGAGCAATAGTTCTCATATGTCTTTTCATTTTTTACAAAAGCAAGCATATAACCACCCCCACCCGAACCACACAACTTAAATGCAAAATCCCCTGAGCGAAGCCCGCTTTTAAAATGCTTTCGAAAAAAAGCGGGTATCATTGGTGATAAATAATCAAGCTGATATTGAGAGATAACCAATAAATCATTCATATCTACAGCCTCATTTACTGCAATTGATTGAACAATTTTATTGGTTAAACCCAAAAAATGTGTTTCTGTTTTTTCCTTGAAATCAGATTTCCCTAATTGTTGCTTAAACCAATGGACCAGGTTTTTTGTTTCCGACTTCATTCCAGTATCAGCCAGGTAAACACTAAGTCCAAGATTTTGCAGTTTCAGGTGATCCATTGGTCCAACATCCCCTCCTTGTTTTATCACCAATGGTTTCTGGTAAAAGGCAACCATAGGATCAACGCCGGAGCTGTTGCCATGAAAATAACTTTCAATTGATGCCAACCTCATTTTAGTTTTTTTCACTCCTATATTCAAATCAGTAACATACGAGTGGTACAACGCAGCAACCAAAGCTCCTGAACTTCCTAACCCATAGCTACCGGGTATGGTAGAAGCAAACCATAAACCATTGTCAACATCAGAGCTTAGTTTGTCGAGGTTTAGAAAACAATATTGATTTTTTTTACCTTTAATATACTCACAAAGGTTACGAATAGAATGATTTGACCCGCGTTGCCCTGGCACGTTAAAATCCACTTCTTCAATCTGATGACCAGTAAAAGTTAACTTTCCACCATACTTCTCAAAGGGAATAGCAAAACCAGCCCCCCCAACAACCAAACAATATTCGCCAAACAATAATATTTTAGATGGAAAAAACATTGGCTCATTTTTAAAATCAGACATCATTTATAAAACCTAATAAAATACGTGCTACTCAATTTGCTTTGGTCCTAAACCAATGTTATCATCAATCCAGTATGAATTCTCACAAAAAGGCAGTAATTCTGTCTCAATAAATTGATGAACAGCTTGCTTCTCTTTTTCTGTATATAGAAGATGTACATTAGGACCTGCATCAATGGTGAAACATATTTTTAAACCTGTTTTTTTTCGGTACTGTCTCACAGCTTCGATAACCTGAATAGTCCCGGGCTTTAACAATAACCCATCAGAAGAGGATGTTATTAATAAAGAATGTAGTGTAAGGGCCTCATTTTCTACGATGGATGCAAACGAATCAAAATCGCCGACCTGCATGGCAACCAGCAAGGCCTGTAAATTATCTTCGGCCTGGATATACCGTGATCCTGCAAAAGGGTGTACATTCATCAAGCTATGCCCCAAACTGCTTGAAATACTTTTAGGGCTGGAACTAATAACCAATACAGCATCGTACATCATTTCAAACATCGAATCGACTGATGTTACCAGTGGAGATGCATAAAGGTTCGATGAATGTGAAATACCATCGATGCTGCCCCATGTACACCAACCTCCGTAAACCGACCTGGAAGCACTTCCCGACCCCAGCCTTGCAATAAATGAAGCCCTTTTATAAAATGCCTCGTCTGAATAATTTTTCTTCAAAACCCGGTTTTCCATTGAAACCAAACACAAGGCCAAAGCACTCATTGAAGATGCAGAAGAAGCAATACCCGTTGAGTGGGGAAAACTATTAGTACTGTTTATTTCAAATGCATAATCACTGATAAATGGCATTTCTTCGCTTATAATATGAAGATAATGCAGAATTTTATTTTCAAAATCAACCTGATGCTTTTGATCAAAGTAATATTTAACCTGTAGTCCGCTGTTTAAGCGATAGGCTTTTATGGTTGTCACCGTGTACGCATTATTTAATGTCATACTTAAAGATGCATTATTTGGTAACTGCATGCCATGCTTTCCCCAATATTTCACAAGTGCAATATTCGACGGACTTTTCCATGTGGTTTGAAAATCGGGTTTCATAAATTTGAAGATAATTTGTATTTGTACAATAAATTTAGCTACTAAACAGTTCGGCGAATAGAAGGTTTAAGTAAAATTCAATACGTTTTTATATTTTTGGAGCTTAAACTATAGATGAGAGGGGAAATATGATATGAGGAAAATAGCTCTTTTTTTAATAATGATATCGGCATCAATTTTTGTATGGGGGGTGCCTAATGAACGTTCGCCTAAAATTGTTGTGGGAATTACCATTGATCATCTACGTGCCGATTATATTACACGTTTCTGGGATACTTTTCAGAATGACGGAATAAAACGCATATTCACCGGTGGTGCGGTTTTTGAAAACACCCGTGCTGATATTCACAACATTAAAACCGAAACGCTTGTACCATCAATTTATACAGGGACCTATCCATCGGTTCATGGTGTAATTGGCGAAAAATGGTATAAACCCATCAACGGGCAGGAAGTACATTCTGTATCAGATGATTACTACCTTACAATGGGAAGCGATTCGAAAGAAGGAAATGTTTCAGCCCGCAAGTTAAAAGTTTTCACCATTGGCGATGTGTTGAAGCAACAAACAGGTTTCAAATCAAAAATATATTCTGTATCCCTTAATGCCTCCTCAGCAGTCCTTTCGGCAGGGCATTCGGCCGATGGTGCCTATTGGTTTGATAAAACCAATGGAAATATAATTACCTCTTCTTATTATGCTGAAGTGTTTCCGGAATGGGTCATGGATTTCAATGCTAAAAACATGGCAGCGACTTACCTTGACCGCGAATGGGATTTGATGTTGCCTGAAGGTGATTACGATAAAGGTTTCAGGGATGATTATCTTTTAGAAGAAGGCTTTTGGGAGAAATGGAATACTTTTCCTTATGATTTAGGAAAAATAGGCAAAGACCAGGAAAACCCCTTAGAAATTTTAAAAGCTTCGCCTTACGGAAATTCCCTTATCCGCGATTTCAGTGTACAACTAATTGAGAACGAAAAACTGGGCATTGACGAATGGACAGACATGCTCAACCTAACATTTTCGATGCTCGATTATGCTAATAAGTGGTATAACCCCTCATCGGTCGAAACACACGAAATGATGTTGCGTATCGACCGCGACATTGCATCACTGCTGAAGTACATGGATAATAAGTTTGGTAAAGACAATTACCTTGTTGTACTAACCTCCGCATCTACCACGGGCTATCCGGCCAGGGTTTTAAAAGAAGAATTCAACTTTAATGCTGAAAGCTTTAATCCACAATCGGCCATGGCATTGTTACGTTCGTACCTGAATATTTTATATGGTGTGGGTGATTGGATAAAAGGGTACAACGAAGAAATGCTGTACTTAGACCACAGGCTGATTGAGTCGAAACAAAAACCGCTTAACGACATGCGCAAAAAAGCAGCTTCATTCCTCAACCAGTTTAGCGGTGTAAAAGCTGCCTTGCCTGCCCATTTAATCGAAACTGGAAATTTAAACAACCCACGATTTAAAAAAATTGAGAACAGCTATTCAGTTCAGCGCTCGGGTGATGTGATGTTGTTGTTAGAAGAAGGCTGGTATCCCAGTTACCGCTATCATAAAGTAGACTATTCAACTGAAAACCGTATTCCGCTGGCCTTTTATGGTATGTATGTCAAAAACGGGCAACACAGTTCACAAACCGAAGTTGTGGATATAGTACCTACAATTTGTAAAATACTGGGGATTTACCCACCCGATGACGCCATGGGAAAGGTTTTAAAAGAAGTTAGCTGGTAAAATGAGAAACAGAGGCAGACATATTAACAAAGACGGTCCCTGTTTTTTTCTGCTAAATATTAATACCTGTGACGGTTGGCAAATGCTATCAACGACAGCATTACAGGCACCTCAACCAAAACGCCTACAACAGTTACCAGCGCAGCCGGCGACTGCAAACCAAACAGGGCTATGGCTACAGCCACTGCAAGCTCAAAAAAGTTACTGGCCCCAATCATGGCCGATGGGGCACATACCGGGTATTTCAGTTTTAATTTTTTACCACCAAACCAGGCAATAAAAAATATAAAGTAGGTTTGAATAACCAATGGAACAGCCGCCAGTAGTATAATCAGTGGGTTATTGGTAATGTTTTGACCCTGGAACGCAAATAAAAACACCAATGTAACCAGCAAAGCAATAATACTTACTGGCTTCAACTTAGGCAGGAATTCTTTTTTAAACCACTCCCCCCCTTTTGATTTTAACAAAACCCGCTGCGTAATAACTCCTGCCACTAACGGCACCACTACAAAAATGATGATACTGGCAAGCAAAGTATCGTACGGAATGGTAATATTTGTAATGCCCAGCAATAACCCAACGATTGGTATAAAAGCTACCAAAATAACTAAATCGTTTACCGACACTTGCACGAGTGTGTAATTCGGGTCGCCATCCGAAAGGTACGACCACACGAAAACCATAGCCGTACAAGGTGCCGCCCCCAACAAAATAGCACCCGCAATATACTCACCCGCCAAAGCCGGGTCAATCCAGGCTGCATATATTTTAGTAAAGAATATCCAGGCAAAAAATGCCATTGAAAAAGGTTTAATTAACCAATTGATTACAAGAGTCCAAACCACACCGCGGGGCTTCTTCCCAATTTTTTTGATACTGGTAAAATCAACCTGTAACATCATGGGGTAAATCATCAGCCAGATTAAGATGGCAACAGGTATGTTCACATTGGCAATTTCAAGGCTGCTGATAACCTCAATGCCATCGCCTGCAAAATGCCCCACGCCTATTCCAACAACAATACTAAGTGCAACCCATACCGTAAGGTATTTATCAAAAAAACCAATTTTACGCTTATTCTTATCCATAACTTACAAACTTTATAATGGTTTTTCTGCATATAAGGTAATACTGAAAACACCACTGCCCGATTGCTTGAAGCGTTGCAATTCGTTGGCACTGATATGCTTTAATAGAAGTTCATCAGAAAGCTTGATCTCTTTTTCTTTCTGAACTTTTATTCCAATAAAACCTTGTTTTTCTACAATTGTGATATACGCTTCCTTGCCAATAGCTCCCGACACACAACCGGCATACATTTCGGCATCCTTTTTTAAACTTTCAGGTAGAACACCTACAAGCACAACATCCGAAATTGAAAAATGGGCTCCGGGCTTCAATACCCTGTATATTTCAGAAAAAGCTTTTTGTTTGTCGGGCACAAGGTTCAACACACAGTTGCTAATAACCACATCAAAAGCATTTTCAGGCAAAGGTATTTTCTCGATATCGCCTTGCACAAAATCGATATTTTCAAAATTTGTTTTCTTCAAATTCTCGTTGGCTTTATTTACCATCGCTTCGGTGAAATCGAGGCCGGTTACCCACCCCGTTTTTCCTGTTTGGGTACGGGCCACAAAACAATCATTCCCGGCTCCGCTCCCCAAGTCTAACACGTGGTCGCCCTCCTTAATTTCAGCAAATTCAGTAGGCAATCCACAGCCTAAACCAAGGTCGGCATCGGGGTTATAGCCTTTCACATGATCATATTCGTCACCAATCATACTCAACTCCAAATCACCACAACATCCGCCCTGGCAACAGCCTGAGGAAGTTGCTACCGATAAATCCTGAGTGGCAATGGCGCTGTATTTATCTTTAACAAAATTCTTTATCTGTGTCATATGTAATAGATTTTTAGATTTTACAATGAGACAATAGACAATTCATATTACTGTCCGTCGAATAGTTTTTCCACAACCTGGGCTGCCGTAGCTACATACTTTGAACAGCGTGTTTCAAACATTTTTTCATTTTGAATACGCTCCAAGTCGTCAGAATTGTTCATATTGAGCCCATCAAGCAATTCACAACAATTTACGGAGCCGTGCATTTGAGCAAATTTATCGATCAATACTTCTGTCATCGCAAAGGTTTGTTCCTTCTTTTCGTTGTTGTCGTTAATTCCTTTTCCGTATTTTAACCCCAGTGCCATCAGTGCCCCGGTAACTGCCCCACAGGTTTGTTGTTGGCGTCCCATTCCGGCACCAAATGCGCAAGCGACTTTCAGGCTGTTATCAACCGAAAGCCCCAATTCTGGTGCAAAAGCTGCAAACACCGATTGTGAACAACTAAAATTATTGGCAAAGTACTTTTGTGCTTGTTCTGTTGGTTTCATGATAACTGAAGTTTTAACCCATATTGGGTTTAATTTCTTTGTCATAAAAATTGCTGAAAGCCTCCCTTATTTCATTACGCACACGGATAAACTCGCCCCATATAAATTCTTCGGTTCCGGTGGCATGAGAAGGGTCGTCGAAACCCATGTGCAAACGGTGTTTTACCTTGCCCATAAAAGCAGGACAAGCCTCGTTGGCACCTCCACAAACGGTAATTACATAATCCCATTCATCACCAAGGTACAAATCTACCGGATCAGAAGTATGATGACTAATGTCAATTCCAATCTCGCCCATGGCTTTCACTGCATTTGGATTCAACTTACCCGATGCTTCGGTCCCGGCTGACCGTACAGTTAAGTTCTTGTCAAAACTCTGTAAAAAGCCGTGCGCCATTTGGCTACGACAACTATTTCCGGTACATAAAATTAAAATTTTCATATTCATGAGATGTGAGTATAAGGATTTGAGACTTCAGAATTATTAATGCTTACCGGCATTCGAAATTTGGATTGCCTATTTCATTAAAGAATGATTCACTAAAGCGTTTGAGATCTTTTATTTTCAAAGGGTTCAGACAATAATTCATGTTTTTTCCGCTAACATGACCTTGAATAAGCCCGGCTTTTTTCAATTCGGTTAAATGTTGGTTTACCGTTGTACGACTAAGGGGCAACTCTTCAGAAATATCGCCTGTAATGCACACTTTGGTTTCGGACAGATAACGTAATATCTGTAAACGTGCCGGATGCCCCAAAGCCTTGAATAATACTGCCGCCTGTTGTAAGTCGGTATCAAATAATGCTGTTTTTGCCTGTACCATTTCTTTTAAATTTAACCGACGTAAATATACGACAATAAATTTAAAGTGACGTATTTATACGTTAATTAAAATTTAAGAAATCATAATTCCAATTGATAGGCTGACTATTGTTTCAATTTTGGATTTCATTAACAACCCTTTTTTACAAGCATCAAATCGTACAATATTTTTTTATCCACAATCTATTTTGATTTTATTAATTATGCCCGTAAAATGACCGATTGCTCAACAGAATGCCATGAAGTAAAATGCTTTATTAGTTACTTATCAGTTGTTTGATATTAGTTTCAGCATTTTGGGGTGGCTTTTTCTCTTATATGTTTAATGCCGGCATGCTGAAAATCATTTTTGCTGTTTTTATAGCCTATGCATCATTTTTAATGCTTAAACCTGCAACGAAAGCCACCAAACAAAACAGCAA
>JASMTI010000264.1:0-17146 GCA_041694375.1 Bacteroidales bacterium | reverse complement strand
ATTTTCGAAGTAGAATATGTAATTTTCATCCGCGACGATGTTTTTCACCTAAATAAGTGAAAAATATTTAATCGGGCAAGCCTTGTAGGTACTATTTTTACTGGGCTTCCCGATTTTTTAACATTAACAACTGCGGATTTGAGGTAGTTTATCTTTCTTTGTCAACATGGTGGTTGTTGTTTAACTACCTTAATATACAAGGTATCCACCACTAAAAAGAAGTGAGTTGATTAAACACCCCCATGCTGATTTTTTGAGTTGTGTCCCATCAAAATCGGTAGTGATACCTACAATGAGCATACCTACCCAGTTAAAAATACAACCCCAAAGGAATGCGCTGACAAACGGAGGAGTGTCTGCTGTGGATGCATTCATGGCAATAGCAGCGTTCGAGCTAATATTTGAAACCAGTTCGCTGTTTGTTGCTTCAAGGTCGCTATACGATACTTCTTCGTTTTGTTCAATAGTAGCAACCAATTTATCAACTTCGTTAAATGCAGCATAAATTTCATCTTCGTTAAAGTCTGAAACTGCTTCGACTTCTGTTTCGCTTGAGGCATTGCTTGTAATGGTATAGGCCATTGACTGGGCGCTAAACAGAACAAGAGCAAGAAAAACACTTAGTACAGATTGTAGAAATTTTTTCATTTGAATAAATTTTAATGTTATGGTATATAGTTTATAGTTAATCAATCATTTGGGATTTATTATCCAAAAATATGGTATTGTACGCTTATTTCAAATAGGAATGATGATTTTTTATGTTTTGTACTATGTTTTTTACGGACAGATGTTTTTTTTAATGGTTGCACCTTATCATATTGATACGGTTGTTTTCTCATGTATCCTGGAAAAAACAACAGTTATTCATTATCCATTTGCACTTTCTCTTTCTTCAGGTTCCATCTTATTCTGATTGCATAGATTTGACGTGTAAACACAGTTTGTGTTATTCATCTTTATCATTAGTCCATTAAATGATGAAATGCAAAAAATAGTTATAAATGTTTTTTAACCGTAAAACTAAATTCAAATGAAAAAGTTTTTTATTATTTTATTTATTGGTTGCTTTGCTTTTGCAGTAAAAGCACAAGATGTTGCACCGATGTTTTCAAAAGGAGATAAAGTTGCTAACGTTGGTATCGGATTGGGGACAGGGCTTAGTTCGTATTATAAGATGTCTATCCCCCCCATATCGTTATCCGCCGAATATGGGATAATGGATGAAGTTTTTGAAAAAGGCTCTGTTGGGGTCGGTGCCTATCTGGGCTTTTCATCTTATAAATACGAGTATGGCGGATGGGGGTATGATTATTCGTCACGTACAAGTCGTGTATATGTTGGGCCACGTGGTTCGTTTCATTATCCACTGATTGATAAACTTGATACTTATGTTGGTTTATCATTGGGTATTCATTATTACAGTTGGAGTTACGAAGATGACGATGTTGATGATTATTACGATGATCATTACAGGGACAATGACCTGGGTGTATACTCGTACTGGTTTGTCGGTGCACGTTATTATTTAACCGAAAACCTTGCAGCTATGGCCGAACTTGGTTATGGTATTACTTATCTGAATATTGGTATTGCTTTTAAATTATAGATTTTGTTAGATGAAACGAGCATGGTTAGGAGCTTTAATCACAACCACCTATGACCAAATGCGAGTTCCATGAGTTACCTGAGACAAATATTTAAATAAAAACGAATGAAACATATATACTTACTATTAATGTTTTTGGGCATTGTGGTGATTTCACATGCCCAAAAGTTTAAAAAATACCCTTTCAAAACAGGCATCATTGAATATAAAATGGAGGGTAGCGCCAAGGGGTCCCAGGTTCTTTACTGGGACGATTATGGATACTATGAGGCATCGATTGAAAAGTCGGAAGCTAAAATGTTTGGACAAACCACCAGAACCAATAAAACAACGCTTACGCTTGGAGATAAAATGTATGAATGGTATGAAGGCGATAGCGTGTTTTATGAATCCTCAAACCCTATTGCCGAAACATGGTCTGAAGGTGAATACGATGAAGATGATGTGGAAGACTATTCTATTCAAATGATAGAATCTCTTGGTTATGAGAAAATAGGCTCTGGAAATGTGTTAGGAAAAAAATGTGATATCTACAGTGGATTAGGCAAAGTGTGGGTATGGAAAGGCCTTAGTTTAAAAACTGAAGTGAAAATGCTGGGTGTTAAAACTATTATTGCAGCCGAAAGCATTAAAGCCAATACCCATGTTCCTGGTTCAGTGTTTAAAATTCCATCAGGCATGACAGCTTCAAAGAATGTAGTTGAAGATAATATGCAGGAAGAATATGAAGAAGAAATTAACCCCGAAGAAATAAAAGAAGCATTTAAATCTTTATTCTCAAACTAAAACAAAAACAATGAAGAAGTATTTTATAGGTGTGCTTTTAATTGCAATTCAATTAAGTACATCCGGAAATTATAATGGGCATATTAATTTAGTGGAAAAGAAACTTTCCGCTACGTTTGATAAGCTTCAAGCCATTCATGTAGATAAACTGAAAAGCGTAGAGGTTAACGAAAATAAACTTGATAGCATACTTTTTGATGATGGTGGAAGAAAGTTGTTTTATTACAATGAAAATGGACAAGTGACAGATTTTAAAAATTATGTTGTTGACTGGGATGATGAACCCGCTGTGTTAAAAGAGCACCAACATTTTGAATATGATGAAAACGGAAACAATACATTGTACATTCTATATTATCTGGACAGCTTTGATGGGTGGATTGAAAAGCAAAAGTATGAATATAAATACGATGCCGCCGGAAATCAAATTGAAGAAATTAATTGGGATTATAGTCTAAATAAAATGACTGCTCCAGCGGGTAAAGAAAGTTATATATATAATGGCAATGAAATAACTGTAAATAATTATGCCTGGATTGAAAGTGACGGGGATTGGGAGTTAACAGGCTATTATACCATTGTAACAGATGGTGAAGGAAATATGCTTAGTGGAGAGGGGTATGAGCCATCAGAAGAAACTGGTGAAATGATTAAATCCGCGATAATGGAATATGAGTATGATGCCGAGGGGAGGTTGCTTACAACAGATACAAAAATGTATTCTCCCGAAAACGATGAGTGGGTTGATGCTGCTCATTCGGTATGTGAGTATAATACCGACGGGCAACTTGTACTTGAAAAGGAAACGATGAATATTATGGGGGCAACAATGGTGGCATATGAAGATCGTTATACTTATGCCGATGGTAAATTGGTGAAAAAGGAAGAATATGCAACAAACTGGGGGACTGGTGAACTTTACCTGCCATGGTACGAAGATTATAGCTATGATGGAGGTGTATTATCGTCCAAAAGCATGTATTTCTATGACGATTATACAGGGGAAATGAAGTTACAGGAAAAATATGATTTTTCATTTATTGCAGGTGTAAGTGTAAATGATTATTTGCTCCCGGAAATCGACCCTTATTATGACGACAATAGTGTTTATAGCAATGAAGTTTCTTCGTATGGTATACTTGGAAGCATTACCAGGTATAACATCCCATGGGATACTGAAATTTTAACGGTTGATTATGAGGCAACATATTATTATTCAGGTGGAGGGGCATCTGTTGTGTTAAGTAGTGATGCTACACTGGCAAGTGTTGAAATGGATGGAGCTAATTACGATGAATTTTCGGGTTCAGTATATTCTTATGAGATAGAATTGCCTTCAGGGACCAGTGAAGTTCCCGAAATTTCGGTAGTTGCCAATCATGAAGCAGCAACAGTTAACACCACAAAAGCTGATGGCATTCCAGGAACAACAGTTGTAAGCGTTATAGCCGAAGATGGCACAACTGTTAATTATGAATTTAACTTCTCGGTAGGCACAGGTTCTGCTGAGCTTGCTTTTGACAAGTTAGAAGTGTACCCGGTGCCATTTAACAATCAGCTGACCATTGTTGGCCAAAGCGCTTTCTTTGTTGCTTTTGATTTATATTCTATGTCCGGGCAAACCGTTAAGGGCCGTTTGCCCTTTGAAGTGAACGGTGAAAATGTTTTGTATACCGGAGATTTAGTGCAGGGAATTTATTTTTTGCGTTTTTATGACAAAAAAGGAAAAGTGTTTTCAAGGAAAATAATAAAGCAATAATATTTTATTTTTTGCAAAAATCAAGATACAAGGGGTGTCAATTTGATGCTCCTTTTTGCTCTTTTTTAATTATGTTTGAGTAGTTGAATTAAAAAGTATGATGTGGCAATATTTATGTATAATATTTCTTCTTTACGGAGTTTCGGCATACGGTGACGATTCACCCGTTTTGAATGATTCAGCCTCAGTTGTTTTAAGTGATAGCGGACTGATAACAGGGGAGCGTTTGTCTATAAGCGAGATAAGAAATATTATTGATAGCTTCGACACCTACGATAATGTTCGTTCAAATGGTATTGAAGAAGAATTTTTACTACACATAATAAATGAGGCTAAACGGCTTGATTTTAACTGGGGTGAAGCCAATGCAAAAAATATACTTGGTGTGTTAATGCGCGACAAGGCTGAATATGCCGATGCTATTCAGCTTCATGAATCAGCACTTAATCTTGCCGGCTCCGATACATTAATCCAAATTTATGCTTTGAACAACCTTGGCGTTGTTTATCGCCGCCTCGATAAGCCAAGGATTGCACTTGATTATCACATGCAGGCCCTTAAGCTTTCGGAACAGTTTAAAGGGAATGCCGATGTTGCTACCCGTAGTGCATGTATTGCCCTAAACAGCATTGGAAACATAAACCTTACCCTTAACCAGCCAAAACAAGCCCTCGAAGTATTTGCCCAAACGCTCGAGATAGAAAAGAAGGTAAACAACCATTTGGGCATGGCCATTAATTATCACAATATAGGCTATGCATACGATGTAATGGGTGAATCGGACAAAGCTTTAAGCTATTTTCTGTTGTCGCTTCAGCAAAATGAAATTATCAACTCGGAGGTAGGCAAGGCAATTTGTTATAACAGTATTGGTGAGATATACCTCAAGCGGGGGAATATATCGAGAGCGCTGAAAGAATTTGAGCGGGCAATGGTTTTTGCAAAATTATCGGACGATAATTATTATATATCCCAAAGCTATGCCAATTTGGGGGAAGCTTTTCTTGCAATGGGGAATTATGGCAAGGCTTATGATGCCCTTACCGAGTATAACAAACTTGCATTGCAAATAAATTCTGGTTTGCTCGTTCAAGAGTCATATAAACTATTGTCAGAGTATTATGAAAAAACCGGGCAATTTGAAAAGGCTTTAGATCATTATAAAATTGGTGTTGCTGCCAACGATAGCGTGATAAACCAGAAGAATACCCGTTATTTGAATGAGTTGCAGATATTGTATGAAGCCGATAAAAAACAGCAGCAAATTGAATTTCTAACCGTAGAAAATCAAGTTAAAACACAACAGAATTATATTATTTTATTTGTTGCCATTATTGTTTTTTTAACTTTTATTGTAATTTATGTTGTAACACAAGTTAGGGCTGAAAAACAAAAAACAGAACTGCGAAGTAGTTTATTCAGTTCGATGATGAATCCACATTTTATTTTTAACGCACTGGGTTCAATTCAAAGCTTTTTGTACAACAATGAACCACAGAAGGCAGCTGTATATTTAGGTAATTTTTCTAAACTTACCAGGCTGGTGCTCAAAAATTCAAACAAAAGCCTGATAACCCTCGAAGAAGAAATAGAGACATTGCGCAATTATCTTGAGATTGAGCAGATGCGCCAGCGCGAATGCTTTAATTATGATTTTGATATTAGTGACGATGTTGAGCTTGATTTTGTTTATGTTTTACCAACAATGTTACAGCCATTTGTCGAGAATTCGATTCAGCATGGTTTTAAGAAGGCCGAATGTGGAAAAGGGCTTAAAATTAAAATATCAATTTCGCAGGGAAATAGCTACTTGCATATTAAATTGCAAGACAATGGAATAGGGATTAACAGTAATAAAAGTACTCCTGACAGGCATCACAAATCGATGGGCCTGTTGATTTTTAAAGAAAGAATTCGGCTTTTTGAGAAAAAGTACAAAAAAACTGTTAATTTCGTAATCAATGACTTGAGTGAGGTTAGTGAAAACGAAACCGGAACGTTAATAAGTATTGATTTTCCATTGATTGAGCCACATGATTAAAGCTTTTATTGTAGACGACGAACCTGAATTAGTTGAACTAAATAAAGTTCTTCTTAAAAAGCATTTCGACGAGATTGATATTATTGGCAGTTGTGGAACTGTTAATGAAGCTGTTGATTTTATCAACGAACACAAGCCGAATCTACTTCTTCTCGATATACGCCTGACTGACGGAACCGGATTTAATATTCTTCAGAAAATCAAACCTTATAATTATGCCTTGATTTTTATCACGGCATATAACGAGTTTGCAATTAAAGCTATAAAATTCAGTGCCATCGATTACATCCTAAAGCCTATTGATGAAAATGACTTCTGTTCGGCTGTTAACCGGGCTTTAAATTCTATAAACGACGAAGCACTTCATGGTCAGGTGCAAACTTTTTTTAATTACTACGAGCGAAAAACACAGGCCCGCCGCATTGTGTTAAAAACTACCGAAGCCATCAATATTGTTGATGTGGGCGATATAACCCATTGCCGTAGCGAAAGTAATTATACCACTTTTTATATGGTCGATGGTAAAAAAATAATGGTCTCGAAAGTGCTGAAAGAATATGAGGATTTACTATCTGAATACGGGTTCTTCAGGCCGCATCATTCTTTTCTGGTAAATTTGAACCACGTAACAAAACTTGACAAAACTGATGGTGGTTTCTTAATTCTTAAAGATGGCTCTGAAGTCCCGGTTTCGCTCCGGAGGAAAAAGAGGCTGATGCAAGTACTGGAGAGCTTATAGACAATTGTATTACAAATACATGAACAACAATAATTAAAATCATTTAATACATAGCACGAATCAAGCCTGACAAGCCAGGCTTGTTATTCGTGAATTGGTGGCGGATAAAAGCACAATTCGGTCAGGCATGGTTCAATATTGTAGTCTCCCAATTCCCAAGGCGCGGTTCGGTTTCAACATAGGAAAATTCCGTGTTAATCGGTGTAAATCTATGGGTGCTGTATAAATTCTATGAATAAAACCACCCTCCCTAATCTTAACTTGATCCGTAGTATCTTCATATACTGTAAAAGTTATTATTTGGCTGGCCGTTTTACACGCAGGCAAAGGAACTCTGACTTGAGAATATATAAATTACGGTTAAATTACCTTTGTTATATGGCATTTTTATTCTTTTGTTGAAGAACAGGTTTTAATGCCAAATGGAGCGTAAAGCGGACAAAAACCAATCAGGCTAGTTAAAACAAACACAATTGCCAATACCAACAAAACAATACCTAATGTGCTGGTAACAGTACCCGAAAAGTATAAATATGCCAATATTGCAGCAATTACCAATCTGATAATCCGATCTGCTAAACCCATATTTTTCTTCATAAGTTATAGTTTTAAGCATTATAAACTACAACTAGCAACAAACAAGCTTTGATAAATGTTCTGTACCGGAGTGGATTTACTCAACCCTTTTATCTATGTATTTCGAGTTTAGCAAACGTAGGAGTCCCATGTAGTCAGTTTTAAATTCCAGTAAATCGCCAACTTTATAGCCTTTCTTGTTTTTACCCAAATCAACCACAATCATATCCGAACTGGCACCGGCTAGCTCACAGGAATCACTGGTAGGGTAAAGGTGGTTTTGTTCAATGTCTAAAAGTCCTAAATCAATAAGTGCCCTGTACGATGTTTCACCTGATTTTTCCGGATCGAAATCATAAGTTTCGCCTTCAACATTTTGCCCCATTTCGCCTTGTGGAACAGTAGGTTTTTCAAATAGTTCGATAATTTCGGCATAAATCCGGAATACATCGTTGTGCATAAAATCAAAAGGAGTCCCATCGTAAACGTTGGTGCCCAAAAAAAGTGTTTCTCCAACCCTGAAATGGTTGATGCTTTCGGGTAATAACCCTTGTTTGATGAGCGGGATCGTCACTGAACTTCCCCCTGAAACGTAGGGTATTTTTTTGTTAAACTTATGTTCTATTAGTTGCTTGTACAGGCTCAGTTGTATGAGTTTGTCCTGGTTGGGCAGTACACCATAAAGGCAGCTCAGGTTGGTGCCAATGCCTATAACTTCAATGTTGGGCATTTCGAAAATACGGGAATAAAAGTTGACCACCTCTTCACGTAATACACCTTCTCTTAGCTCACCCATTTCAATCATGATAACAATTTTGTGGGTCTTGTCCTGTTGCCGGGCTTCTTCTGAAAGAAGCCTTACCGTTTCAAACGAGGTGTTCATACTGATGTCGGCATACTTAACAATGCTTTTTATCGACCTTTTGGGTGGCGGTTTAATGTAAATTGTTTCAACTTTCGGGTTGAGTGATTTTATGGCTTTTAGGTTCGACACCCGGGAATCGCATACCTGCCTGATGCCCAGGTCAAGCACTTCCTTAAGGTAAGTTTTATTGCCACAGAGCATTTTGGTTACAATTGCCCAGTCAATATTGTTTTCATTAAAAAGGTTGTCGAGATAATCAAAATTGTCTTTAAGTTTATATCGGTCGAGTGTGATAAAAGCCATTGTGTATTTTTATTTGTTATAACGCATTTCAAGATACTTATTGGTGAATCCCAGTTTTTCGTAAAGATTGAGTGCCGGGTTGTCGGGTTCAACATGAAGTGCAACATTGCCATCAGCCGTTTCAAGGGCTTCGCGCATCAGTTTTTCACCTAATCCGTGCCCCCTGTAGCGCTTGTCGATGGCAATATATACTAAAATATTCTCGGGTATGTAGCCCTGCATGCCGGTGCGGTTAACCACAACAGCACCAATAACTTTACCCTCATCTTTTAGCTGTATAACAAACCCGCCAAAAGAATTTACTTTTTTAAGTGCATAATCAACTGCACTTTTTATGTCTTCTTTTGGGTCGCCATATTGATCAAGGTGGGTGTGTAAAAAATCAATTATATTTTCTTTTTCTCTTGAGGTGGGAGGGTTTTTCGAAGTGAAAACTATAGAATTGTCCATTTTGTGTGTTTTGTTTTAATATTTAACGCTATTAAAACCCTGAATCTTCACAAATGTTCAATTCCCCGGGGATGATTAAAATCAGTAAGGATGGTAAAAAAGATTATGTTTGGGCTGATTGTTGATTACGGTCACTTGTCGTTTCTGTTCCTTCTTCTTTTTCTTCTTCGTTTTTGTTTTTTATATCTTCATATAAATTTACTAAAAAAGGGAATGTAGAAACGGTAACATTTCGCAAAGGTTCATATAATGTCGATTCCTGAATGGCTTCTTTGGGCATAAAATCAACGTTTTCGCTAATCTTTTCAAGTACTACAATTACAATTCCAAGTATAAAAGCCGTTTTTGCAACTGAAAAAACAAGCCCCAAAACCCGGTTTATCACCCCCAGCGATATCGTTTCAACAATTTTTTCAACTGCCTTTCCTATAAAATGAACGAGAATGATAATTAATAATAAAGTGATAACAAAAGCAATAATATTAATATACTGGTTTGTGAAATTGAGACGGTTAACCAAAAATGTTTCAGTGGCACCCGAAAATTTTATGGCACCCCAAACACCTGCAATAAGGGCAATTAACGATGCTACTTCGTATATTAATCCTTTTGTGGCGCCTTTTACAGCCGAAATAATGACCAAAACGATGATAATAATGTCGATGTAGTTCATACGTTTAAAATTTATAATTAGTTCCATGGTTTAATTCTAAATTTGAGAACGTATGGAACCGCTTCGCTCTCACATGAACTTCTTTTAATCATTGTCTTGGCGAACTTTTGATTAAAAAAGTTCATGTTCGTTTCATTTTATTTTTAATTTAGAACTTTCAATTTACACAAAAATAGGATCAATTTTATAAGTGCCCCTGTTTTGAACTCATTTTTTTATTATTTTGCATTGCTTTGAAAGACAAAAAAAGTATGATCAAATTATTCAACCGTGGTATTGAAAAGTTATTTACTTCGAGGTATAAGAAGTACGAATACTTTAGTAAATATCCAGTAGAACAACAAAATAATGTACTCAACGAGCTGATTAAAAGATCGCTTAAAACAGAGTGGGGCAAAAAATATGCTTATAAGGGCATTCAAAACAGCGAACAATTTAGAAATAATGTACCGCTAACCGATTACGATATCCTTAAACCTTATATCGAAAGAATGGTTTCGGGTGAATCTGATGTGTTGTGGCCCGGTACGGTGAAATGGTTCGCCAAATCATCGGGGACAACCAACGATAAAAGCAAATACATACCTGTTAGCGGGGATTCGCTCAATGATTGTCATTTCAAAGCTTCTGTAGATGTATTTGCACATTATCTTAAAAATAACCCCGATACAAATTTTCTGAAAGGTAAAAACCTTACAATTGGCGGTAGTCATAAAGTAAGTAAATTAAATAAAAGCATACGTACCGGCGATCTGTCGGCAGTGATGCTCCATAATTTACCCTTTTTAAGTCGTTTTAAGAACACACCGCCTTCTGAAATTGCATTAATACCCGATTTTGAGGAGAAAATCGAAAAAATTGCTCAATCTACGATTAACGAAAATATTACCAGTTTTGCAGGTGTCCCCTCTTGGTTTTTGGTGCTAATCAGGCGAATCCTCGAAATATCCGGTAAGGATAATCTACTTGAAGTGTGGCCTAACCTTGAGGTGTTTGTTCACGGAGGGATAAATTTTGAACCCTACCGCGAACAATATAAAAAACTTATCCCGTCGGAATCAATGCGGTACATGAACACCTACAATGCTTCTGAGGGTTTCTTTGCATTGCAGAACGATTTAGCCGTTGACGATATGTTGCTCATGCTCGATAATGGAATATATTACGAATTTATCGACATGGGGCATTTTTTCGATGACGACCGTAAAGCAATTGGGCTTGACCAGGTTGAAACTGGAAAGAACTATGCATTGGTGATTTCTACAAACGGGGGTCTGTGGCGTTATATTATTGGTGATACGGTAATGTTTACCCAAAAATATCCGTTCAAAATAAAAATTACCGGGCGTACCAAACACTTTATTAATGCATTTGGTGAAGAGTTGATTATTGATAATGCCATTAATGGTCTTGACCGCGCGTGTGAAAAAACAGGTGCAACGATTAGCGAGTTTACTGCCGGTCCGGTATTTATGGATACCGTGCATAAAGGATCTCATCAATGGATTGTCGAGTTTGACACCGAGCCCGAAGATATTGAGGTTTTTGCACAAATTCTTGATGTTGAACTCCAAAAACTTAACTCTGATTACGAAGCTAAACGGTATAAAGATATGACACTAAGCCGGCTTACAATAGTAAATGCCCCAAAGGGAACATTTTACAGCTGGATGAAAAAACGTGGCAAAGTAGGTGGACAGAATAAAATACCCCGACTTACCAACGATCGCGTATACCTTGATTCGTTATTGGAAGAGCTTGAAACAAAGTAAAATATAAAAAACAATAGAAATGCATATAGCAGTTGCCGGAAATATTGGGGCAGGCAAAACAACATTAACAACATTATTGGCAAAACATTACGGATGGGAACCTAATTACGAAACAGTTGACAATAACCCCTACCTGAACGATTTTTATAACGACATGCAGCGCTGGTCGTTTAACCTACAGGTGTATTTCCTGAATACACGGTTTAAGCAAATTGTTGAAATCCACCAATCACAAAAAACGGTTATTCAGGATCGTACCATTTACGAAGATGCCGAAATATTTGCACCTAACCTGCACGACATGGGGCTTATGTCAACACGCGATTTCGAGAATTATAAATCACTGTTCGATCTTATGGTCGGGCTTATTCAACCGCCCGATTTGTTAATTTATCTGCGTGCATCGGTTCCTACATTGGTTAGTCAAATTCAACAACGGGGCCGCGAATACGAAGAGTCAATCCGTCTTGATTATCTTAAAATGCTCAACGAAAAGTATGAATTGTGGATAAGCAAGTACACCAACAGTAATTTGTTAATCATTAATGTTGATGATGTTAACTTCCAAACCAGTAACGAAGATCTCAGTAAAATTATCGACAGGGTCGATGCCCAGATTAACGGCCTGTTTTAACAAAATACCGAACCTGTCGAACCGGCAGGTTTTTTCTTTAATTATTTATTATGGAACGAAAACTACAACAATTTGAAAGGCTGCTCAATATCATGGACGAGCTTCGCGAAAAATGTCCGTGGGACCGCGAGCAAACCCTCGAGAGCCTGCGTAAATTAACTATTGAAGAAACTTATGAATTGGGCGAGGCTATTCTCGATAACGACTTACAGGAAATAAAAAAAGAACTGGGTGATATTTTGCTCCATATAGTTTTTTACGCCAAAATTGGCGAAGAAAAACAAGCCTTCGATATTGCCGATGTCATCGATTCATTATGCGATAAACTCATTTTTCGCCACCCCCACGTTTTTGGCGAGGTGGAAGCCAACAGTGCCGAAAAAGTATCGCAAAACTGGGAAGCCATCAAACTAAAAGAAAAAGGGCGAAAAAAGCGGGTGCTCGAAGGGGTGCCAAAATCTTTGCCTGCCATTGTGAAAGCCAACCGGATACAGGAAAAAGTTCGTGGCGTAGGTTTCGACTGGGATAAAAAAGAACAAGTTTGGGATAAAGTCCGCGAAGAGTTGGCCGAGTTTGAAAACGAACTTAAAGCAAACGACCAGGCCGAAATGGAAAAAGAATTTGGCGACCTGTTGTTTTCAATGGTCAACGCTGCCCGCCTTTATAATATCGATCCGGAGGCTGCCCTCGAGCGTACAAACCTTAAGTTTATAAAACGCTTCAATTACCTCGAAGAAAACACCATGCTTAAAGGTCGTTCTTTACACGATATGCCTCTCGACGAGATGAACGAAATATGGGAACAGTCAAAAAAGTATGATTAACCAATATCACTTTGTGTTATGATTGATGGGGGTAAAAATAAAATTATCGCTTTATGGATGGTTGTATTTCTATGTATTACGTTGGTATTAAATGCAAAAACCGGATCGTTTGTAAACAAATCATTCAAGCATTTATATACTAGCGGAATAGATTTGGCTAAATCACCTGGAAGGTGGGATAAAACCGATTGGCTTTTATTAGGAGCCTCTACGGCATTTACTACAACTTCAATATATTTTCTGGACGAGCCTGTTCAGCGATTTTTTACTAAGCATAATAATGCTTTTTTCGATAAAAGTTTGCAGGTTTTCGAGTATTCCGATTTTTATATTCCTTTATCAATTATTGCCGGATATGCCGCAAGTGGTGTTGTCAGTAAAAATAACTATACATTAGAAACTGCATATATGCTTGCCGAGAGTTGTATTTTCAATGCACTGTTAACACGTACCGTAAAAGTTGTAGCAGGACGTTATCGCCCCAATCATTGGGAAAGCACCGATGCACGTAATTGGGATTTTATGTCAGGAGCTCACTCGTTTTATTCGGGGCACACCTCTATGGCTTTTGCCATGGCATCGGTCATTGCCTGGCGTTACCGCGATACCAATTGGGTGCCGTGGGTGAGCTACGGAGTTGCAACATTGGCCGGGTTGCAGCGCCTTTACTACAACCGACACTGGATGAGTGATGTCTTTGTCGGGGCAGCCACAGCAACAGCAATCGGGTTGTTTATCGCCAAAAACGACAAGCAAAACCCCTTAAAACTCTATCCTGTTGTGTCACCGCAAGTTACCGGGCTTTCCATGGTCATCCCCATCCGTTAACGATTATATTTTTTCATTATTTGGCGGCCAACGGGCTTTACGCTATTAGCCGGCACATTGGCTGGCAGCGTTCACTGGTCGTGGCAGGGGCTTCCTGCCGGTCGCCCTGCCACTCCCGTTCACGCAGGCCATCCATTGCACCGGGCTACCGCTCCAATCCCTGGCCGGGAAACAGTCATTGGTAAATTAGTCATTAAGTCATTGGGTATATTAACAAATTTAAATCAATGGCATATTTTTTTAGTACCCACCGCCTAATAAAAACCACCGTCAAATCCACAAAACCTACAACCTACAACCGACAACTGACAACCGACAACCAACTGATTCATCAGCCGCAGCTTTAGCGAAGGAGGACAACCAACCCACCTCCGCATAAAGCTACGGCGGGCAAAGCAACTAACAAAAAATCATTATTTTTGCAACCTGAAAGTTATAGTTTATGAAGATAGGGGATATCGATTTAGGACAAATGCCGCTTTTTTTGGCCCCAATGGAGGATGTAACATACAAATCGTTTCGTTACATGTGCAAAAAATTTGGAGCAGATGTAATGTACACCGAGTTCATATCGAGTGAGGCGTTGATCCGTGATGTGAAAAAAACAATGCGGAAAATGACACTTTTCGATTTTGACCGGCCCGTAGCCATTCAAATTTTTGGTCATCAAATTGATTCAATGGTTGAGGCAGCCAAGGTAGCTGAAGAGTTTCAGCCCGATTTTATCGATATTAACTACGGGTGCCCTATGAAACGGATTGTGAAAAAAGGGGCAGGGGCTGCCATGTTGCAGGATGTGCCCAAAATGATAGAAATGACCCGGCGCATAGTCGATGCAGTAAAGCTGCCGGTTACAGCCAAAACACGCTTGGGGTGGGACGAGAATTCTAAAAATATAGTTGAAGTAGCCGAACGTATTCAGGATACAGGCATTGCTGCGCTTGCCATTCACGGACGTACCCGTAAACAACTTTACACCGGCGAGGCCGACTGGTCGCTCATTGCCGATGTGAAAAATAATCCCAGGATGCATATCCCTATTGTTGGAAATGGCGACATAAACGGTCCGTTAAAAGCCGATGAATTTCTAAATCAAACAGGTGTTGACGGACTAATGATTGGCCGTGGGGCTATTGGCCGTCCATGGATTTTTAAAGAAGTGAAGCATTATTTTGAAACCGGCGAAGTTTTGCCTCCACCAACGGTGCCCGAAGTTGTTCAAAATGTGAAAGACCAACTTACAATTTCACTTGAGTGGAAAGATGAGCCCCGCCGTGCGATATTTGAAATGCGGCGCCATTTTGCCAAATATTTTCCTGCCTTGCCCGACTTCAGGCCATTGCGGATTGAATTACTACGGGCAGAGGAATACGATGATGTGATGCGCATACTTGATGAAATTGCCGAAAAATACCACAATACACGGGTTGATTATACAGGTGTCAGCCTTGGTTAACGAAAGTTGGTTTGGTAAAACTCAATTAAGTACGGGGTGAAAATTATTATTCCGATAATGGCAGCGATAACAGCAGCTATAAGCACAGCCCCGGCAGCAACATCTTTTGCATCTTTTATAAACTGGTTGTTGTGTTTCGTGATTGTATCACCAAGTTGTTCTATGGCCGTGTTTATTCCTTCCGTTACAAGCACAAGTGCGATACACAGTAGAATTACAATCCATTCAATTTTCGTTATACCCAAAAATATACCTGCAACGATTACCAAAAAGGTAATAAGTAGATGAATAACAGCATTTCTTTCCGATTTGAATAAGAAAATTATTCCATCAATAGCCGGTTTAAAAATATTTTTGCCCATTTTTGCTTACGAATTTATAAAAATAAAGCTGTATCTTTTAGTTTGACACAGCTTTTCTGAAATTATAATACAAAAAGCCCCTAATTTCGGGTTTCAATAATAATTACCCCATTTGCGCCCCTAGTTCCGTATATCGATGCAGAAGCATCTTTTAGTATATCAATACTTTCTACATCGCATGGGGCAATATGATTTAATGATGATACATACACTCCGTCCACAACAAATAAGGGGGTGTTGTTTCCGTTAATTGTATTAATTCCTCTGATTTTTATCGATTGTTCAGCTCCAGGTGCATTATTGATTGTGCTAACATTAACTCCCGGAAACCGCCCTTTTATAAGTTCATACATACTATTGTACGAACAAAAATTAACATTGTTTTTGGTTAATTTGTCGTGAGCATAGGTTGATTTCTCGGGCGAAATATAACCATAACCAATAGCAAGTTTAATTTTGTCGGGATGATCAATAAACACCAGTTCCGCATTGATGCTGTCTACTCCCGGTTTTACGGGCACCCGTTTTTGTTTAAATACTTTGCTTTTAAAAATCAAGGCATCTTTGGGTTCGCATATTACTGTGAACTGCCCCAATGAGTCGGTTAACGATCTGGCTCCTGTTTTCTTTGATTCAACAATAATGTTTTGGAGCTTTAAATTGTTTAAAGTGCTAACTTCTCCATACACAACTTTTGTGTCTTGTGCTTGTATATGAAAAACAAAAAATAATGAAATAAATGATAAAATAAGTGTTTTCATGGCTCTATAAATTAATTGTTTACCATTATGACATTTGAATACTTATTTACCCCTATTCAAAATTTAATAAGAACCTTGCCACCACTCATGTTGTTTTTATAAAAATCAATAGCTTCATTAACTTGGTTAATGGTAAATGTGCGCTGTACATGGGTGTGAAACTCATTTTTGAGTAACGTCTTTGCTTTGTTTATTGAGGTCAGTGTTTTTAAAATATTTTGTTCAGATGTCCAGTTGCCCAGGAAGAAACCACTTATAGTAATGTTCTTTTGTAATATTTCTCTTGAATCAATAGAGAATTGCTCGTCAGATAAATTAGCATATACTATTATTTGACTGTTTTTAGGGGCTGCATGTATTATTTTGCTGGTTTCCTTGCCAGTTACAGCATCAAAAAACAATGAGGCTTCTAGTTCTCCTGTAAGCTCAGCAAGATTTTGTTGATAGTCATCATCATTTGAGTTCAGTATATATTTTGCCCCCATGTTTTTAAGTTCTTCTGCTTGCTTTTCCCTTCGTACAATATTGATAAGGTCAATATTTTCATTTTCGCAAAGCTTGATTAGCATTTTTCCCAAAGTACTTGCAGCTGCATTGTTTACAATGGTTTTATGCTTTCCCAGCTTTGCTATTTGAATAAAAGTTATGGCGGTTAGTGGGTTAACAATTAGCATTGCACCCTGTATGTTATCTATTTTACGGGGCAGG
>JASMTI010000263.1:0-14881 GCA_041694375.1 Bacteroidales bacterium | reverse complement strand
GCCTCAAAAGACGAAATAAAGAAAATAAGCACATTTAAGACTCCACAACCTATCTTAGCAGTGTGTATACAACAAAAACACCTGGCCCCCACGCCAAATATTTTACAAAATGAACTATCGTTGGCTTTAGATGACATTCAGGATCCCGGCAACTTAGGGACGATCATCCGTTTAGCTTCATGGTTCGGAATAAAAAACATTGTTTGCTCATTAAACACAGCCGACTGTTATAACCCCAAAACGATACAGGCTACCATGGGGGCCATTGCCCATGTTAATGTATTTTACACAAAGCTTGAAGACTTCCTGTTTGAAAATGCACGGCTTGGGATCCCGGTATATGGCACGTTTTTGAATGGTGAAAACATCTATACCACCGAACTAACGCCAAATGGGATAGTTGTAATGGGAAATGAAGGAAAGGGGATATCAAATGAAATTGAAAAAATTGTTAAACATAAACTCAATATCCCTTCGTTCAATAAAATGAATGTAGAGTCCCTCAATGTATCAATGGCCACATCTATTGTGTGCTCAGAGTTTAAACGCCGTACTCTTTAACTTTTTCTGCACAACGTTCTCCATCGATAGCCGATGACACAATCCCACCTGCATAGCCGGCACCTTCGCCGCATGGATAAAGCCCCGGAATGGCTACATGCTCAAAAGTATCAGGGTTACGGGGAATGCGTATTGGCGATGATGTACGCGATTCAACCCCCACAACAATCGCATCATTGGTCAGGAACCCCTTTGCTTTACGATTAAAATGCATAAAACCTTCACGCAAGCGGTCTGACACAAAAGCGGGCAACCAACGATGCAGGTCAGACCGGGTAAGTCCGGGATGATACGATGATGCAGGAAGTGAAGCAGAAGGCTTGCCTTTGACAAAATCATCAAGCCTTTGTGCCGGTGCCATATATGATTGACCCGCCATTTTGTATGATTTTTCTTCAACTTCTTCTTGGAACTTCAAACCTGCCAGCACGCCCCATTTCTTATATTGTTCCAACTCTTCGACATGAACTTCGGTAACAATCCCCGAATTTGCATACCTGCCCCCCCGGTGCGATGGTGACATCCCATTGACCACCATTTCATCATTGGCTGTTGATGCCGGTACGATAACGCCCCCGGGACACATGCAAAATGAATAAACACCATAACCCTTCACCTGCTGAACAAACCGGTAGGTAGCCGGCGGAAGGTAATCGCCACGTTCAGGACGGTGGTATTGTATTTGATCAATCAGCCGCTGTGGGTGCTCAACCCTCACCCCCATTGCAAAATTTTTTGATTCTAAAGTTATCCCGTTGTCATTTAACAAGTAATATACATCGCGTGCTGAATGCCCTGTTGCTAAAATAACTGAATTCCCGCTATAAGAGTTTCCTTGGCTGGTTTTAACACCCCTCATTCGCCCACTTTCAACAATAAATCCCGAAACACGCTCATTGAAATAAATTTCGCCACCGGCTTTTAAAATGGTCTGGCGCATGTTTTTAATTACACGCGGCAATACGTTGGTGCCAATATGGGGGTGTGAATCAATTAATATTTCGGGTTGCGCACCGTGATTATGAAATATCTGAAGAATGCGGTTTACATCGCCACGTTTTTTTGACCGCGTATAAAGTTTACCATCGGAAAAGGTTCCCGCACCCCCTTCACCAAAACCATAGTTCGAATCAGGGTCAACCTTTTCATTTCGATGGATAGCTGCAATGTCAACCTTACGTGCCGACACATCTTTTCCACGTTCGATAATCACAGGCTTTAGGCCCAGTTCGATTAAACGTAAGCCTGCAAATAATCCGGCAGGACCTGCGCCAACGATAACGATTGCTGGTTTATTTGATACATCCCGGTAATTATAAATACCGGACTCATTTTCAACCGGAAACTCATCAACAAATACCCTGACACCAAGATTCATCTTTATATTTCGCCCCCGCGCATCAATTGAGCGGCGGATAACATCGAAGTGGGTAATGTCATCAACCGCAATGTTCAGCTTTTGGGCACTATACAACTTACATGCTGCTATATCTGAAGCAACTTCAGGGCTTACGGTTATATTTAGCTTGTGTAACACGCTTAATATTTAGCTTATTCAAAATGAAAGCTTAAAGTCAGCATATGAGCTGTTAGCTTTTTAAAGGTCTGTGAAAAATACTTAGGTTGAGGGTCGCCTGGCAGTCCGGCCAAAGAATTGTTAAGTCCAAAACTATACTTCAATTCGGTGGACAAACGAAAAAACTGCAAATACGTATCCCATCCCATACCGGCTTCGGCATAAAACGACATACGCCTGGTTTGAATCAGGTCTTCTTTAGCTGATTTAGAAATATCAACCCGTGTTGCCACCCCGCCAATTAAATACGGCCGTTGGTTTATGATCCGTTTTGATTTGTATTTAATGAGCAAAGGAAAATCGAGATAAGTTGACCGGAATGTATATTTATCGGTATTCGAAGGCTTATTTAAATCGTGTATCGGGACATTGAACACAACCTGCCTCGAACCAAACGACAAACCAGGCAAAAAACGTAAATCGAGATTTTCGGTTAACCTAAGGTTCGATACAATTGCAACTGAAAAGCCGGGGGTCAGCGTTGCAATATCGGCACGTACCATTCTTCCTACAGAGTCAATTTCAGCAAGATAAGCGGGATTTAGGTTTTCAACTTCAGAAGGGTCAAACGTAGGGTTTTTATCAAGGGTATAGTAATGCGAAAAACCCATATCGAGTGTATTCAACCCAAGTGTAAAACCAAAATGGATGGTACGGTCATCAAAAGTAGTAAGGTTAGGCACACCCCACATTTGGGCATTAACCGCACCATACATAAAAAGCATTACCACGATAATCAAAAAGCGCTTAATCCGGTTCATCTTATTTATTGACTTTAATGATATTGTATAAACGTAAAATAATTAATTTATTGTGGTTTAAGCGCTTTGTGTGCAATGTAAATTGTCGCAATTCCGAAACTCAGGCGAATTTGCCTTACATCATCATAGTTACATTCTTCCAATACATTAATGAAATCTTTTCCCGAAGGAAAAACCTTAATTGACTCAGGAAGGTATAAGTATGCACGGGGGTCGCTCGATATGATACGCCCGATAAAAGGCAACAATTTAAACGAATAAAAATGATAAAGTTGCTTAACCGGGAACACTTTGGGTTTAGAAAATTCAAGAATAAACAATGGTGCCCCGGGCATCAACACACGGTTCAACTCATTCAACCCGGCTTTCAAATTAGCAAAATTCCTAACCCCGAAAGCAATCATGGCAGCATCAAAGGTGTCAGATTTACGGTTAATGTTTTCGGCATCGCCTACTTCCAACATAATTGAACTTGCAAGCTTATACTTTTGAATTTTATCATTGCCTACTTCAATCATTTTTTCTGATAAATCGATACCAGTCAGCTTTTCAATACCTTTTTTTCTGGCCATGATTGCTAAATCGGCAGTACCAGTAGCCATATCAAGTACATTATCGGGCTTACGCTTCAGCAGCTCTTTTATTAGACGTCTTCGCCACAAAACATCAATGCCAAACGACAACAAATGATTCAAAAAATCGTAGTTAAGAGCAATATTGTTAAACATTTCCCTTACTTCGCTTTTTTTATCTTTACTTTTATAATAAGGTTGAACCAATTCAGAATATTTTAAATTGTACCACTCATTTTATCAACATACCCAAAAGACTGATCATCAATGCGCACTTCACCCTTGGTTACATGACCAAGTGTAAAATACGGTGTTTTTGAATCGTACATGTAATCAACAAATTCATCTTCATTTTCGGGGCTCACACTTACAATAATACGCCCCATGGCTTCACCAAACAAAAAGGAATCAACACGTGTTTCAGCAGCAGTGGTAATGTCAAAGCCCAGGCCATTTTGCCAACCGGCACGCAGTAAAGTGAAAAACACACCGCCTTTTGCAACTGGAACAGCGCTGTCAATTAACTCTTTATCGATTAATTCTTTCATTGTTTGAACCAGTTTCTTTTCGAATGAAAGTTCAAATTTTGGCAACGGTGAATTTCCAATACCCAGGTAGTACTCTAAATAGTCAGAAGAACCGATATCATCGGAAGTACGGCCCAACATAAATATATTATGCCCTTTACCCTTAAACCCGGGTGTTAATGCTTTAGGTTCATCATTGTTGGTTTTGGGCAATGCCCCCACCATGGTAATTATTAAGGTTGGTGAATTGTTTCCATGTTCAACAAAGTGGTCGAACCGGATTTTACGATCTGATATTTGAACATTAAATTCTGTTGCAGCCAATTGTATACCTTCTTTTATTCCCTTTGCTATATTGTTTCCGTTGGGATCGGTATAATTGATATGGTACAACATAGCAGTGAGCGACAGCGGGGTAGCCCCGTAACATGCCATTTTTCGGGCAGCACGTGAAACAAGTATTGCCGCGGCTTTTCGCGGGTCACTTTCAAGGTGATGGTGCATGGCATGTGTTGTCATCGACATAAACTGTTTGCCATCATTGTAATCAAAAATATTGGCTTCATTGCGTTTTTCATTAATGTTATCGACATCATCACCCCCGTCGGTAAAATCGTTGAAATAGTTCAAGGGTGATAAATTTGGGTTCACCATCAGGTTCATTACAATATCACCAATATCTGCAGGTTCAGGTATTTGTGCAATATCAAAATCTGCTTCTTTATTGTTATCACTCATCTTTTTTCGTTTTAATTGTTACAAAAGTATTGAAAGATTAGAAAAAAATCTTTGATTTGAAAGATAATTATAAATCTCATCATTTAAAAGTAAAGTTAACTGTGTTTTAAACATCTCAAAACTAATGACACAACAAATTGTTTCTATTATAAAAAGTTGACGTATGAAAAAAATAGCTTTGATTACAGGTGCAACATCCGGCATTGGACAAGCAACAGCGAAACTGCTGGCAAAAAACGATTTTGATGTGATCATAACCGGGCGCAGGAATAAGCGGCTTGAACAACTGGAAGAAGAAATTATAAAATCAGAGTCTTCAAATGTTTACACATTGAATTTTGATGTCAGGAACAAAACAGAAGTTGAAGATGCTATCAACAGCTTACCAAATGAATGGAAAAACATATCAGTTTTAATCAATAATGCTGGCCTTGCTTCAGGCTTAGAACCGGTGCAGGATGGAAAATATGATGATTGGGATCAAATGATTGACACGAACATAAAAGGGTTAATGTATGTTTCGCGTGCTGTTTCAAAAATTATGGTTGAAAAGAAAAGCGGTCACATTGTAAATATCTCATCGATTGCAGGCCGTGAGGCGTACGCAAATGGAAGTGTTTATTGCGGCACAAAACATGCTGTTGAAGCCATTACCAAAAGCATGCGGCTCGACCTTCTACCTCATAATATTAAAGTTAGCCGGATTAGTCCGGGCATGGTTGAAACAGAATTTTCGCTGATCCGTTTTCACGGTGACGCTGAAAAAGCCGATAATGTTTACAATGGTTTCACTCCGCTTTATGCCGAAGATGTCGCAGAAACAATCCTTTTTATGGTTACACGCCCAGATCATGTCAATATAGATGATGTACTTATTATGCCAACGGCGCAGGGGTCAGCGAGGGATGTTTATAAAGGAAAAAGTTAATAGTCACTAAGTCATTAGTAAAAATAGTCATTGGTTCCAGATCCTCGATAGCTATTCGGGACGGAAGGGGCAATTCATATGCTGCGGACAATTTTTTGTGCCAGTATTTGTTTAGCTATAACTATAATTAGATGTATTAATACAATGCCGTTAGGCATGATTCAATATTGTAATCTATGGTTTCAACCATAGAAGAAAGGGAGCAGCGAACAGACCAGAATGCCATCGGCATGGTACATAAAATTATCACTACCATGAACACCCTGTGCAAATTTGAAATGATGACATTCACCGTTCCTTCGGAACTCATACCTTCAAAAACCTTTCATCATCGGGTTAAAACCCAACGCTAAAATATTATACCGTTCCGACGGAACTATGAAGACAACGGAAACAATAGTTTTCAACAGCTTTCTATCGCTTTCAATTGCCTTCTACTGCTTTCTACATAAAACCCTGCTCTTTCAGCACTTTCAACAATACCCCTGAAAAATGCTCATTATCTGCTTTTTTATACCGCACATCGGTGAACACCTGTGCAAGCGTTTCTTTATCATTTTCAGCAACGAATTGCTTATTGGCAGGCAATGATTCCTTTTCGGCATATAAACGCCTTATATCGCCTTCTGAGTAGTCTGAATATACATTGTCGTGAACAACGGCTTCAAGCGGTAAACGTTCAACCTGTGCTGGTGCTTCTTCAGGCCAGCCAATGGTTATGGTTGTAACCGGAACAACACCCTTGGGTAGATTTAGTACATCAATAATTTTATCGGCATTGTAGGTTGTGGTTCCCAGATAGCAAATTCCTAAACCTTCTTCCTCGGCAGCAACAGCTATATTTTGAGCAACAAGTAAAGCATCAATGGCAGCAGTCATAAACGACAAGAAGTTATCATACCCCGGCTTGGCATTGCTTTGTTTGCACCATTTATTAAACCGGTTAAAATCGGCACAAAACGTTAGTACGTTAGGGGCTTCTTTAATCATGGGCTGGTTAAAATGAGCAGGTGCTAAATTATCTTTAATCTCTGCATTGGTTGTATTTATAATTGAGTAAACCTGCATGTTCCCGGTTGTTGAAGCCCTGCAGCCTGCTTCCAGTATTTTGTTCATTAAAGCATCATCAATGCTTTTCTTTTTGTATTTACGTATTGAGCGATGATTAATTAAAGTATCTAAAGCCATAATATTTTGTTTGTTGGTTTTAATTTGGCAACAAAGAAAATAAATTAATCAGACATTAGAAAAAAGTCATTGGTTCCCGATATCGCAATGCTTATCGGGACTGGCCGCAAAAGCGCCCAGCATTAGTCATTGAGTCATCCCTTTCGGGGGTTAGGGGCTTCCATTTTTTTTATTGATCTCAGCGAGGTCATATGTCTATAGAAAATGGTAAACACACGCAGACATTCGACCCCGGACGGGGTCGTACCTGTTTTTGGGTTCATATATTGCTATAGGCATGTAACCCCGCTGGGGTTATCTTTTTTTTGTCGGTAATATCAAATGTTTTAAATTGTTTATATTATGAGATTCTTTCCCGATCCGCGATAACTATCGGAATCGGGAAAGGTTGTCGCTTCCCTTTCCTCAGAATGACATTTTACTAAGTTTTTAGTATATGAACTATATTTGCCTTCTATTGCTTTCAATGGCTTTCTATTGCCTCCTATTGCTTTTGCCTTCTTAAAATTAAAAAACCCGGACAGGAATGTCCGGGCTACAGCAATAAAAAAGGGTGACCGTTTGGCCACCCTTTTTTAATCAATCAATTCGGTATTACCTCTTAATAATCCTTTCGGTTTTAGCGATACCTTCTTCAGTTTGAAGAGAGATAAAGTAAACGCCGCTGCGTAATTCATCAGTACGGATTGTGTTCTCAGGATAGTCAACCTGCTTAACAAGTTGTCCTGCTATGTTTGTAATAACTGCTTTAGTTATTTCTACATCACGAGATACATCGAACTTAACGTAAGTATCGAATGGGTTAGGATAGATGTCGATATTAATATCAAGCATCTTAATTCCTGTTACGATTTCGATATCTTCAAGGTTACGTGGTGCAAGCTTGTACTCTTCGAATGTATAATTGCATACACCTGTGATGTTATAACGCTGACCTGCATCTGGTACAAATGTAAACAGTTGCTCGTCAATTGTTACATCAACATCATTTTCAGTGTCGGCAGTATACCATTCACCATAACTTTCATCACTTGGAAGTTCAGTAGTTTTCAGTGAATCAATTTTTACAAGTACACCTTCGTAGTCTTCACCAACTTCAGCGGCTGTGATATCAATTGCTGCTGGCTCTACAACTTTGCCAGTAAACTCAGTAAGTTCAGCAATAACATCAGTTAACTGAGTTAATGTATAATGTTCGGTTGCAGTTGCAGTAATCTTAACACTTGTTCCAACACCTACATTAGCTGCAAGTTCAGAATCGTATACATAGATACCGCTACGTACATCGTTAGCATCCTGCATGAAGAATCCAGCTCCGCTTTCATCAACACCAGTTACAGTACCTGAAGTCACAACGATTTGATCAGCATAAGGAGTTTCATCTCCGTCACCCTGAATTTCGGCTATTGTAACCTCTGGGTAATCAGGTGCTTCTGTGATAACATATGAGTTATCTGATTTAGCACTTGCATTACCTTGAGCATCAACAGCAACTGCATGATATGTTCCTGCAACAAGACCACTTACATTTACTGTTACTTCAGTATTTGCAATAGCTGATGTTTTAACAGCTTTGTTATCGTCAATAGCAGCATCCATAACAGCTACTTCGGCAGCTACACCATCTTCAACGAGGTACAATGTACCATTCTCAGTAGATGTCATAGCAGCGTCGGCATCATCACCTTCAACAGATTCGCCGGCAACCAATGTTGCAGCTGGTTCTGTAAAGTCTCCGGTTGTAAATATCCAGTCGTTAGCATTAATAATGCCTTCAAACTCGTTTCCAGCTTCATCAGTTACAGCACCTTCAGCAATGGTAATACTATACTTCGTATTCTCATTGAGTCTTGGCACTTCAAGTTTCAGGGTAGTACCATCAATCATCGAATCAGCTACTTCAAAGTTGAAATAGTTTACACCTTCAACTTGTTCGTCGGACTGGTCGCCAATTGAGATATAACGTCCTGAACGTACAGGAGGCATAATCGCTTCTTCACCACAGAATGTAAGTGAAATTGTAGTTGATGTTTCAACATTGGTTGCACCACGAGCAGGATCAAATCCTTCGACACATGGGTCAAAGTATGTATCAACTACATCAAAAGCCCAAACTGAGCTGGTATCGATTCCTTCGTAATTCTGACCAATGGTAGTCGCATCATAATCAACAAATGAACCGTAATCAGCCAATACATAGAATGAACCGTAGTACAAGTCTAATGTATAAGTGAATGTTGTATCATCAGTAGTTACAAAGTCAGTAGCGGCAATTGTGTCAACACCTTCTTCGGTATCGGCATCAATTACATAGATATATGTGTCATCAATTGCTGTTACGTTGTCGTCAAATGTCATCCTGAGCTCAACATCTTTGTAGTAGTCTTCGTAAGTACCGTAAGGCATATACTGAGCTACTGGAGCAGCGATGTCGTCAACTTCGAATGTAAGAACAGTACCAAGTTCAATCGAGTTATTTGTACCTCCCACAATTGAATCTTTAAATGAACCTTCAGGGAATACAACCTCAACAGTTGCATCACTTGGCAGATCAGTAATGATTCCGCTATAAGTAACGCTGTCACTCGATGTCAAGAGTGTTGAATCTCCGTCAACAACTACACAACCTTCAAGTTCATCAACATTAACAGGCTCGCTGAATGTGATTACAAGAACAGTGTCGGGAGTTTCAACCAATACAGGTGAAACGATTTCAGCAGTCGGCGGTGTATTGTCGCCAGTATTGAACGTCCAAATATTAGCATCAATTGCTTCTACAGCACGCACATCAGGACAGTCACCATAAGCCATGTCGTTAACAAAGCTTGAGTCGAATGCCATGTAGTAATCTGTCATGTCATCAAGACCGTTCACTACAATTGTAACAGTGCTGTCTTCGTTATTGATATTCTCTTCAGTAATCGTGTAAGTAAATGCTTCAACAGAATCGGCAGCAGTTGCTACAACAAATTCAGGTGCGCTACCAACTTGTACTTCTTCGTTGAATTTCATTGTTACAACAAGTGAGTCAGATGCTGTGAAATCAGTATCCATATCAAGCATTGCATAAGGAGCTGTGAAGTCATTCACACTGAATGTCCAGTCACTTACAACGCTACCGTCGAATACATTAGGTTCATCAGCATTTGAGTTATCAAATATAGCACTGTCACCTACCATTACGTAATAGTCTGTTTCTTCTTCAAGATCAGCAGCATCATAAGTTATTGTTGCTGTTGACTTGGTTACATAGTGATAGTCATCAGTTTCATTAACAAACTCAACGCGTGCATCAACTGCAGGTACTTCGAATGCTAATGTAGAATCAGCAGCATAGTAAACTTCAAAGTTACCAGTTCCGGCAGCAATACCGTTAAAGTCAGTTAATTCAATTGTTGATTTGATATCACCAGGCATCACTTCGCAACCTTGTTCTGCAGTTACTTCAACAAATTCAGGAGCGATTGCATCAGCTTCAGTTCCGAAGAACCAGATATCCTCGTCGGCAATACCTTCGAATTGGTCTAATGTGGTAGTGTTAGTTACTGCACTTGCATCAACCAATACATACAATTTCGAACCATTATCCGGCATTTTAGCCATTGGGTCAATTACAATTTGATTTGTACTGTCAATCAAGCTAACTTGATTTTCATCAGTAATATCAATAGTAGTAATTAAACGACTGTCCCAAACTGTACCATCAACGTAGAAATATTCGTAAATACGCATATTACCACTACCAATCTGCACAGGTACTTCCTCATCGAAAGTCATTGTAAGAATTGGCTCTTGAGATACAATCTCTCCATCATTTGGATCAAGGTCAACATAAACCGGAGTTTCGTGGGCTGAAGTATTAAAGTCCCATGTAAAGTCGCCGTCAGCATTACGTGCAACAATTGCGTTACCTTGTGCATCTTTAACAATACCTGATTCGTAACGTACATAGTAATTCATGGAAGCATCCAATGCAGGATGTTTGATTACCATAATGTCGCTAGTCATACCATTGTTAGGATTAGAACCTTCGATTAGCACATTTACTGCATCTGTAACATCGATATAACCAACTACATTGCCATCAGCATCGCTACTGAATGTTGAGTCGCGTTCATATAATACAATGTTACCAGTTCCACGTACAACATTTTCGTCAAATTGTAGTGTGAATTCTGCATTTTTAGAAACATTTTCAGGAGCAAATGAGTCGTCACGATCTTCTGCATCGAAAGCATAAACTGATTCGTCCCAAATTTGTGGGTAAGCTGAAATCACACGTGGTTCAGTACCGTCATCTGTTGAGAATGCCCATGTTGTTTTGTTTCCAGTCTCAATTCCTGCATATGAAAGACCTGCCATGTCTTGTACAAAGTCGGCTGGTATATTCACATAGTATCCAGTGAAGTCTTCTAACATTTGATCATCACCACCAGTAACAGGAATATATAATACATTATCAACAATATCTGCTGAAGTAAGATCATTGATGTAAGTTCGTTGGAAGATACTTCCTGCTCCTTCGCTCTGTGGACCACTAGCCCATGCACGACGAACAACAATAGGTTCGGGAGTTCCACCCAACATTACATCTTCTGCAAATTCTACTGCAATGTAGTTTCCATCATCGAATGTACCCATTGGGTCAGATGGCATTACATCAGTAGCTGAATTTGGATGGAATATTGCTGTAGCGTTTGTTGGAGCTTCATAATCTTCAACAGTAAATTCGAATTGACGGTCAGCTAATAACTGGTCAAAAATGTTACCATTGCGACTATACGTTCTAACATTATCTACGAGATCAATATCAACTCCACCGGTTTCAAGTGTACCATCTGATACTACAGTAAATACATATGTCATTTCACTATTTAGAATGTCAGCTGGTTGAAGAACATATACATCTTCTTCACTGTTTTCTACAATTGTAAAATCAACTACGTTACCTGAAACTTTTTCTTTTAATTCAAACAAGTCCATTACATCTTCGTCTTGTAGTGGCTGATAGATATCGGCGATTAATACCGGACGGTTAAATGTAACAGTAATCTCAGGTTGGCTACTTGTTCTGTCGTTTGCAGCTTCAATTGAATTTGCGGATGCAGTTGCATCAAAGCTTACTGTAGGACTTTCGTCCAACCATGTAGTAAACTCATATGGATATGCTTCTGAACCTTCTTCTCCACCTAATACGTTATTATCAACGTCTGTGAAGCTTTCGTTCAATAATGCTATCATATATTGTGTGCTTCCAATCAGATCGTTATCGAATGTAAATACTGCACGTTCTCCAGTTGCATCGTATACAACATCAAAATCTGTAGTTTTATCTAACTCAATGGTATCTCCTTCTTCATCAATGTAACCTGCTGCAAAGTAATCTTCAAGATCATCTGCATCAGCTAACGCTATTGTTGGATCAGTATCTGCATCTATATAGTAATACAATTCTTCATTGAAGTTCAGATAAATTGTACGATCAGGATAGTCAGCTGTATTACCAACTTCTGTATCTGAGTTATCTGAATTAGGACCGTCATTTGTTGAATTATGGTCACGTGTTGGAAAATTAGCCAAACGATCATCTTCTGTTGGATAATAACGGTTTCCTTCAAATACATTAACCCATTCTGATGTCCAGAATAAATCAGGACTGGCAACATCAAGTGCCCAGAAATCCCAGAAAGGACCATCTAAATGCGTATCACCAGTTGATGCAAGATCGTAATCTATGTCTCCTGAATTAACAAGATTATTTGCATTCGCATGCAATGGAGTCAGATCTAACTCAGTTGTTGGATCATTTTCATCATAATTTGGATCGATTACCATTGTATCTGGTAATTCAATACGATAATGCTCTTTATAGTTATTGTTCAACAAGTGAGCAACACGGATGTATACAGCAGTATCTGCTTCAACCCAAACATTAGATTGTGTAACAGAGATAACTTCCTGTGCATTAGCACCAGCATCATCATAACGATAAATATAAACGCTACCTGCACCGTATTTTACTGCTACTTCTTGAGAGTAAGAGATAACCAGTGTGTCTGGTTGAGTGAATATTACTTCATCATCACCATCAACAGGATAAGTAAGCTCTACAAATTGAGGACGATCATAATCTTCACCTGTGTAGAAGTGCCACTCATCTTTTCCGTAGAATGATTCAGTCCAATCAATAGCTGCACCAACATCACAATTAGGTCCATTATTAATTACACCATAATTTATTTCTACATAATAATGAGTATTAGCAGCCCAGTCAGTTCCTGCCTGAGGAGTTATCACTAATGCAGTATCTCCATCAATTGCAACATCAACATCAACAGCTACATTGGTTTCATACTCACGAACAGCAACATCAGATGCAATACCTACATAGGCTACTTTTTCATTAAAATATAATTTCAATGGAGTATCCATATCATCAGGCGATACAGTTTCCTCAGGATAACGAACCGTATAAAGTTCAATTGTTTCGTCATTTTGAGGATACATCATTTCTACAACCGGTGCTGTTACATCACCTGTTTTGTATTCAGACAGATAAGCTACAGGTTGATTTCCTGAAGTCGCAGCATCATCACTAACATTAGCGTTGATTGATGAATCAACAGCCATTACATAGAAATCATAATCTGTACATTCTTCTAAACCTGAAATAGTTAATTCAGTTGCTGTGTTAGGCTCAACACCAACATAAAATGGACTATCCAGTACATCTTCTTCTGCAGGAACTGTTTCTCCTGCTACCAATGGCAATACATAAATTGTAGCTTTTTCATCAGCTTGTACCTCAATTGTAGGTTCTACACCTTCGGCACCATCAGTAACTGATGTTACAATTTGTGGTATTGGTTTACGGTTATCTTCAACTTCAAACGTTGCATCATCTGTGTCGACAAATAAATCTGCTGGAACAGTTGAAGCATCATTTGTATTAGCTGGTGCAGGTGAATTATCTTCGAATGCACCTGCAGGAACTACAAATGTAACCGTACGGAAATCATGGTTTGTTTCAAATGTATTTGGATCTAACGTAAGTGTAATCTCAGTAATATATCCATCTTCAGTATCTGAATCAAATCCTGTAACTGTACCAGTGTATGTAAAACCTGAAACATTCGTATTGGCATCAAATGTGAATACATCAGCCCAGTCTGTTTCACCTGAAAGTTTAACTTCTTCAGTGAATGTAATGGTAACAGATGAGTTATGATCAACCGTACCGTCAGTATTTACGCTGTTCCATGTTACATCGGCGATCATTGGGCCAACCGTATCCTCGGTAGTGAAATACCAACCGTCAATACCATAATTTGATTCACCATTTACGTAGCTGTAAGCAGCTACACCATTTGTGGTAAGAACAACATCATTAGAACTTGTTCCGCTGTCTTTAACAAATGATCCAGGAGTTATCTCAATGTAATAACGTGTTTCTGATTCAAATTCAACAGCTTCATTTGCAAATAATACATCTAAATTAACTTGAGCTTTGGTTGCTCCTTCTACAAGGTCAATTAAACCAGGTGTACGTATAGGTGCAGAAACCATTGGAGTTGTAGGTGATGCATTATCAAATATTGCAATACGGTATGTTTGATCTGTTGCAGTTGTTACAGCAACTTTTCCAGTGAAAGGAATTACAAGTTCACCTGCATTCAACGCAACTTCATCTACATCTTGTGATTCCGTTACCGGATACCAACCAGCATCAGCTGCTGGATCAAGGTCAGCATAATATACATCAGGTGTGTCAGCCCAGGTAGTAAACCTTAGTACTGCACCTGAAATACCACCAGTAACTTCGGCACCGCCAGCAAGTGTATATACAAATTCATTTCCATCTGCATCTTTTATGGCAGAACCGGCAATTTCAATGAAGAAATCTTCGTCCCATTCACCATCAAGTACAGATGCAGGAAGTGCTATTTGTAATGTTTCATCACCATCGTCAGAAAGGATTCCTGAAGCGGTCATGCTGTAAACTTCTGTTGAACTTACATCATCACCACGGA
>JASMTI010000262.1:0-5824 GCA_041694375.1 Bacteroidales bacterium | reverse complement strand
TTTGCTGAGAGGTGACTTCTTTGAACTTTATGTTTGAACGACTTGTCATAATACAAGCAATATAATAAATATTTATATCATATCAAAATCAAACATAAAAAAAGACTGCCTAATCTTTTTAGACAGCCCCTTCTCTGTTAGGATGTGTGATAAATTAAGTTAACCGATAGACAGTTTTAAATGTCATATATCCTGATCCTGAAATGTGCAACTTTTTTTGTTAGCCGGACACCTGCATACTGATAAACAAATTTTTGTTAAATTAGCGTTGATAATATGACAAGTGCCCCCACCAAACGTTTTGAAATACTTTTTACTGAATCTATTCATTTAAAATTAAATTACTTAGCAACCAATTCGAGTATATGAAATATCTACTTAGCTTAATATTATCAGTTTTCACATTAATTACTGTTTTGCGATCTCAACCCTATCCGCCAATTAAAATTTCTGTCAAATACGACAAACACTCAAAGCAACAATACGCATTGGGGAGCGATAATTTTCAGGTAACATGGGCTTATGATGATCATATCAGTATGCAGCATGGGGTGATGGAGGTGGATTTGGTGGCACTAACACAGAAGGGAGAGTAAAACTGGGTGTTGCACGAATTAAAGGAGATAAAGATAACTTTTTAATGACTGAACACACAAAAACAATTGCCGGCTATAATGGAACCATTGATGCTTCCACACCTTGGGGCCCATGGACAACTGTTGAGTACGTCAACGGTAATTGGTTAGTTTACGGTAGTACATTCTTCAGATGTTTCTCAAATAAATGGCTAAGTGAAGATGGTAGGGGCTTTGTTATGATTTTTACTGGTACCAATTGGAATGGAAATAACGATGCCTGGAAACTTATAAGGGGATCATTTATCACGAAATAACCATCCATTCAATTAAATTGTATTTGCGCTAAAAACTTTCGGAGTTTGTAATATCTTTGACATTTATTTTTAAGGCAAATTCAAACCATGAAGGTTAAATATATTCTTTTTCTCTTTTTGCTTGCCAAACTAATTTCAAATCCAGGATTTGCAATTGCCCAGGTCGAAACCCAGCCTAAAATTGACAGTCTTACCAAATTATATCCCGGAGTAAAAGATACGGACGAAAAAAAAGACATTCTTACAAGCCTTTCTAATTTATATCAGGATAAAGGGAATTGGGAGAAATACGAGGAAGTCATGGAGCAAATGCTTCTTTTGCATGAAGCAAAGCCCGATAGCTCTTATCTCGCCAAAATTTATAATAAACTGGGAATATCGAATTGTATTTTGGGACAAAACAACGAAGCCTTAGCGTATTTCTCAAAAGCACTTGAAATAAACCTTGCCCAAAAAAACTACTTTTTTGCAGCCGATAGTTATGAGAACCTGGGGGTTGTTTATAACGATATGGCCGATTTCGGGAAAGCCGTTGACTGCCAGTTAAAATCGCTGGAATTGCGAAAGAAAAATAAGAGTCCCCGAATATTTATAAACTATGTTAAACTGGCAATGCTGCACGAACAAATCGGCAACATTAAAAAAGAGGATGAATTCCTGGATCTGGCCAGGCAGGAAATGCAAAAGCAGGATGGTTTGACGCCACGGGACAAAGCGATGTTTTACAATCAGCTGGGCGATATTTATTCAAAAAGAGGACTCAACGACAGTAGCATTATTTGCTACAAGAAGGTGATTGATTTTTCGAATGAAATAGGGTGGAAAAGAGGGATTGCAGCCGGATTTGGAAATTTGGCCGAAGCGCATCACAGTATTGGAGCTTTAGATAGTGCCATTTTTTATAACAAAAAATCGCTGAAACTATCGGAAGAAATTGCCGATGGCATTGGGGCAACTGAAGAGTATCGGCGCATTGCAAAACTTTATGCTGAAATGAACAAACCCGATTCGGCACTATTTTATGCCAACATTGCTTTGCAAAAAGCCGAAGCCTTTGATTTGCTAGAAGAGAAAAGTGATGTTTTGAAATTTTTAGCCGAATACAATTATTCCAGTCGTAATTTTAAGCAAGCCTACGATTTTCTTCAACAACATCAAACAGCAGTAGATTCAGTATCGTCGGCAGAGGTAAAAAAGAATATTGCCGATTTGGATGCCAGGTATGAAACGAAAATAAAAGAGCAACAAATTGAACTTCTAACCAATGAAAACAGGGTGAAAAATCAACGGATGTGGCTGTTTGTTGCTGCAACAGTCATATTAATACTGGTTGTTTTAATTGGAATTTTCATCTATCTTAAAAATAAAAAAGAAAACCTTCAACATCAGGAAATGCTGAAACAACAATTACTTCGTTCGCAAATGAACCCTCACTTTTTGTTTAATGCATTGGGCAGCATCCAGAATTTTATGCTTAAAAACGAAACCAAACGTGCAGCAGGATACCTGAATAATTTTGCCTCGTTAACGCGTAATATTTTGGAACAATCAGCCCAGGAATTTGTGTCGGTTTCAGACGAAATTGAAACGCTGCGAAGTTATCTTGAACTCGAAAAAATGCGTATGGAAGACCATTTCGAGTTTGAAATTAGTTATGACAAAAATATGGAAACTGACTTTATAAGTATTCCACCCATGCTTATTCAACCCTTTGTTGAAAATGCAATAAAACATGGACTGAAAGACATTAATTACAGAGGTTTACTCGAACTGAAGTTTGAAGACAAAGGCACCGTATTGCATATCGAAATTATCGACAACGGAGTTGGAATTAAAAATGCCGAATTAAACAAAGCCAAAAAACACCGTTCCATGTCGATGAATATTTTCGAGCAACGCAGAATCGTTCTCTCAAAAAGAACAAAACATGCCATTGGATTGGAAGTGATAGACCGTGAAAACTTGAATGCAAATGAAACCGGCACGCTGGTAAAAATAGAAATCCCTATTGTAGCTTAATATGATTAAAGCAGTAATTATCGACGATGAACCTGCAATGCAGGAACTGAACAGCCGTTTGCTGGCAGAATACTTTCCCAACATTGAACTGGCAGGAACAGCCGATTCGGTTGAAAGTGGGTTGGATTTGATTCAGGAGATAAGACCCGATTTGGTTTTACTGGATATTGAGATCAAAGGAGGAACGGGCTTTCAAATTTTGCAACAGCTTAAACCCAACAAATTTAAAGTTGTTTTTATAACTGCATTTGACACTTTTGCCATAAAAGCCATAAAATTCAGTGCGCTCGACTATATTATTAAACCGGTAAACGAAACCGAATTTCAACTGGCTGTTCAAAAAGCGGTTGACGACTTTCATAACAGACCTGATAACGAAATACAGTTAGATGTTTTAATGGATTCGTACAGAAAGGAAATTCAGAGTAAAAAGCTGGTGCTAAAAACTATCGATTCGCTCCATATTATCGACATCAGCGATATTTTATTTTGCCAGAGCGACAACAGTTACACCACTTTTTTTATGGGTGAAAACGAAAAAATTGTCGTTTCAAAAGGAATCAAGGAATACGCCGAATTATTGAATGATTATGGTTTTTTCAGGCCACATCAATCGTATTTGGTAAACCTGAACCATGTAAAAAAAATCGATAAGTCAGACGGTGGATTTATCATCATGAAAAACAAAAAAGAGATTCCGGTATCCATACGTCAGAAAAAACAACTGATTACACTCCTTGAAAAACTTTAATCCAGGATTTTACAAATCTGCCAAATCCGGTCGCTTTCAAATTCAATCGTTGCGAATTCAATACAACAGCTAATAAAATGATTTTTCGGTAGTAGTTTGGTCATAAAATTAAGCGATGCCGCCATATCAAAAGCTGGTTTTAAATACGATCGATTCCATTCATATTATTCAAACAGAAAATATTCTGTACGGTAAAAGCAGCAATAGTTACACTACTTTTTACCTTACCAATCACGAACCGATTGTTGTTTCGCGGAACATCAAGGAATTTGAAGCGGAACTTTCCAACGCCCGTTTTTTTCGCACACACCAATCGTATTTGGTTAACCTCGAACAAATTTTAAAAATCGATAAATCAGACGGGTTCACACTTGTTCTTACTGATAATTCACGCATTCCAATTTCCATTCGGAAAAGGAAAGCATTGCTACAAATTCTTCATGAAAATGAACGATTTCAAAACGAATAGTACCGCATTCAAGTTAGCAGAAACAATCCATTTATGAATGAATAATATTGTACTGTATTTCAGATTTAAAGAAAGAAAAACAATCAAATTAAATTATTTGAAATGACGAAAAAAACATTAGTAATCATCCCCTTTTTAATGATGGTGCTATTCTCCGGCGCTCAATCATGGGAATGGGTAAGGACAAGCTCAAGCGAAAATACAGATTATGCTGAAAATATCTGTATTGACAATTCAGGTAATATCTTTGTAACAGGCCAAAGTAGCACTGAAATCATTTTTGGTTCCATAACACTAAGTTCTACAAAAACAAAATTTGGTTATTTAGTAAAGTACAATCCAAGCGGAGATGTTCTCTGGGCAAAAAAGGTTATAGAAAGTGATGATGCAGATTATCGGTTAATGGCAATATCAGCTGATGCTGATGGAAATGTTGCAGTTGTTGGTCATTTTGGAGATACTCAAACAATATTAGGAGAAGAGTTTACTACTGTTTCGAGTACATATTGGGATGCATTTATTTTTAAATTGAATTCGGCAGGCGAAAAACAATGGATAAGAACAGGTGGTGGTCAAAGAACTGATGATGCCTACGATGTAGTCTCTGATAATGCTGGTAATTTTTATATAGCTACAGATTTTATTGAAGAAGCTACTTATGGTACTTTTTCTGTGACAGCTGAATCTGTGAATTTAAGTAATTCGATTCTAATTGTAAAATATTCACCAGAAGGTACTGTTGAATGGGTATCTCAAGCAGGAGGTCTTAGTTATGATTATCCAACCGGAATCGCTTATGATGGTTCAAAGCTTTTTATTACTGGACACACGTCAAGTTCAGATGCTGCTTTTGGTGAGCATATTGCCCATTATGATGGAATTACTTGTGGTTTTTTTGCACAACTAGATCCAGCAGATGGCATTTTTGATTGGGTAAAAGTTATTGATGCCAGAGTGACGGTTACCGGTCTGATAAAAGAAGAAAACTGTCATATTGCTGTTGATGATAATGCTATCTATATTTCCGGTAGTTATTATGAGCATGCAAATTTTGGTAATTCTATCAGTTTCGATAATGAAGGAGAAAATGGATATCTTGCAAGTTATACAAAGTCTGGTAACCTAAACTGGGCACACGAAGTTGTTACTGAATCAGGTGGAATTCCTTCTTCTTTATCGGTTTCTGAAGGTAATGCTTATATTGCAGGTAATTATGTGACTAGCGTGACCATAAATGAGAATGAATTGGTTGGAACACCTCCAGGTGGAATGTTTCTATATCTTTCAAATGCATATATTTATTCTTTTTCTAGTGCAGGTGACGTTAATTGGGCAAAGTCAATAGACGCATATTATGCCTCATCTTTTGATGCCGGCTCAGCTACTGTAAATGGAGTTGCCGCTTTTGATTCGTATGTTTACACTTCAGGTCATTTTACAAAGACCATCGAATTTCCCCCTTTTGAGATAACTTCAAATAATTCTCCCGATGTTTTTCTTGCTAAAATCAATACGGTTGCCACTTCTGTTGAATCACTAAACGTTGACTTTAAAGTTAATGTTTATCCAAATCCATGCACTGACTTCTTTCATGTAGAATTTGATTCGCAATTAATTGATGAAATAAAACTTATTGATTTATCCGGCAGAGAATTAGCTGCTTTTCATGTGGAAAACAAGGATTCAGAAATAA
>JASMTI010000261.1:0-2689 GCA_041694375.1 Bacteroidales bacterium | reverse complement strand
GAGTATCATTTCCGGTATAACAGACGTGCAATGATGGGGTCAATCTTCGATTTACTCCTAAAAAAGATGGTTTTCAGCGAACCTAAACGATTAAATAAGAACAAATTAAAAACAGCGGTCTAACCGCCTATACCAATAAATATTTAACAGAAGGTCAAACTGTTTCAGTGTAATCGGGCACTTCACGCAAAAAAAAATAATCGCGCGAATCGAAATCCACCCGGCAGCAATAATGCTTTAACCCATTGGTAACAAGCAAATAAGGAACTGAAAGCTTGAAATTATAAACAGCAATCTGGTCAAATACCTTTTGATCAATTTTTACCTCCGGGGCCTTGCATTCAACAAGCAATAGCGGTTTGGCAGTTTTGCCGTATGCAACAATGTCGTACCTAAACTCGCGGTTGTTTACTTTAATGCCTTTTTCTACCGACAATAAACTGCCCGGATAATTTTTGAAGTCGCGCAAATAATGCAAACAACGCTGGCGCACCCATTCTTCAGGCGTGAGCATTACATATTTTTTTCTCGACAAATCAAATACGTGCACACGGCCGTTTATGTCCTTAAACCGCAAATTTGCATCCGGAAAATTTAATTTTGGTAGTTTCATGGGTGTAGCCGTGAACAAATTTGGTTCAAAACTAATTATTTTAATCCAACAACCGTGATGGAATATTTGTATTTTTGTCAATACACGATCGCAACATTATGAAATCTAAAGAAGAAATAGTAAACAACTGGCTTCCCCGATATTCCGGGCAAAAAATTGAAAATTTTGGCAAATATATTTTGCTTACAAATTTTCAGAACTATGTTGAAATGTTTGCTGAAAGATTTAATGTGGCTGTTGTAGGCGAAGAGCGAAACATGCCCAATGCAACTGCCGATGACATTACCATTATCAACTTTGGGATGGGCAGCCCAAATGCTGGTACAATTATGGACCTGCTCAGTGCAGTGGCACCAAAGGCAGTTTTATTTTTGGGCAAATGTGGTGGCTTAAAAAAAATAAACAAACTGGGCGACTTAATTCTTCCTATTGCCGCTATAAGGCACGAAGGCACTTCAAATGATTATCTGCCACCGGAGATACCGGCACTTCCGGCTTTTAACCTTCAACGTGCCGTCTCAACTTCTGTTCGTGATTTTGAGCGCGACTACTACACTGGTGTAGTTTTTACCACCAATAAACGAGTTTGGGAATATGATGAAAAATTTAAGGAATACCTCAGGGTTACCAGGGCCATGGCCATTGATATGGAAACGGCCACAATATTTGTTGCCGGCTTTGCGAATAAAATACCAACCGGGGCCTTGTTGCTTGTATCAGACCAACCCATGATATCATCGGGCGTAAAAACCGAGAAAAGCGATGAAATTGTCACCAAACAGTATGTTACCGACCACCTCGAAATTGGCATCAAAGCCATGAAGATTATCCGCGATAACGGCCGTTCGGTAAAACACCTCAAATTTTAAACTTCAGCTAACAACTTTTTTATGGATTACAACAAGATACTTGAAAACCTGAAAAAGAAAATCTATCACCCGGTATATGTACTGATGGGTGATGAACCTTACTTTATCGATAAAATTAGCGACTATATTGTCCATAATGTGCTGGATGAAGGGGAAAGAAGTTTTAATCAAACCATTTTATACGGTAAAGACACTACAGCCGACACCATTCTGACTGTGGCCAAACGCTTCCCGATGATGGCAGCCCAACAAGTAGTTGTTGTAAAAGAAGCCCAAAACCTCAAAAACCTGGAAGATGAATTGCTGCCCTATGTTCAAAATCCGCTTTCCTCTACTATTTTGGTAATATGTTACAAGTACAAAACCATTGATAAACGTAAAAAGTTTTATAAAGAAGCATCGAAAAAAGGTATTGTCTTCGAATCGAAAAGGATATATGAAAATCAACTGGCACCATGGATTCAAAATTATTGCAAATCAAAAGGCTATCAGATAGAGCCCCATGCAGTTGCCATGCTCGCCGATTACTTGGGCACCGAAATCAGCAAAGTTGCCAATGAACTTGATAAACTAATGATTTTGCTGCCTGCCGGCTCAAAAATTACGCCTGCCGATATTGAAAAGAACATCGGCATCAGTAAAGATTTTAATGTCTTCGAGCTTCAAAATGCATTGGGCATACGTGATGTGCTAAAAGCCAACCGCATTATTAATCATTTTGGTGCCAACCCAAACCAAAACCCGATACAAAAAACCATTGCAACCCTCAATTCATACTATACCCGCTTGCTAAAAATGCAACTGGCAAAAGATAAATCAAAAGAAAACCTGATAAGGACTCTGGGCATCCCACCGTTCTTTTTTAACGAATACTTAAAAGCTTCACGCAATTATCCAACACCAAAAGTTGTTCAGGTTATTTCAATTTTGCGTGAATACGATATGAAATCAAAAGGAATTGGAAACGTATCATCATCGCAAGCCGATTTGCAACGCGAGATGGTTTATAAAATACTACACTAATATGTCACTCATCATTGTACTTATTACCATAGGGGTTTCGGTTTACGCATTTTACAACCAACACATTGTAAGCAGGCTTAGCCTCAAACCATATCAAATTATTCAGCAAAAAGAGTATTACCGTATTTTAACTCATGGCTTGGTACATGCCGACTGGGCACATTTGCTCATCAACATGTATGTA
>JASMTI010000260.1:0-2615 GCA_041694375.1 Bacteroidales bacterium | reverse complement strand
ATGTTGTTCTCACCTTTCAAAGTTAAGGCATCCACAACGTATGGCAGTTAGAAACACCACAACAGGTAGTTGTTCTCACCTTTCAAAGTTAAGGCATCCACAACCTTTAACCCCGAAGGTAGCAACGTTTTGTTGTTGTTCTCACCTTTCAAAGTTAAGGCATCCACAACGCCATACATACAAAAGCCACTCGCCTACCTGTTGTTCTCACCTTTCAAAGTTAAGGCATCCACAACACCACCTTAAACGTGTCAAATTGGAACACCGTTGTTCTCACCTTTCAAATTAAAGGCATCCACAATGGCAAACAAGCTAAATGCATTTCAAATGTATTGTTCTTAACTTTCAAAGTTAAGATTATTGGTGTTTTTCAAAAATGATTTATTAGCTGGTTTTTTTGGGACAGACAGGAATGTCTGCCCTACTGTAGCCCGGATATTCCTGTCCGGGTTTTCAAATAAATACGCAGACAGGAATGTCTGCGCTACACTTCCACTAAATTCACATTTTTTATTTTTTGCTCAATAATATACCCGGCCAGGTTGACCCATTGTGTGCACCGGTCCATGATCCAACCGTCGGAGGTGGCTACCGGAATTTCGGATTTAGCCAATTCCTTGTCGGGTGCATTGAGCAATTTTGCCTCCCAGTTGTAGTTTTTCTCACGGGCAATATCCAGTAAGTAGATTTTTAGGCGCCCGCTATTCGATACCGGAGCATCGAAGTACCAGGTGGCTTTGCTAATACCATGTTCGTTCATGATCTCTCCGGCAAGCTTAATGGCTTCGCCGGTCTGCATTACCCGTTTATACGAGCCGTGTACACTTTGAATATCGCGATAAGCCCCGTCGCGTCCTTTGAAAATGTAGGCACCCGACAAAGCACTTTCAAGAATGATGAGCAGGTTAAAGGCATCGATGGCAATAGCTTGCTGATAAAGGTCTGCGGTGCTGCACTTCTTGTTTTGGCGTTCTGCAATTTCCGGTTCAGATGCACTTATGCGCAAAACAGCTTCTCGTTGCCGTTTGTTCAGCCCATACCTGTTGCCTGCCAGTTCAAGTGCCGATTTAGTTCCATAGCCACGGGTTAACAAATAGCCAAGGTCATCGGCTGCATTTTTTAGTACTGGTAGCCACTGGCTCCCAAACAAGCGATCGTCGTTTGACTCTTTGCCACGGTTTCGCATATAAGTGATTGTGTCAATTGGGAATAAATTCAGCAATGATATTTTTGTTCACCTTAAATACTAAAGTGTCACCCTTTAATTGATAGTTGTTTACCTCTTCAAGCATTTTTAAAAATTGTTCTTCAATCACCATGTTGGCACATGCCATTTTGGTTGTGGCAATATTTGAGAATGCGATATGATTAGGCTTTGAATGCAAGTATGTGCCATTTACAGAATTGCATCCACCACTGCCATAAAAACGGTTTTCTTTTTCGGCCAACATAAAATGCACTTGTTTAGGTCCTGTGTTTTCATTCGTAATATTTTGGCCGTCAAGTACGATCAATTTCCATTGAGTGCCTGTCATAACATCACGCCAATCAGATGTATTGTCAGCTGTTTTTTGGGATGTAGAGCATCCCATTACAAAAAGAAAAACGCTAAGGAGATAAAATATCCGCATTACTCTTCTTCTATTTCTGCATTCATATCAAGTTCGTAGGCATCAACCCGGTTGGTGAAGAAAGTAGGGACCAGTACTAAATTTTCCCCGGGCACATAATCGATATCTGCTGTGTTAATTTCAACTTCCGAGGTGTCTAACAATTTTATTACCTTTCCATTATCGGATATGTAAATTCTTCCGCCCCAGTTTGAAAAAATGAAATTGCGGTGCCCGATTGTTTCCAGTCCATCAATTCCGCCGGCTCCCGAAAATAATTCTGCAATGCTTTTTGTTTCCGGGTCGATAGCCCAAACGGAATTATTGCCGGCGTACAAGTTGCCTCCAGTTGCCCATAATCCGTTTACACCTTCCAGTCTTGGGTCATCTAGCCAAAGGCTGAATGTTGAGTCCTGAAGTGCATAAATATTTTGTTCGTGTGAGTCGGAAACAAAAACAACACCATTTTTGCATATGGTAACATCATTTAAAAAAGAAGCATCAGGAATTAGATAAGCGGTATCAATGGCGGCATTTTCAATGTCAATAACCACCAGTTCGTTCATATCCGAAACGTATAATTTGCCATCGTTAATAGCCATTCCTTTCGGGTCATTCAAACCTTCGAGCCATTTGTCGGAGATGATGTTCCCTTCGAGGTTTATTTTTGCGATGTAGCCATCTCCGGTTTTTTCGTTTTGTTCGTCGCCCATACAGGCCACAAAAGCTACCTCAAGTTCAGCATTATATAAAACCGATTCTGGTACTTTCAGTGTTTGTGGCGTAGACCATACTTTGGTTAATTTTTGAGCATTTGCCTGAAATGCAATAATGATGAGTGTTAAAAGGGCTAAGGTTCTCATAATTTATTTTTTTTAATTAATTAATGCTACAATATAGTTTCAAAACAATAACATTCAAAATTAAAAGAAGTTTTTGAACAGGGTAATTTCATGTTCGTTTTATGTTTATGACCTGTTTAAAGTGTATTTTTTTGATTTACGT
>JASMTI010000259.1:0-4067 GCA_041694375.1 Bacteroidales bacterium | reverse complement strand
GCCGGCGCCACAACTTATAATGGTTTTAATTGCAAAATCAACTGATATGTCAGTTCTCGTTACTTTTTCTTTTGGTAAATGGTAAATGTTACCAGATGTGGGATTGGGACCGGTAGGGACAAAAACGGTAAGGTAATCGTTGTTTTCCTGGTAGTCGGTAATAAATCCGGTCATTAAAACTCCCGTGTTAAAAATATCAATAAGCACAACCTCTGAAAAGAATGTACGATTGCCACCAAAAAGTTGTTGAACAATTTCCCGAACCGTTTTGTAGCCTGGCAATTTTGAGAAGTAATTTTTCTCGATAAAATGCATCACCATTTTTCCAAATTGTGTGCGGATAAATAGTCCTAATAAGAAGAAAAGTGCAAGTATAGCAACTACAGATATTGCATATACAATAATTGTGGCAACACGTGTGTCTGTTTCAAATAATTGCACCAGTGGTTCAAGGTAGCGCTCTATTATTTTTACCATCCATCTTATGAATAAAACAATCACACCCAAGGGAAGTATCGCAGCTAAACCCCCGATTAATGTAGTTCGAAGAAAATTTAAAAGTTTGTTTTTTATTGACATGGGCAAAAATTTGTGGGTGATAATATCCAAATATAGTGAAAGGTGCAGCACTAACAGATAAAAATCGGCTGTTTACCTTTTTTCTGATGTCAAAGTTATTAAATATATCTTTTTTTGAAGTAGTTAAAATCGTCATTTTATGGATATACAAAACTACATTTCGATATTTAATCAAGAGTGGGAGCTTTCAGGTAGTTCTTTGAGCTTAATTACGGGGCGGGTTGGTTGCAAACAAAAGCTAATTAATGAAAAAATTGTAAGAAATGCCACGGCTAAAATAGAAAAGCGGCTAAAATATATAGGAAAGAGTGCCCTGAAGGATGATATTTCAGGAAGTAGTACCCTGCATTCTTTTCGGGATATTTTTGAGTTCAATGATTTTGAATTTGACATGATCCGAAAAATAAGTGATAAAAAGGTTACGACCCAGTTTGTTGAAATGGCGTTGCGTTTTGACCCCGATGTTCAAATGGAAGATGTTTTTCAGGCCGGGCGTAATTTGTGGATAATTAACAGCTTGCAGTTGTTGATGGATTTGCCGGTTGAACTTACCAATTCGGTGTTTGCTTATTGTATGTTATATCCATATACCGATGATTATCTTGATGATAAAGATGTTTCGAGAGATGAAAAGTTGAGTTTCAGCAACCGCTTTCGTTTGCGTTTGCTGGGTGAAAATGTATTGGCGCAAAATGAACGTGAAGACAAAATATTTCGTTTAGTGTCCTTTATTGAAAATGATTGGCCACGGGATGTATTTCCTAAAGTATTCGAAAGCTTGGTTGGAATTCACGATGCACAAACAAGAAGCATAGGGATGGTAAACCGTGAGCATTTATCAAATAATGAATTAATGTCGATTTGTATCGATAAGGGAGGTACTTCAGTTTTGGCTGACGGATATTTGCTAAAGGGGGATTTAACCCGTGATGAAGAGATGTTTTGTTTTGGCTTTGGTGTTTATTTACAATATGTTGATGATATTCAGGATTTGAAAGAAGATATTAACGGTCAGGTGAAAACGATTTTTACCAAAGCTGTTGAGGAGGGGTGTATTGATGAATACATCAATAAAACAATATCTTTTGGATACCGGTTAATGCATCGTTATCTCAATGTTTTTACTTCATCGAATACTTCTGTGATGAAAGGTTTAATGTTAAAAAGTGTACATTATTTACTTATTGAGGCGGTGTGCCTGAATGCCGGATATATGCCCGATTCGTGTTTGTACGAGTACGAGAAATATGCACCTTTTCGGTTTGATTTTATTCGCGAAAAAAGAGACAAAATGAAAAAGGACAGAATCTCTTCGCGAAATTTTTTGAAAAAATACTTTAAAAAAGAAACCGAATATGCATTTGAGGCATGATATTTGTAATTATTAAAATGGTTTATAGAGTTTAGTTAGTTTAGTTAGATTAATGTAGAGCAGGAAGAGGGCCACTTAATAGCGTCCCTCTTTTTTGTGCCTTTTTTTTAATCAAAGGGGTGTTCTTCGTCATAAATAAAGCTTTTATTGTATTGCTGCATAGCCTGTAAGCTCATTCCCATGTTCGAGAATCCACCATCATGGAAAAGGTTTTGCATGGTAACTTTTTTTGTAAAGTCTGAGAACAGCGTTAAACAGTAGTCAGCACATTCATCGGCCGATGCATTGCCCAGGGGCGACATACGCTCTGAAAAGTCCAGCAAGTGGTCGAAACCTTTTACACCTTGGCCGGCTGTTGTTAAAGTAGGCGACTGTGAAACGGTATTGATGCGAACATTTTTTTCACGCCCGTATATATAACCAAAGCTACGTGCAATCGACTCCAGCAATGATTTGGCATCGGCCATGTCGTTGTAACCGTAGAACGTTCGTTGTGCGGCTACATAGCTTAACCCCAAAATTGAGCCCCAGTCGTTTATTGCATCGTTTTTTCTGGCTGTTTGGATTACTTTGTGAAACGAAACTGCTGATACGTCGAGTGTTTTATTCAGGTAATTATAGTCGAGGTCGCTGTAATGGCGCCCTTTTCTTACATTTGGCGACATACCGATTGAATGTAAGATAAAATCGAATTTGCCTCCAAAATGCTCTTTTGTCTTTTCCATCAGTTCTTCAAGCTCATCGGTGTTTGTGGCATCGGCTGGAATTACAATTGTGTTCAATTTTTCAGCCAGCTTTGATGTTTCGCCCATCCGCAGGGCCATGGCTGTGTTGCTCAATACAATCTCTGCACCTTGTTCTGCCGCTTTCTCGGCTACTTTCCATGCTATTGATGATTCATTCAATGCGCCGAATATTAAACCTTTTTTTCCTTCTAATAAATTACAACTCATCTATTTTGTATTTTTCGTTTACAATTGATAACGACAATCGTTTTCAGTTTTATTTTTAAATTAACATCGAAAATAGAACCAAGGTTTGAAACAGGCATCAATTAATCTGATTAATTCATTTTTTGAAACAAATGTTATTTTTCGATAATGTTTGTTGTGTGTTGATATTCAGTTTGTAGAAGGATTTTATAGGATATGTTGTAAAACATCGATTGTTCAACTTCTATAGCCGTAAGTTCGAAAATATTGCGGATGATAGTTGTGTTTTTTTTACTGAGAAACGGATCGTAATATATTTGATGACGTGTTTTTAAAAGCATAATATTGATAAGTTTATGGATAGGTGTTGTGCAATTTGGAATAAGGAAAATATTGCACAGGGTATATAATTAGTTACCTTTGTGTTGGTTTTATAAGAATGATATTTGTGAAATATTCTGAATTACATAAATTAATCAAAAAGAAAGGATGGGTGTTTGATCATGCTACAGGTAGTCATTATTTCTATAAAAGAATGGTAGGATGTCACAACCAATACCATTTCATGGTGCAAAAGAAATTGGAAAAGGATTAGAGAAAAAGATTATTAAAGAATTGGGATTAAAATAGGCAAATATCTAATGTCAAAAAAAATGTCAACAATTACGATTATTATTGAAAAGAGTAGTGATTTTTTCGATGCATATGCTGAAAATTGCGAAGGGGTTTATGGCGCTGGTAATTCAGTGGAAGAGGCGAGAAAGAATGTTCTACATGGTTTGGATTTATTGAAAGAATCGAGACCTGAGTCTGAATGGCCGGATGTTTTGAAGGAAGAATACGATATTGAATATAAATATGATACCGAAAGTTTTTTATCGTATTATGAAAGAATTTTTTCAAAGCCTGCACTTGAAAGACTTACAGGTATTAATCAAAAGCAATTACATCATTATGCAACAGGTTTAAAAAAACCACGTGAGCCCCAACGTAAGAAAATTGAATCAGCACTGCATAAAATGGGGAATGAACTGCTTTCGATAAAGTTGTAATAAATTTTATTGGTATAGGCGGTTAGACCGCTGTTTTTAATTTGTTCTTATTTAATCGTTTAGGTTCGCTGAAAACCATCTTTTTTAGGAGTAAATCGAAGATTGACCCCATCATTGCACGTCTGTTATACC
>JASMTI010000258.1:0-1376 GCA_041694375.1 Bacteroidales bacterium | reverse complement strand
AACATATTCGATATATCGTTGTAGGTACGTTTCATGTATGCTTGTAATACCAGCCCTACATTTTCAGGGAATTCTTCTTTCAGCCTGAGGTATATATCAATTTCATCTGAAGTGCATTGCGAATCTTCCATGTCGATGCGCACAAATTTGCCTTTAAGTGTAGCATAAACCAGCACGTCGTGTATTAACCGGAAACATTTTTCTTTATCGACAAGTAGCCCAAAACTGGTAGGTTTGAGCGAGAAGCTACAGTTAACGCCTTCTTTTGTCAAACACCGTATTATGTTAATATATTCGTGCTTATTGGCTTCTGCTTCTTGCATTGTGTGTATGAATTCGCCAAGCAGGTCAACCGTTGCCTTTATTCCCTCATGGTTTAGTTGTTTAATAACTTTCAGAGCATCGCCTATTTGTTCTCCTGCGACATAACGTTTCGAGAATATCCATACAAATTTTTTCGGCATGTATGGAAGTGTGCCTGCTACTACTTTGTTAATCATAAAAGCACGTTTAAAGTTCCACATTTCAAGGTGCTAATAAAATTACGTTTTACCCGGGGCAGAATGAATGATGAATATCAGCGCTATTCTATGATTTTTGGCACGAAATTCAAATGTAAAATATCTTTAAAACATACTTCAACGCTTTAAATAATCAACAGAAAAAGTATCTTTGTTCTTAATAACTAAACTAAATCATTAAATCAATTTTTTTCAATTAAACAGATCAAAGATGAAGAAATTACCACTTATCATCAGTGTGATTGCATTAGCCGGTGTTGTTGTATTGTTTGTTTTAAACTTTGCTGGTAATAATGATGGTGTTGTTACCGAAAATATAAACCAAAAAAAATCAGATTCAGGTGAAGGTCTTAAAATTGCATATGTACAAACCGATTCTGTTTTGGTAAATTACCAATTGGCGATTGACTTAAACGAGGATTTCGTGTCTAAACAAACTCAGTACAACGAAGATTTTGCTAAAAGGCGCAGTGACCTTGAAAAGCAAGCCGTTGCATTTCAGGAAAAGCTTCAACGTGGCGGTTTCTTAACTGAAGAACGTGCCATGAAAGAGCGCGACCGTATTTTGGGTGAAGAACAGGAAATACAACAACTCGACTATGAACTTTCGAATAAACTGGCCCGAATGGAACGTGAAATCAATGTTCAGATTATTGATAGCATTGTGAGTTATGTAAAACAATATAATAAAAAACACAATTACGACTATATTTTTAGCAATAATGGTAATATTATTGTTGGAGCACAGCAATACAATATTACAAAAGATATTGTTGAGGCATTGAACGACCGTTATACTAAATCAAAAGAATAAAAGTTTTTAACTTTTAAACGGAGCCGTGTATGTATTTTCGT
>JASMTI010000257.1:0-4545 GCA_041694375.1 Bacteroidales bacterium | reverse complement strand
TAATCAGTTTGGGCTCTTTGAAGCTAAATACCAGTATAAAAATATTGAAAAGCTCCTGAAAAAATACTTTGGCGATAAAAGGCTTAGCGAATTGCTAAAACCCTGTATTGTTACAGCTTATGATTTTTTTCAACGTAAAACGTATTTCTTTAATCGAGAGGATACACAACAGGGGATTTTTCGTGAATTTTATATACGCGATGTTGCCCGTGCTACTTCAGCTGCACCAACATACTTTTCGCCTGCCGAAATTTATTCGTTATATGGCGACCCGCTGTGTTTAATTGACGGGGGCGTGTTTGCCGGTAACCCGGCAATGTGTGCCTACGCCGAAGCGCGTACTTCAAAATTTAAAGAAATAACCGGCGATGATAATAAAACCAACTACCCGGTTGCTGATGATATGCTTATCGTTTCGGTTGGTACCGGAAACGAATATACATCATATCCGTATAAAAAAGCAAGCCGTTGGGGGGTGGCCGGATGGTTAAAGCCACTCATCGATATTTTTATGTCGGGAAATTCCGAAACAGTACATTACCAGTTAAAGCAGATGTTTGATACGGTTGATATGCATTCGGGCAAAAATTATTATCGCTTGTCACCCGGGCTGGGCATGGCTAAAAGCGAGATGGATGCTGCTTCGCCCGGGAACATGAAGAAACTGGAAGAAGCCGGCAAAACTTTTGTTGCCGAACATGCTGACAAACTGAATGAAATTGTTGAACAACTCATTGCCAATAAGGCAAACGGTGAGTAAAACTAAACACTGAAAAATGGATTTTGAAGAAGAAGTTTTTAATGGGGCAGACTATACCGAAAACCCATTATCTGTGGGGCGATACGAAAATTGTAAGTTTTTAAATTGTATTTTTTCGGGAAGTTCGTTGAATGAGATACAATTTATAGAATGTGTTTTCGATGATTGCGATTTTAGTAATGTAAAGCTCAACAATACGGCTTTCCAAGATGTAAAATTTCAATATTGTAAAATGATTGGACTTGCATTTAACCATTGTAGGCCTTTTGGTTTTTATGCTGAATTTAACGGATGCCGTTTAAATCATTCTGTTTTTGCCGAAATGAAATTGAACCGTTCGGTTTTTACCAATTCAGAGCTCCATGAAGTTGATTTTGCTGAAGCAATACTGACCGGCGCTAAAATCACTGATTGTGACCTTTCGCGTGCTGTTTTTGAGCATTCAAATCTTGAAAAAGCCGATTTAAGGGGGTCGGTTAATTATTCAATCAATCCAGAAATTAACAGATTATGGGGATGCCGTTTTTCGTTGCCACATGTAGTAGGGTTGTTAAATAACTATGGCATAAAAATTGATTGACATAATTTTTTTAATATGACTAAATTCTTAAACCAAAAAAAAATGAACTTTCAACACCATTTTAAACTATTCATTTCCATAGTTATTCTTGCCATTTTTGCCTCATGTGCTACTCCTTTAAACGTAATCCGGATGAAACCGGTTTCGGATGATGTTACCTGGAACTACGGACAGGCTTATGCCAGCGATACTGTTTCAGGGGTCATTGTTGAAGCCGCGTTTGATAATTCCACGCGCGATTACAATATTTTTAACGTTTGTGTAGTCAACAAATCAGACATGGACTATCTGGTTGACCCTTCGCTGTTTTATTTTGAGGAAATAACGACCGATACTATAAATAAGCAACATATCAAAGCTATTGACCCTGAGTACATGTTGCTTTCGATCGACAAAAAAGCTTCGAAGAGTGAAGCCGATTCAAAAAATGCTGCAATTGGTGCCGGGGTGGCTGCCGGGGCTTTGCTGGTTGCATCTGTAGCAGTTGCTGTAACCGACGATGAGCCATATCATCATTATCGTTCAGATAAAGATGTGTTTGTTACCACACCTATTATTTTTGATGGTGGAGGTGATTATGAAGAAACATACGAAGCAACCGGTGTTGAACAAAAACGAGAGTTGTGGGCATCAACCACCATACGAAAAACTACCCTGAAACCGGGCTTAAAAATCGAAGGTAAAATGTTCTTTCCACGCTTCGAAAAATCGGGAACTTACCTGTTTAAAGTACCAGTTGATGACACTGAAGCCAGTATCCCATTTATGCAAATTATTTATGACCCTTCGCTTGAAGACTGATGATACTCCTCAATATTTTGAAGCACCTTCTGGCTTAACCTTTGAAATGCTTGTTTGGTGCGCCCCGATGAGGTCTCGTGGCAAATGACATGCGGGTGGATGATAAAATCTTTATTGCCAAGTGCTTCAAGCGAGTCGCAACAACAAATATTATCGTTTTCAATCCATTGACGAAATGGTTGCTCGTCCCACGCTGGTGACAACCCGGTGTTGAATAATATTTTATGGTTGCCCAATTGTTTAAATTCTTTTTCGTGCAGGAGGATGGTGTTTTTATTCAGGCAGGCAAAAACCACATCGTTTGTTTGGAGCAATTCATCAAGGGGCAAATATTTATAGCCTTTTTGCAGGGCTGCTGTTTTTTTTGTGCGTGAATAGTATGTCACTTCAGCTCCAAAAAATGACAGGGCATCGGCTATGACGCCCCCTGTTTTGCCCATTCCGATAATGCCTGTTTTTAGTCCTGTGATTTCACGGGGTACATCTTCCCACGGGCTTGTTTTTTTACCATTTGGGTTTAATCCAAAGCCATGAAGTAGTTTTACCAATTTATAAATTACATATTCTGCAACACCTTCATCTCCATAATCACGTATCCCGGTAACCGTTATGCCGTGTTTGCGCGCATAAATAATATCAACATTCGCACTTTCGGGGGAATATAGTGAACAGCACATACCAACGTATTTCAGGTTGGGGCACTGTTTCATGGTTTCGGCTGTTAATTCCGAGGTGTAATTGATGAGCACTGCATCAGCATCACTTATGCGGGCTGTAATATCGGCTGGGCTTTCGGGTATGTCACGGTGCATTACAACTTCACTGGCATAATTGTAAAGCTGTTTTTCGGCACCGGGTAATAAGCCTACAGGCTCAATGGCAACAATTTTCTTAAACATGGGTGTTCTTCAGTTTTAGTAAAAAACAAAAAGCCTGAAATCTATGGCTCTTGTCCTTTTTGGGTTGTTTTCATCTCCTGTACATACTCTGAAGGCGTTTTATTGAATTCTTTGCTGAAGCATTTACTAAAATACTTTGGGTCGCTAAATCCTACCATGTAAGCAACTTCGGCAATCTGGAAGCTGTCTTTTTCGAGTATCTGCGCTGCACGTTTTAAACGGTGCGATTTTACAAACTCAACCAATGACATTCCGGTTAAACTTTTAACTTTTTTCAAGACCGTTGAATGGCTTTGGTTCATTTTCTCAACCATAGCAGCTACATCAAACTCGGGTTCCGATAGATGGTCGTCAATAACTTCATTCAGCCTGGTAAGAAACTTTTCATCATTTGATGAAATTGCAACATTTCGCGGACTTAACATGATTTGTTTGCTGAATATTTCGGAAAGCACTTTGCGTGAAGCCATCAGCTGGTCAATTTGTACCTTTAGCAGTTCCAGCTTAAAGGGTTTGCTAACATATAAATCGGCACCTGTTTTATAGCCCTCCATCTTGCTTTCGTCGGCAGCTTTGGCCGTTAAGAGAATAATGGGGATATGCCGTGTTTTTTCGTTGTTCTTTAATTGGTTTGTGAGCTCAAGTCCGTCGGTAATTGGCATCATAACATCCGAAATAATGATATCGGGTAAATGTTTTAACGCCAGTTTTATACCTTCGGCGCCATCGTTGGCAGTTTCAATGTTGAATTTATCATTCAGGGTACTATCTAAGTAACTGCACAAGTCTTTGTCATCTTCAACAATCAGGAGTGTTGCTTTTTCATTTTCCTGTGGTATATGGGTTGCTTTAATCTCTTCAGATGTTGTATTGCTATCGAGCGATTGAAGCTTGTCAACCGGCTTAACAGGCTGAAGTGAAATTTTGTGGTTTTTAATGTGTTCGTCGCCGGTTGGCAGGTAAATGGTAAATGTTGTGCCTTCGCCTTGTTTGCTTTGAACTTCAATCTTTCCTTTGTTCAGATCAATGTATTCTTTTACTATAGATAAACCAATGCCGGAACCTGCCATTTCGCTATTGTTTTTCTGCCTGCTCTGATAAAAACGGTGAAAAATATTTTTCACTTCATCAGGGGCAATGCCCGGGCCATTATCACTAATATCAATACATATCCAATTTTTACTCTGTGCTTTTTTTCTGAGCTTTTTAATTGTAGTTGGTTCTTCCAATTTTTGGTAAAGGCTTACATTGATCTTTCCATTTTCGGGTGTGAATTTATAAGCATTGGAAATTATATTGTATACCGCGGTTGTAATCATTTCGGTATCAATCCAAACTTTCGACGATTCGTCAATTGAAGAATTGAAGTTTAACTGAAGTTCTTTGTTGTAACTTTTATGAATAAAGAAGCCGATGATTTCTTTCAAAAATTTATTGATGCCTACTTCGGCATAATGAGGTTCAACGCCACCCTTATCGATTTTACGCAGTTGTAAAAATTGATT
>JASMTI010000256.1:0-2398 GCA_041694375.1 Bacteroidales bacterium | reverse complement strand
TTTTATCAAATCAATGTCAGATGTTCCGTTTATTACATCATTCTTAATACCTTCCATGTTTTCTTATTCTGAAAAAGTAATGAAACCTTTTTCGCACAAGTTTAAAATCAGTTTGAATGTTTTTTCTTTTAATAAACCACTACGTGCTGGTGAAATCGATTTGTTTGATGTGCTTGATTTTTGTGCAAAATATAATTTTGATGCCATCGACCCAACCGGCTATTATTTTACCGGTTATCCTGATATCCCATCAGATGAGTTTATTCGGAAGTTTAAGAAACAAGCATTTTTGCTAGGTCTTGATATAAGTGGAACCGGCGTGCGAAATGATTTTGCCAATCCAGATAAGGAAAGCCGGAAGGCAGATATTCAGATGATTGAAAAGTGGCTGATTGCATCTGAAAAAATGGGAGTCCCGGCTATTCGTTTATTCCCGGGGCATGATGAGCATGAAGGATTCTCACGCGACGAAGTTTTTGAGTGGATGGCAGAGGATTTCAAAACCTGTTGTGAAATGGGCGAGAAGTATGGGGTGATTATAGCGATTCAAAATCATAACGGTTTTCTGAAAACAGCGGATGATGTTAACCGATTGTTCGAAATGGTAAACTCTGAATGGCTGGGATTGAATCTTGATGTTGGAAGCTATCGTCAACATGATCCGTATGAAGAAATTCAGAAAAATATTGACAAGGCAGTGACCTGGCAAATCAAAGAAAATGTTTGGATTGACGGTGAAGAAATACCTACTGATTTCGTAAAACTTTTCAAAATAATAAAAGATGCTGGATATCGTGGATACCTGCCTTTGGAAACACTTGGGGCAGGCGATCCGTTTGAGAAAGTTCCTGTGTTATTGAAAAATGTTAAAGAAGCACTTGCTCAAATTTAATAAATTAAGATGAAAACGATTCGTATTTCTTTTGAAGAGATGAAGTCCGAATTTAAGCGGATTTTAATCAATAATAATTTATCAGAAGAAAAGTCTGGAAAATGTGCTGAGGTTTTTGCTATGAACAGCTTGGAGGGGGTATACTCTCATGGTGTTTATCGTTTTCCCCGGTTTGTCGATTATTTGCAAAAAGGATATGTAAAACCTGATGCTGAACCCGAATTGTTGCATTCGGCAGGTGCTCTTGAACAGTGGAACGGAAATCTTGGACCTGGAATTCTGAATGCTGAATTCTGTAGCAAACGTGCAATGGAACTCGCAACCAAAAATGGGATTGGCTGTGTTTCTCTCGCAAATACCAATCATTGGATGCGGGGAGGGACTTATGGCTGGCAGATGGCTAAAAGAGGTTTTGTTTTTATAGGCTGGACCAACACTGAAAAAAATATGCCGGCGTGGGGTGCCAAAGATAGCCGACAGGGAAATAACCCTTTAGTTTTTGCAGTACCATATGGTAATGAGGCTATTGTACTCGACTTTGCTATGACACAATATTCGTACGGTAAAATGGAAGCCGCTGAATTGGAAGAACAAGAGTTGCCATTCCCCGGTGGTTTTGATAAAGAAGGCAACCTTACTACTAATCCTTCTGAAATTCTGGAAACAAGACGGGCACTCCCCATTGGTTACTGGAAAGGTGCGGGTTTATCTTTGCTGCTCGATATTTTGGCAACCATTTTATCGGCAGGGCGTTCCACAAAAGAGCTCAGTGAATTGGAAGCCGAGTATGGCGTTTCGCAGGTCTTTATTGCTATTGACACAAAGAAACTCAGCAACTATCCTGCTATTGAAAAAACGGTGCAAGAAATTATTTCTGATGTTAAAAATTCAGAGCATGACGAAATTCACTCTGAAATTCGTTATCCGGGGGAGCGGGTAGTGAAAAGCAGAAACGAAAACCTGAAGAACGGGATCCCGGTAATAAAAAACACCTGGGAAAAAATTTTAAATTTGAAGTAAACATGATTGGTTGTTTTGTTAACATGTAGACATACATATGTTTATAGATTAATTTTATGTCTGAAATCTAAAATCTAACGATCTGTTTTTTTAATTGTCGATTTTTAATTACTTTTGCCGCGCCTTTAATGAAAAGGTAGCCGCAATCTCTTACCAACACAATTATCGGTAACATTGCGCATTAAACCATTAAAAATATTAGTAATGGACGCTATTAAAATTGCAGAAAACGCATTTGCAAACGAAAACGCAGTGCAACATCCTTCGTTTGGAGCCGGTGATACAATTACTGTACACTATAAAATTAAAGAAGGAAGTAAAGAACGTATCCAGAATTTCAGGGGCGTAGTGCTTCAAACTAAAGGAGCTGGTTCTTCAAAAACATTTACCGTTCGTAAAATGTCTGGTAGTATTGGTGTTGAACGTATTTTCCCGCTTGATTCGCCTTTTATCGAACAAATCGATGTGAATAAAAGAGGTAAAGTA
>JASMTI010000255.1:0-3116 GCA_041694375.1 Bacteroidales bacterium | reverse complement strand
AAAAGATTGAATGGAAAAGATTGAATGGAAAAGATTGAAAAAGATTGAAAAAGATTGAAAAAGATTGATTTAAAAAGATTGAAAAAGATTGATTTAAAAAGATTGAAAAAGATTGATTGAAAAAGATTTAAAAAGATTGAAGAAGATTGACTGAAAAACTGAGGATTATAGCTCTTATCAATCCCATCAATCCCATCAATCCCATCAATCTCCATCAATCTCCATCAATCTCCATCAATCCCATCAATCCCATCAATCTCCATCAATCTGTATCAATCTGTATCAATCCTCATCAATCTCCATCAATCTCCATCAATCTGTATCAATCCACATCAATCTGTATCAATCTGTATCAATCAACATCAATTTATGAAACGCACCTACTACTTATTCAATCCCGGCCACTTACAGCGCCGCGAAAACACCTTAAAGTTCACGCCTTACGATGAAGAGGGCAACGAGGGCAAACCACGTTTCCTGCCGGTTGAGAACATCGAAGAATTGTATTGTTTTGGCAACCTCGATGCTAACTCTGCCATGTACAATTTTCTGGGCAAACAGCAGATCCCCGTTCATTTTTTCGATTATTACGAAAATTACACAGGCTCGTTCATGCCACATGAATCATTGCTCTCGGGGAAAATGCTTGTGGCACAGGTAAAGCATTTCGACAATAAGAAAAAACGGATCGATATTGCACGGCGTATCCTCGACGGGGCTTCGTATAACATGATCAAAAACCTGCGTTATTACAATTCACGCGGGAAAGATTTAATCCCCATCATTGAATTAATTGAAGCATTGCGGGCTCAAATGGCCAATGTAAGCGAAATTGACCAATTAATGGGGGTAGAGGGGAATATCCGAAAGCATTATTACGAGGCATTTGAGCTTATCATTAACGATTTTAGCATGGATGGGCGTAGCTACCGTCCACCCAAAAACGAAGTAAATGCACTTGTGTCGTTTGGCAACATGATGTGTTACAGCCAGTGTTTACGGTCGATACACCAAACTCAGCTTAATCCGGTTATTAGTTATTTACACACTCCCGGCGAACGGCGTTTTTCACTTTCGCTCGATCTGGCTGAAGTGTTTAAACCGCTGCTGGTTGACAGGGTGATATTTAAAGTGTTGAACAAGAAAATGATCACATCGAAACATTTTGAGGAGAAGCTTGAAAGAATATTGTTAAAAGATTCGGGCCGAAAGGCATTTGTGCAGGCATTTGAAGACCGCTTGCAAGAAACCATTAAGCATCGATCGTTAAACCGTTCGGTGAGTTACAAGCACCTTGTTAAGCTTGAGTGTTTCAAAATACAAAAGCATTTACTTGGCATAGAGGAGTATCAACCTTTTAAAATGTGGTGGTAGTTTGTGATTGAGAAAGATTGAAAGGAAAAGATTGATTTAAAAAGATTGAGAAAGATTGAATTGAAGAGATTTAATGAAAAGATTGATTTTGAAGAGATTGAGAAATATTTAAAGAAAAAGATTGAAGAAGATTGATTGAAAAAAACTGAGGGTTGTAGCTCTTATCAATCTCCATCAATCTCCCATCAATCTGTATCAATCTCATTCAACCCCATCAATCTCGTTTAATCTCAGATGACCAATGACTCTAATGACCAATGAATCAATGACTAAATCAATCCAACTAAAAAAAACTGAAAAAACATGTATGTAATAGCAGTATACGATGTAGGTCAAAAGCGGGTAGGGAAGATGTTAAAACTCTGCCGCAGGTATTTAAACTGGATCCAAAATTCAGTCTTCGAGGGTGAAATTAGCGAAGTGAAATTATTAGAGCTAAAAAATGAAGCACTTGACATTATGGAAACAGAAACCGACAGTCTTATTATATTTAACACCCGTAACGAAAAATGGCTTAAAAAAGAGGTGGTTGGTAAAGAACGGCAATCGGTTGACAATTTCCTTTAATACCGATTAGCAATTGAAATGAGACTTAAATGCGTTATACTTTTTAAGCCTCTTCAATTGTCTATCGGCATAAAATACAGATGCTTTCGAAACAAAACATCATCAGAATGTTGTTGTTTTTAACACTCATTATGATAAAAACTTGGTGTAAGTTGTCGATGTTGCATTGAAACGTGAAATTAAGGGATGAGTAAATATATTTAATTTGAAATAAAGTTCTTTGACATGTTGAAAACCAGTATGATAAACCAGGTTGTCGAAATACGATAAAAAATACAGTTTATCCGATCGACAACAAAAAGAAATAAAAACGCTATATTTGCTGATAATAAATGTTTGATTATCAATAATTTTTTTTGAAAATCACAACGACTTTTAATCGTACCAAAGTGGAATTGAAACCCGGTCCGAAACACCAATATAAATACCTTTCTCCTCCTTTTAATCGTACCAAAGTGGAATTGAAACAAATAACACAAAAAGTAAATGCGTAGTAATAACATACTTTTAATCGTACCAAAGTGGAATTGAAACCATCAACATCGGACAAATCAGGCTGGAATTGTGCGGCTTTTAATCGTACCAAAGTGGAATTGAAACATAAATAGGTGCAATAATACGGTGATTGTATGCCTCTTTTAATCGTACCAAAGTGGAATTGAAACCAGAACAAATGAGAATAAAAAAGACCATAACGGGACTTTTAATCGTACCAAAGTGGAATTGAAACGGATAAACTACACAGATGCCGAAAGTAAAATCTACCTTTTAATCGTACCAAAGTGGAATTGAAACCACAACAATCCTTTAAATACCGGTGCATCTTCGGCTACTTTTAATCGTACCAAAGTGGAATTGAAACGCCATGCAATTTATAATGTGTTGTGTTTTCCGTTGCTTTTAATCGTACCAAAGTGGAATTGAAACTCAAAAGTTCGGCTGATTTTAGTTTTAAGCCATCCACTTTTAATCGTACCAAAGTGGAATTGAAACTCAATACGTCCGGTGCATCATCATGTACGTTTGCCTCTTTTAATCGTACCAAAGTGGAATTGAAACTGTCCTTTAATTCTTTTTTTAGGTATGTGATTTGTCCCTTTTAATCGTACCAAAGTGGAATTGAAACTTGCAGGATCAATCCATGGGCGCATCGCATCGGGAGCTTTTAATCGTAC
>JASMTI010000254.1:0-1860 GCA_041694375.1 Bacteroidales bacterium | reverse complement strand
CCAATGGTCTCGCCAACCAGCTCACCGGCTTTCTTGTAGGACGTTTCGCTGCTTTTCTCAATCAGTTTGGCCTTGATCAGTGGGTCGTAATAGTCTCGCCTTGGGAGCTTGAGCTTTCTGTCCACATAGAAGAATCCTTCATCGTTCGTCCCGCTTTTGGGAACGTAATACTCGCGCTTGAAGTGAATTTCTCCAAACGGTGTCATGAGTGTTCGTGGACGCTTCCCCTTTGTGTAGTAAAGCGCCTTTCTTCTCTTCGAGGTTTTGAACTGTTTGTCCATCCCTTCAAGCACGATTGGTAAAAACCGCTTTGCGGTTTCCTTGAGCGCACTATCAAGCCTCGTAGTAAGATCATAATAGTCTTCACTAAAAAGTAGGGACATAACACTTTCTCTCAATATTTCTTCAATTTCAGGCATGACGAATTTCAGTAGGTGTGGTAAACTGTACATAGGGCAAACTCCTTTGTATATGTTGTGTCGTAACTTCATTATACCAAAGTGAGTTTGTCCTCTTTTTATTTTTCCAATATTATTTTACACTACCTTCGTGTATTATAAATTGTCTGATACCTATTAATGTGCTATAATAATCAAGAAAGTTTCAATAGACTTTTATCAAAGTTGGAAACCATAAGGGGGTGGACATATGACATTGGGATATAAACTGTTGGCAAGCACTGAAACAACATTGCTTGACACCATCAGCAGACTGCTTCAGCCAGTATTGGAATTTTTCCTGAAATATGGCGAAGTCGGTCTTTTTCTGTATTCGATTATCGAAACCATCACCCCTATGGCCGGTGTGGAATTTATCTTGATCCCCGTACTTCTGTCAAGTCCAGCCGAACTTTGGTGGTTTATCGCTTTGAACATCACTATTGCAAATACCATAGGTGCTTTCATAGTTTTCTTCTTCATGTCCAAAGGTGAAAACAAAATGTACAACAAAGTTGTGAACAAACGCAATCAGGAACGAGCCAAGAAACTATTTGACCGGTATGGGTTCTGGGCGATATTCATCTTTGCGATGACCCCCCTTCCGTTTTTCGTCATTCTTTTTACAGCCTCCATTGCCAAAATGAAGTTTGGACAGTATATTATAGCTTCTTTCTTATCAAGAGGCACTCGATTTATGATTACGTCCTATGCAGTGGTTTATCTCGGTTCACAGGCCAATGTGATTTTCTGGTTGGCCATTGTTGGTGTGGGCGGTGCACTCATTATGATGTTCATACAAAGAAAACTTCTTGCTCATTTTGAAAAAAAGGCAAATACTGCATCCGAAGAATCCGGTGTTGAAGAGGTCGCAGAGAAGTCTTGACACATTTGGAAAATGTGGTAATATAAAATAGCTGTCTTAAGGTCCCGTAGCCAAGTGGCTAAGGCAATGGACTGCAACTCCGTGATCACCGGTTCGAATCCGGTCGGGACCTCCAGGTTAATTATACCAAGTTGCTTTTTATCGTTTAACGGCTAAATAAAGACGTTTATAGCGATTTTATACAAAGCAACTTTTTGTATTTTTTAGGGTAAAATCAGTGATTTTTCATTGGTTTTACTCTTTTTTTATACCCTAATATTGGTTGAATATACTTTTCTCGTGACCGGATTTGAACTTTTGCCAAAAATGGCTATTTTTTGAGGTCGCTATCGGATTTGAACTTGTTAGAAAACATAATAAAAAGACCACCTCTCGGTGGCCTTAAGGAAGGGGATGTGTGTGTAAATACACACATGCTATGTAAGGGATAAGTTGCGACTATGTCGCACTTTTAATATAACACAGTTTTCTTATTGATACAATTAGCTAAAAGCATGAAATTTTACTTGTTGTTTCAAATAGTGTTTTTCTAATCTT
>JASMTI010000253.1:0-4733 GCA_041694375.1 Bacteroidales bacterium | reverse complement strand
CTTCCACCCATGCTAAATGCCCTTAACGAAACATTGTCTTTTTCGTAATCGGCATGACGGTAAACCACTTTAGTATTGTTGCCCAGTGTCCACTCAACAGCATCAAAATCATCAAGTTTCTTTTCAGAAACAACGTCAGCCCCTTTAAGTTCTTCCGAAATAAGGGAAGTACCTGAAGCCGCATCTACATACGGTTCAACATCCATCGCTTCAACCTTGTTGATAATGGCCATCGCTTCATCTTCCGAAAGATGTTCAGCGTCGGTTGGTCCTGTAATAACAATAGCCCGGTTTTTTTGTGTTATCCATTCATCGGCCTTAGTTGAAATTTCTTCAACGGTTATTGTTGGTAAAATTTCTTTAGCAAAACGAAATTCTTCTTCAATACCAGGTACAGGTTCTTCTGTAAGAAAATTTTGGGCAAATTCGCGGCAATACTGATCATTTGTAATTTTGTCGCGTTCATTGTAACGGCTTTCTAAACGGGTAAGCATATTTGTTTTAGCTCTTTCAAGCTCACTCTCGACAAAGCCATGCTGTTTAACCCGTTGTGTTTCGGTCATTATTGCCTCAAGTGCTTTCGCTTCTTCACCATCATTAGCTGTGGCGCCAATCATATAAGCATCGTACCCGCGAACAAAGCCACCCCGTTGGGTACTACCGTTGATAAACGGGGGAGTTCCTTTTTGTAATAATTCACTTATACGCTGACCAGTCATTGAGTTATACAACGAGCGTATATACATCTCACGTAGGTCGTCGTATGTTTTCTCCTGCCCATCTTTATTTTCATCGAAAATATATAGGTTAATACTCGATTGTGAAGCCTCGTCGTCGGTTGCCACGACAAAATATGTTTCGTCATGCTCAGGAATCTCGAAATCGGGTCTTTCCTTTGGGTTTTCAACAGCTTCTATATTAGAAAACATCTCTTTAACCTTTGCTTCAACCTTTTCAACATCCACATCACCTACAATGGCAATTGCCTGTAAATCGGTACGGTACCAATCGTGATAGAAGTCGCGAAGGGTTTCAGGATCGTGATATTTAATAACTGTGGTGTCGCCTATAACATCGCGTTCGGCCCACTTTGAACCTTTAAAAACTACAGGGAACCATTGGTTACGGAGCCTGAACGAAGCTGTTCTGCGCGTACGCCATTCTTCGGCAATAACACCACGTTCGAGGTCAATTTCCTCTTCGGTTAACGACAATCGGTCAGACCAGTCGTGCAATACCAACAAACAAGTATCTACAAGCCCTTCGTGGGTGGTTGGCACGTCACTTAGATTGTAAACGGTTTCATTAAATGAAGTGTACGCATTGATGTTTCGCCCAAAAGCCACCCCGTGTTTTTCAAGGGTGTTTAAAATACCTTTGCCTTCGAAATTTTCGGTTCCGTTAAAAGCCATGTGCTCAAGAAAATGCGCCAATCCATTTTGATTGTCATTTTCGAGCAAAGCACCTACGTTTTGAATAATATAGAAACTTGCACGGTCTTTGGGTTCTTCGTTATGCCTTATGTAATAAGTCATTCCGTTATCAAGAACACCAGTTCGGAGCTTTGGCTCAAGAGGTACAGGCTGTGATAGTTCGGTTTGTGCAACACCTGTTTTTACAAGAACAACAACAAGAATTGCAGCCAGATAGAAAAATAGTTTACTCATTCTTATTAATTTTGAGGTTTGTTTAATATTATAGATTGTCAGATTTTAGACATCAGATTTTAGATTACACCAGATAAGTACAAGTATGCATTTATTTGTTACAATATTGTTGTACTATTTTTATAAAGACGTTAAAATTCAAAATTATAAAGATGAAAAAAATCAAAATTTTTACCATGATTGCCATTCTGTTTTCTGCATTCTCATGCGATGTTTTAATGCAAACTGCATCACAAGTTATAACCCAGGAGCAACCCTTAACCAAAGAAGAAGTAGCACGTGGCTTAAAAGAAGCCCTTCGAGTGGGCGCCGACTCGGCATTGACAAACCTCAACGAAATTAATGGTTACTATCAAGACCCTTTGGTGAAAATAAACCTGCCGCCCGAAACCGACAAAATTATCGAATATGCTTCAAAAGTACCGGGCATCAGCGGTATGATAGACGATGTAGTATTACAGATAAACCGTTCGGCCGAAGATGCTGCCAAACAAGCCATGCCCATTTTCAAACAGGCCATCACTTCGATGACCATCGAAGATGCGTGGGGGATTCTCAGGGGTGAAGATAATGCTGCCACACAATATTTAAATGAAAAAACCTACAACCAACTGGTAAACCTGTACATGCCCATTATGCAAAAATCGCTGAACAAGCCAATTGCCGGAAATGTATCCGCTTCAACCACATGGGACGAATTAACCGGGACGTGGAATAAATTTGCCAACTCGATGGCCGGAAAATTACTTGACGTTGATGCTGTTGACACAAAGCTAGACCGCTATGTAACCGAACGGGCACTTGATGGTGTTTTCATGAAAGTGGCCGACCGCGAACAGGATATCAGGACAAAAGCCGATGCCCAGGTAAACGACCTGTTAAAACGTGTTTTCGGAGAAAATAATTAATTTTTGCGCTCAAAAACATTTGAGACAAAAGGCTTTTACTATTTTTGCATCCTCTGAAACCAGTTTCGTTTCAGTCTGTTCAAACAACAATAAAAAAATCAATCATGTTAACACTGAAATTTATTCAGGAAAATTCTGATTTAATTATAGAAAGGCTTAAAGTAAAAAACTTTGATGCCTCTGAGATTATCAAACAGGTAATTGAACAAAACAACCGCCGAAAAGAAACGCAGGTAAAAGTTGACCAGTTGAAAGCCGAAATGAATAAGCTTTCGAAAGAAATTGGTAAACTTTTTAAAGAAAAGAAGATTGACGAAGCCAATGCGGCAAAAGAAAAAACAGCTGCGTTAAAAGATGAGATTAAATCGCTGGATGCCGCCTTTTCCGAAATTGACCAAAATTTAAACGAATTGGTTGTTCAATTGCCCAATGTACCCCATGAGTTGGTTGAACCTGGCAAAGATGAAGAAGACAATGTAGAGATCAGAAGGCATGGTGAAGCCCCCGAATTGCATGATGGTAAAAAACCACATTGGGAACTTATCAAGGACTTTGACATTATCGACTTTGAGCTGGGGACAAAACTTACAGGTGCAGGTTTCCCCGTTTACAAAGGAAAAGGGGCAAAATTACAACGTGCCCTTATCTCATTTTTCCTCGACGAAGGTGAAAAAGCCGGTTACAACGAAGTACTGCCCCCCATAATGGTGAATGAAGATTCGGGCTTTGGCACCGGCCAGCTGCCCGACAAAGAGGGCATGATGTACCACGCCCAGACTGATAACCTTTACATGGTACCAACGGCAGAGGTTCCGGTAACCAATATTTACCGAGATGTGATTGTTGAAGAAGAACAACTGCCCATCAAAAACATTGCTTACACGCCTTGCTTCCGTCGTGAAGCCGGATCGTGGGGTGCCCACGTACGTGGCCTTAACCGCTTGCACCAGTTCGACAAGGTGGAGATTGTACAAATTGCCAACCCAGAAACTTCGTACCAACAACTTGACGAAATGGTTGCGCATGTTGAGAACCTGATAAAAAAACTTGAACTGCCTTACCGCATTGTAAGGCTATGCGGCGGCGATATTAGTTTTACATCGGCCATGACCTACGATTTTGAAGTATACTCGGCAGCACAAGAGCGCTGGCTGGAAGTAAGCTCGGTATCGAACTTTGAATCGTTCCAGGCCAACCGCCTGAAATGCCGCTATAAAGGCAAAGAAATGAAGAAACCCGGGCTGGCACACACCCTTAACGGGAGTGCATTGGCCCTGCCCCGTATTGTAGCTGCCATTATTGAAAACAACCAAACCGAAAATGGCATAAAAATACCTAAGGCATTGGTTCCTTATACCGGCTTTGAAATAATTGATTAGCCCAGAGGCTTAGCTTTCAGAAATAACAGGAAAAGCCGAAAAAAATCTTTTATCTTTTTTCGGCTTTTCTTTTGGTAGAAAAAAAACCTTTTCTATTTTTGCATCGCCTTTGACAACAAGGGCACACGTTCAAGATAAGATGTAACAATCTTCCCCAGTAGCTCAGTTGGTTAGAGCGGCGGACTGTTAATCCGTAGGTCGTTGGTTCAAGTCCAACCTGGGGAGCTAATTTGAACATTAAAATTCACATTAACGCTGGAAATCAAGAATTTCCGGCGTTTTTTGTTTTATAGCTACCCTGAAATTCACTAAAATTCCCAATATTATAGGTGTATAATTCGGGAGTATTTTTGAATATTCAAATTTACTTGCAAAAACACTACTATAGTAAAACACATTTACTATTTTGATCAGCATCTTGATTAGGAAAAGAGAAAACATTGTGATAAGTGGTGTTTTTTTGCAGAACTATGCTAAAACGGCACAGAGGGAAATTAGAAGAATTAAGAGTGAAGTAATTTATTAAAAATATGCTTATATTTATTTTTAAAGTATATTTGACAAAGTAAAAACATACCGTGTAAAAACGAATAAGATTATTCAGTATTTTAATCTTATTCGGAGAAACATTGTTATTTTAAATTAGTGTCAATAGAAATTGGACGTCTTTTAGATTTGTAAGTAACCTAAATTATGGCCGCAGCTGAGCAAATAAAAAGTCTGGTTAAATCTTTTGGTGAAGGTGATGAAACTCGCTTTTTTGCCACTGCTATGCAAAT
>JASMTI010000252.1:0-36946 GCA_041694375.1 Bacteroidales bacterium | reverse complement strand
TCAAAATCCACCCAGCCTTCAGGGAAATCCGGCCCAACAGAGATGCGTTTCTCAACCGAAGGGCAATCGGGCATGGCATTATCGATGTGCGATGCAACCACATCCTCGCCAACGGCCACAATCGCTTTTATGGTTGCAGCGTTGCAGCGGTAAATAATATCCTTTTCGGTTAACAGGTGGGTTGCAGGTATGGCCACTGCGCCAATTTTATGCAATGCAAGCACCGAAAACCAAAACTCATAGCGGCGTTTCAAAATAAGCATTACCTTATCGGCATGGCCAATGCCCTGTTGCATAAAAAAAGATGCAGCCTGGTCTGTTTTCTCTTTTAAATCGGCATACGTGAAATCGATGTGTTCGCCCTGGTCGTTGGTCCATACCAGTGCAATTTTCTGAGGCTCGGTGCGTGCATATTCATCAACCACATCGTAAGCAAAGTTGAAATTATCGGGGACGTTTATTTTAAAATTCTGTTGAAAATCTTCGAGTGAATCAAACTCAGGTTTCTCAAGGTATTTTTTATATAGTTGCATTGTTGGTTTTGTTTATCATTTGGTTATAAAATAACAGCCATAAAATTACAAGGTTTATTGTCGAGGGCAAGCATGCCGTGTGGCTGTCCCGAATCGAAATATATTGAATCGCCTTCTTCGAGAATGATTTCCTTGTTGTTTAATACAAACTTCAACCGGCCTTCAAGAATGTAATTAAATTCCTGACCACTGTGAGCATTAAGGGTTATAGGTGTCGATTCGGGTTTCGGGTCGCAGGTAACAATAAAAGGTTCTGCCTTCCGGTTGATGAAATTTTGTGCCAGCGATTCGTATTTGTAAGCTTTTGTACGTTCAACACCAACCCCTTTATTTTTGCGTGTAACCGCGTAACGGTGCATGTGGGGCTCTTCACCGGTGAGTAAAACTGTTAGTTCAACACCATATTTTTGTGAAATTTTATGAAGAATACTTACCGGGATATCCGTTTTTCCTGATTCATACTTTAGATAATCATCGTCGCTCACCCCGCAAGTTTGCGCTGCATCAGCAATACTGATATCGAGCACCTCGCGCAAGCCTTTCAGCCTTTCGGCAATTTGCTTTATTTGTTCTTCCATGGTTCTTTTTGGTTATTTGAGGCCAAAAAGTAACAATAATCCCCGAAAAACGAATTATTTGTTCGATTTTTTATACCACTGGATGAAAAGAACAATTAAGCCAATAATAAGCGAAACAGTAGTAATGGCAACACCTACACCCCATAAATCGGCTACAAAACCAATCACCAGGGCTATAAGAACAGTAATAACAGTTTTCAGTTGCGATTGTGCAGACAACACTGAAGCCAGTATTTCGTTGGGCACTTCATCGGCCACAAGTCCTGTCATAATTGGTTTCCTGAAATTCTCAACCAGGTAAACCATGGTAAAAAACAGCAACGACCACCACCAATATTCAAAGCCGTATAAAATACCACACAATAAACCTGCAATTATACCTGTCAGCAAAGTGATTATGGCTGAGGGTTTAAGTGCCTTTTTTTGGACCAACCCTGCCATGCTCGAAGCCCTTGATGTAAGCAAATAAATAACGAAATAGATGATACCGATGAAAATACCTTCGCGTTGCTTTTCCTCCAGCGAAGTCAAAAACGGAAGTACAGCAATAGCTGCAACCATCACAGGTTGTATGTAATCTTTTATAGCCTTTTGAAATGCACTGTGGGCTGCCGTATTGGTAATTAAGGCAAAAACAGCGGGCCGTTTTACCATTTTCCAAAAGTCGGCAAAGGTTGTTTTCATATCGCTCCAGCTGCGTTGCTCATTTTGCGCCCTCGAATAATTCAGTTTTCCGGGATACGACAATAATAAAAGTAAGTTGAGCAAATACGGGATAATAGAATACAGAAAAATCACTTCGAAATTACCTTGTTGAAAAACAATAAGCCCGCCAATTAATGAAGAAATTGCCAGCCCGCGCTGCGACCATGCACGGGTATGCCCGTAGTACATCGTTTTATGTTCGCTCCAATTATTCATTTTCAGGTAATCCATCATCATCCCTTTATGGGTCCCGGTCCGGAAAGCATCGCCCACGCCAAAAAGTGCAAAGGCCAGTAAAAACAGTACAAAACTGTTTGAAAAATAAAACACCGAAAAAGAAATGATATAAAAAACGAACGACCCTGCCAGTGTCCGTTTGCGCCCCCAGGTGTCGGCAAAAATGCCCGAAGGAATTTCAAGCAAGTTTAGGGCAATTTCTTTCACGGCATACATAATACCTATTTCGGAATAACTCATCCCTTTTTCAAGAAGAAAAAGCATCAAAAAAGCATCGAAAAAACGCAGGTTTTTTAAAAAACCGTAGGCGCTAAATTTATAATACTGAAGGTTGCGTAATGATTTCTCCATTGATACGATTTTGAAATATGGTAAGCAAATATAACAATCATTGATATAGAAATTTGCAGCCAGGATAAAGTAATTAATAAATTAACCGAATATTTTCATGTTTGCAATAACATCACATTAACAACGATATGCAAATAAGCTTTGGCATTTTAAATCTCATTTTATTAAATTGCATTTTTTAAAATTCACACAAAAAACAGGAAAATGGAGTACATTAAATGGAGTGACGAGCTGAGTGTAAACAACCCTGTCATCGACAAACAACACAAAGAGCTGTTCAGGTTGATTAATGATTTCTATAATGCAATTGCTGACAACAAGACCAAAGAGGCAACCAAAAAGGCAATTGACGAGATGGAGAATTACATCACAACGCATTTCACCTCGGAAGAAATTATGATGAAAAATGCCGGATACGAAGGTTTGGAACAACACTTAAATGAACATCGCGGTTACATTGATAAAGTGCGTGACCTTAGAGAGCGGTATGAGCAAGGCCGTTTGATTCTCAGCCTAGAAGTTACAACTTTTATTAAGGATTGGATTACCAACCACATTATGGTTACCGACCAAAAGTACAAGGGTAAAATTTAAGATGCCCCGGGCATGGTAAAATGAAAGGCCGTCCCCTCGCCTTCATTACTTTCAGCCCATATTTCCCCTCCATTGCGTTTTACAAAGTCATGACAAATAATCAACCCCAGCCCGGAACTCGGTTCATTCTCCGTTCCGGCGCGGTTAATCTTTTTGCTGATATCGAACAAACTATCAACTATATCTTCTGACATGCCAATGCCGTTGTCAATAATACTAAACCGGACTTTTTCATTTTCACTCTGAACACGAATGATAATTTTCCCGCCGCGCTTAGTGAATTTCAAGGCATTTGACACCAGGTTGCGAACACAGGTTTTAAGCATATTAACATCGGCACGGCAATTAACATCGCCATCAATTTCGCGTACCAGTTCAATATTTTTATTAGAAGCAATACCTGCAAGGTTCTCAAAGCAATCGTTGAGCAGAAAGTTTACATTTACCGTTTCGGGGTGAAAAGGAATAAGGCCTTGCTGGCTGCGCGACCAGTCGAGCAGGTTGTTGAGCAATTCAAAAACGGTATGTGCAGATTTTCGTATACCGGCAGCAATTTCCACCATTTCATCCTTCGACATACTTTCAGCATCGTCGGCCATAAGGTTGGTTAAGCCCAAAAACCCATTAAACGGTCCGCGCAAATCGTGCGAAATAATCGAGAACAAACGGTCCTTGTGCGCATTCAGTTCATTTAATTGTTGGTTCTTCAAACGCAGCTCTTCGCTAAAAATTTTACTTTGGGTGATGTCTTCTTTCACTGCCACAAAGTGGGTCATCTCGCCCTTATCATTTTTAACCCCTGAAATAGAAGCACTTTCCCAGAATATTTCACCATTCTTTTTACGGTTTTCGAACTCACCATGCCATTCTTTCCCCTTCATAATGGTCGTCCACATATCTTTATAAAATTCAGCAGGCATATTACCCGATTGCAACACATTTGGGTTTTTCCCGTAAACCTCTTCAAAAGTATAGCCGCTGATATTGGTAAACCATGGGTTCACATAAATAATTTTGCCCTGTGCATTGGTTACCACAATGGAGGCCGGACTTTGCTCAACTGCCCGCTTTAAAACCTGTGCTTCTTCCTCGGCCCTCCGTACAGCGGTAACATCGTTGGCAACACTGAGCAGTAGCTCATATCCGTTATTTTCGTATGCAATCCCCGAGAATAAGGCAACTACTTCAACACCTTCCTTATTTTTAAAGGTTGTTTCAAAGTTATAACAATGCCCATTCTTGTTAATCTCATTAAAAAATGCATCGCGCTGCGTCTTTTTTTTCCAAAGCCCTAACCTGAGCGGATATTCACCCAATACTTCGTTGCGCTGATAGCCCATAGTCCTGAGAAATTCCTGATTCACATCAACAATTTTCCCGCTTTGTTTTTCGGTAATTGCAATAGGGCTCGGTATAACATCAAAAATTAACCTGAAATGGTTTCTCGAAACTTTTAACTCATCATTAAGCCGCTGGCTGATAAGTATTGCCAACCCGTAGGCAAAAAACAATGTCACCAGCATGCCCGTCATTAAAATAACAATATTCACTATACTTGACGGGGTAAAGGTGACATCAACATCGGAAACTGCCACCACCAAAAAACGAAGAAAAAGCATCAGCGACATAAAAAAAAGGGTAAAGCCAATAAAAACAGCAGTTTCGCGCCCTTGCCCTTTTTGTGCCCGAAAAAACAAAACACCAACAGAAGCATAAAAAAACGAAAAACTAATAGCATAACCCAGCACCCGTGCTTCAAGGTTGTTGTTGAGAAGTGTGAAATACACCATAAACAATGTAAAAAACAATACTGCTACGTAGAAAAAAAAGTTGCGTTTATGATACTGGAAAAAACGCAGGGCGCCTTCATAAAGAAAAATCATTCCTGCCAACTGAAAGATATTGGATAACAATACGAATACAGTTTCGTACTGATGCATTTGCCGTAAAAAGAATTCGAAAAAACCAATTGAGAACAGCATAGCGCCGACACCCCATAATGCAACGCCCTTAAAAACTTTGATACGCCGGCCAACAACCAATAATGCAATGGCAGCCACAAAATAAATCAGGGCCATTATAAATGAAATAGTTAAAGGGTCAAAATACATATTTATGCTCCTTCTTTTTGAGGTACGGTAAAATAAAAAGTACTGCCTTGGCCCATCTTGCTTTCCATCCACATTTTACCACCCAGCAATTCAATTAATTTTTGTGAAACGGTTAAACCAATTCCTATGCCACCGGTTTCACGGGTATACGATTGTTCAACCTGGTTAAACATCTGAAAAATCATGCGCTGCTTTTCTTCAGATATACCAATGCCTGTATCTTTAACCCAAAACAACACTTTGTCGTTTTCGGGTTTAAAACCATATTGAAGACTACCTTTCCCGGTGAATTTAATGGCATTGTCCAACAAATTAAGCAACACCTGCATTAACCTTCTCCTATCGGTATGTATTACAAACTTTTGCACTCCTTCGGGCATTTTCACATCAACCGATAAGTTTTCTTTGTCATGCTTAACCTGTTTCTTTTTTACTTCCTGTGCCAGGACACCAAACAAACTGACTAAATCGATATCGCTAAAGCTTACCGACAAATTTCCTGTTTCGAGCAACGACACATCAAAAATTTGCTCAACAATCTCTAACAAATGATTGCCACTTTGGTTGATGGTACGTGAAAATTCAAGGATTTGTTCTTTCGACATCTGTTCATCAATCAATTCGGAAAACCCAATAACAGCATTCAGGGGTGTTCGCAGTTCATGGCTCATGTTAGCCAGAAAAGCGGTTTTAAGTCGGTCAACTTCCTCGGCACGTTCCTTGGCTTCAATCAATTCTTCCTCGGCCTTTTTACGCTCGGTAATATTTTCGGCCACACTTACGAAATTCGAAATTTTACCACGTGAATCCAGAATCGGCGAAATAGCTTTATTAACCCAAAACAATTCACCATTTTTCTTTTTGTTTATAAGCTCGCCCCGCCATGTTTTCCCATTCATTATTGTGCCCCACATATCTTTATAAACCCCGGCGGCCACCAACCCCGATTTTAGCAACCGCATGTTTTGCCCAACAGCTTCGGTTCGGTTAAAACCAGTCATGCCGAAAAAAGCCTTGTTGGCGTATTCAATATTGCCGTTTATATCGGTAAGCACAATCGACGACATGTTTTGCTCAACAGCACGGGTAAATTTTATCAGGTCGCGTTCAGTTCTCTTGCGTTCGGTAATATCTTCGATGTACCCTTCAAGATAATCAAGCTTTCCATGGCTGTCGAAAACCGGGCGCCCCCGTTCCCAAACCCATTTGACCTGACCTTTGCTATCGGTTATTTGATATTCAGCCTCGAATGTGGACTTTTGCTTTACAACTGTATTCCATTTATCCCATATTTCGTTTCGGTACTTTTGCAATATTAGCTTTGCATAACTCACATCAGGGTTCTCAAGAAAATATTCCGGGGAATAACCGGTAATAAGCTTACTTCCTTCACTTACATATATAAATGTCCATTTTTTGTCGAACAAACAACGGTAAACCATGCCGGGAAGGTTGCTTATTAATATTTCATTTTGCCTTTTACTGGCCTTGAGCTGCTGTTCGTTTTCAAACTGACCACTTACATCCCTTACAGTAATCAACGTTCGTTTATGTCCATTATCATCGGTAAAAAAGGTTGTAGTTATTTCGCCCTCAAAAGTAGAATTGTCACCACGTTTAAGTCGGATGCGCTCCTTAACGAGCCCATCTTCTGCCCTTTTCTTTAGGACTGATTGAAGACGTGGGTCGCTCATATCAACAACACCGGACCTTCCCTTGGCAATTATTTGCTTTTCAGTGCTTTTGAAAAGCCGGCATGCCGCTTTGTTGGCTGCAAAAATATCACCATCATCATTGGTCAATATCAGTGCATCAAAGTTATTTTCGAAAAACGAACGATACATTTTTACCTCATTTTTTTAGGAAACATTTTTCATTTGCCAACACCGTATTTAAATTTCGAAAAGGGCAAAAAAGAATGGTGCAACAGTTAAAAGGCTTTCATTTTACAATAACGCATTTTTTTAGGTTATTTTCAAGAATGATGAATAAATAAACCCGATCAAAAATACAATTTTGCTATATTTATTATCAAAACAAAAAAACATGCTTTACCTGGCAACCATACAATCAATCTTAAGTGCCCTGCTTTTTCTACTAAAGAAACCAAACCACCTGTCAAACAAACTACTATCCTTGTGGTTCATTATAAATACACTTAATTTTGTCGGTTCACTTCTACCCCAAGGGCTGGTTTCCTATATTAAAATAGGCTATGTACCTTTCCTATATCTCATTGGCCCGCTATTTTATTTTTATGTACAAAGCCAAATACACATTGAATTCAAGCTAAAATGGAAACATCTCCTACATTTAATCCCATTTGCATTGATGAGCGCATCACGATTGCTCTACTTTAAAGGTTCATTTGCACCATCGTTTTATTACGAAGGAAAATTGCAACTCAATTATTTTCTTGTGTATGCAACCATCACTTTGTCAATATTAGGTTATTTAGGGGTGATATTTGTTTTATGGTCGCGCCATAGGAAAAATGTAAAAAACTATTTTTCAAACACATCACAAAAAATAATGCTGGACTGGGTGGCCATAATGGTTTCAACGGCATCAATTAGTTATTTGCTGCTTCTTTTTGCACCACTTTTCCTGAAAACCAACAATAGTGTTTTCTGGTTTAACCAATTCAATTTAGCCATGCTTGGTTTTTTTATGCTGATTTTTGGTTTATTACAACCGGTACTATACCACGAAGATCCGGTAAACATAGTCGAACGAAAAACGGATAACAGCAACAAAAAATATGAGCATTCGGGAATAAGTAACAAACAACTTACCACTTATGCTGAAATGATTATTTGTTACACTGAAAACAACAAACCTTACCTGCAATCAGAATACAATTTGGAAATGATGGCCAGGGACCTCAATATTACCCGTCAAAATATCTCGCAAACATTAAACGAGAAAATTGGCAAGAACTTCTATCAACTTATTAACGAATACCGGGTGAGCGAATTCAAATCGTTGCTTAAAAATCCAAAATACAGCCATATTACTTTTTTAGGGCTCGCCTTTGAAGCCGGTTTTAATTCAAAATCATCGTTTTACCGGGTGTTTAAAGAAATAACCGGCGAAACCCCTACTGAATACCGAAAAAGACAAAATAAAACACTTAAAAATTAGTCCTACCCGGTTTTACGGGACGTCCTATCACCTGAAATACATACAGGTGGGACGATCTACATGAATTCTTACCGTAACATTGTGTTGAAAATTCCAAATCGACACAAAATGAGAACAAAACAAAAGAAAAGAATTTCGAGAACAACCATGTTGCTCTCATTCATCGTTATCTTTACCCTCGTATCGTGCAGTAAGAAAAAAACAGAACAGAAACAACCCGAGTTGGGATACCGAACGGTAAAAGTTTTAACCATCGACGGGTTCCAGTTTAAAGACCTAAACAAAAACGGCCGTCTCGACAAGTACGAGGACTGGCGTTTACCCTACGAAGAACGCAGCACCGACCTGGTTTCAAAAATGTCGCTTGAAGAAAAAGCCGGTTTTATGCTCATAAGTACTACGCGCATGGAAAATGACTGGGCTTTTGAAGCCCCCAAAAACAAACTTCCTGTAGGTAGTGGCTTCAATGAAGAAGACCTGGTAATGGACATAAACATGTTTACCAAAAAGAAGCTTGAATACCCCAACATGTCGGCAGCCGGAACAAGCAAAGCGGTAAAAAAACACCATCAACGCCATTTTATATTACGTGCCAATCCACCTGCCCAAACCATTGCCGAGTGGGCCAACAATTTGCAAGCACTTTGCGAAAGTAACGGGCTTGGAATTCCAGCCATCGTAGCTTCCAACCCGCGCAACCACATCACCATGGATGCATCGAAGGGCTTGAGCATGGGAAAAACAGTCTTTACCCAGTGGCCGGGAGAACTGGGTCTCGCTGCCATGCGTGATTTTGAACTTACCCGTCAGTTTGCCGAAACTGCCCGCAATGAATGGACGGCTGTTGGCTTGCGAAAAGGCTACATGTACATGGCCGACCTGGCCACCGAACCACGCTGGCAACGTATTGAAGGCACCTTTGGCGAAGATGCCGATTTAGCAGCCAAAATGATGCGTGAAGTCGTGCTGGGATTCCAGGGCGACTCACTTAACCCAAGTTCGGTAGCCCTTACCACCAAGCACTTCCCGGGCGGCGGCGCCACCGAAGGCGGGCAAGACCCCCATTTCGACTGGGGCAAACGCGAAGTGTTTGAAGGCGGCATGCTGGCCAACAACCTCATCCCTTTTAAAGCAGCCATCAAAGCCGGCACTTCGTCTATTATGCCTTATTATTCATATCCCGTAAACACCAAATACCCACAAGTGGCTTACGCTTTCAACAAACCGGTACTTCAAGGCCTGTTACGCGGTGAATTAGGATTTAAAGGCATTATCAACTCCGACACCGGTCCTATCGATATGATGCCATGGGGTGTTGAGACACTGAGTTTGCACGAACGGTACAAAATGGCCATCGAAGCCGGTGTCAATATTTTTTCAGGTACTGCCGACCCTACCATTTTGATTGAAACACTGGTACAGAATCCAGAGCTAATGCCATCGGTTGACGAATCGGTACATCGATTGCTAATGGAGAAATTCAAACTGGGTTTGTTCGAGAATCCGTATGTTGATGCCGAAAAAGCGAACACTGAAACCGGCAAAGATGAATACCAAGAAAAGGCAGCGCTGGCCATGCGCAAATCCATCGTATTACTGCGCAATGCCGACGCAAATGGCAAAAAAAGCCTGCCACTGGCACCCAAAACCAAGGTGTATTTTGAAAAGCACAGCAATAAATCGTCACAAATCATTAAACAGCAAAACACCCCAAACAATATCGAATTGGTCGACTCGCCAGAAAAAGCCGACGTAAACCTTGTTTGGCTGGTGCCATCACCCAAATCGCTTTTTGAATCGGATGGTTCGCCACTTTTTGTGTCGCTGAGCAAAAACGGTATCGATACACAGCACATCAACAAGCTGGTAGCTTCCACACCAACGATACTGGTTATTAACTACACCAACCCATGGGCAATCGACGAAGTTTACAACCACGAAAAAAGCAATATAATTGGTGTTTTAGCCACATTCGGGACAACAAACGGTGCATTACTCGATGTGGTTTCAGGTGAATTTAACCCCGGTGGAAAAATGCCATTTTCGACCCCTGTGAACGAAGATGCAGCCCAAAACCAAAAAGCCGATGTACCAGGTTACATGGAAGGTGAAGGTTATGCCTTGTTCAATTTTAACGAAGGGCTTAGCTATTAAAACACATTTTATTTAGCACAATAAAACAATACGTATGAAAACTTATATGAACAATATCATCAACATATTTGCATTGGCATTATTGCTGGCAATTAGTATGCGTGGTTTTTCATCGAACCAGGATTCGCTAAAAACCGAAGATCCAAAAAAAGTAAGCTTCGTGGTAATGCCCATGTACGATTACCGCCCGGTACTGGAACACTCACTGGCCATATTCAGCAAAATAATCACCACGCTCGACAATAACCGTTTGTTTATTACCGACGTATATGCATCCAAGTCGCTCACCAACCCTTCGTATATGGGACAGTTAAAAAACGAATTGTATTTCAGCAAATGGCGCTTTGCCATTAATGCCACTATGATGAAACAGGTAAACCTGCAGGCAACATCGAACATTGGGCTGCCCGGTGAGCAGCAATTTGGGACCGAACTGAATATGGGATACCTGCAAGGATATGCCAAACGCAAGTTGGCAAAAGGATTTTATGCCGGGGCTGGAATGGAATGGACATTCATGGGTAATTACACCATGTCCTTATCTGAATTGAACGCGGTTAATTTTAACGATGTAAGCATTGAAATGAAGATGATTCAACCGCTTATCATGTTTGAGTTCGATTCGCGCGACAATGCAGTATATCCAACAAGCGGGGTTTACATTACCAATCAGACCAACTTCATCTCCGACTCGTTTGGGTCGAAACTCGAAAACATAGGCCCGGGCATGCAACCGGTATTACAAAAAGATTACTTTTTCGGGAAAAATTACCTGAAAGCCAAAGCATACCATTCGTTCGACGGGACCTGGCGATCGGTTCTGGCAGCCCAATACATGACCCGTGCAGGTTTGGGCGATGTACCGGTTTCGATGTGGGAAAATGCCAATAACTGGATCCGTGGTTATACCGAGGGTAAAAACTCGGGCAAACAATTGCACTTTCTCGAAGTGGAATGGCGAAAATATGTAACCGATCGTATAGGTTTCGTAACCTTTGGATCGCTTGGCTTTGTAGGCGAAAAATTGAATGACACGTTTTCGAAAGACGGTTTGGTACCGGCAGCCGGTGCCGGATTTCGTTTCAGGGTAATGAAATCGAACCCGGTTGCTTTCAGGGTTGATTACGCCGTGGGACGAAATGGCGAAAGTTCCATTTATTTTGGCTTGTCGGAATATTTTTAGCATTGATAAAAAGGGGCGCATATTGTGTGCACCCCTTTTGCCAATAAAATATAAATCAAAAAATTGCCTTTATTTATAACTCAATTGGTATCCCGTTGTAAAAATCAAGAATTTTAGAGCGGAATATAAATTCGTACTTTGCTTGTAACAGATTCGATTCGGCAACAGCCAGATTGGTTTTTGCATCATTATACTCAACGGTATTTACCCTTCCCACATTAAATTTTTCTTCAATGTAGCGGAATGATTCCTGCATTGATTCAACAGCCGTTTTATTGGCAATGTAACGATTAAATGCAGCTTCGGCATTTGTATAAGCTTGTTCAATTTGGCTCCTTAAACCTTTTTTCACATTCTCGAGCTCCAACTTCTGATTTTCAATTTGCAGCTTAGCATTCTCAATATTGGTACGGTTGCTAAAGCGGCTGAAAATAGGTATGTTAAGGTTCAGCCCAACACTTTCACGGTGGTTGTCAGCAATCTGGTCAAAAAAGCCAGGCACTTCACGCTGATTGGTATTCAGATAATCGTCGTAAATACCAACTGAAGCAGAAAGCGTAGGCATCAACCTGCCCTTTGCAATATCAAGCTGAGCTTTCGAACTTTCGAGCTGAAAGCCGGCACTTTTAATTTCAGGGCGTGCCAAAACTGCTTTTTTATATACTTCGCTTGAAGCAGCCAGTGACAACTGCGCTTTAAGTTCAGGCAAAGATGGTTTTACCACTGAAAAACCAGAATAATTTTCAAGTTCAAGCAGCTGTACTAAATTTAACACAGATAGCTTCAACTCGTTTTCAGCGTTTACAACATCAAGTTTCTCACGGGCCAGCTGTGCTTCAATTTCAAGCAAAGTTCCCCGTGCTAAACTTCCGGCCTCCACTAACTGCTTAGTTTGCCCAATTTGCTGTTCGGTTTGCTCTACCTGGCGCTTAGCCACTTCTATTAACTCATTTGCAAATAAAATATCAAGATAGCCGGCAGTAATATTTAAAGTCACATCATCTTTCGCTTTCTGTAAATCTTCAAAGGCAGCCTTGAGTTCAAACTCACGTTGTTTAATGGTATTATTTAAAATTCCGCCCTGCCAGATTAATAAATTGGCATTGGCTGACAATCCGGTACTTGCAGACGTAAAACTCTCGTAAGTATTTTCGATGGTTAACGAGCGCCCGAAATTCACCCCTTGCGAAACATTAGCCGATAAATTGGGCAACCGGTTGTTTTTTGACTGTTGTAACTGGTTCTCCTGATATTCGGAACTAAGCTCATATTGTTTTATGGTAATGTTATTTTCCAGTGCATAATCAATGCACTTTTTTAACGTCCATTTGTCCTGGGCAAAAGTACCGGTTACAATAACCAAAATTGAAAAAAGTATTATTATCCGTTTCATGTCATCTCCTTTTTATGATTCAGTAACCTGGGCATTTTCTTTAGCCGCTTTCGGGTCCATTTTTTCACCTTTAACTTCGTCATCAAATGAAAGCCCTTTAAGCACTTCAATATTAATACCATCCGACAAGCCAACCTCTACAAACCGCTTTTCAAACACTTGTGAATCAGTTTGCACTTCAACGTATGCCGAATCGTTTTCAAACTTTAGAAGGGATTCAGGTATCACCATCACATCCTCACGTTGTTCAAGCACAATACTGGCATTGGCACTGTATCCGGCACGAATAAACTGATCCTCTTTCAGGTTTACATCGGCTTTAATCTCAAACTGGATTGCCCCGTTTTCTTCAACACCTTTAGGAGAAAGGTAAGTAAGCACTGCTTCAAATTTTTCATCGTCGATGGCACCAATGGTAAGAATGATGTCCATTCCTTCACTAATCTTGCCAACTTCGGTTTCATCCACTTTACCTTCAAAAACCATATCGGTCATATCGGCAACAATGGCAATGGTTGTACCGGCATTAAAAGTATTGGCCTGGATAACCGAGTTGCCAACTTCCACAGGCACATCGAGCACCATTCCGTTAATGGTAGAGCGGATAAGTGTATTCGTGGTTTTTTCTGATTTTTTGGTTACCCCTTTTTGAATCAGCTCCAGGTTATCTTCAGCGGCCTGAAGTTCTTCGCGAGCTGTGTTAAATGCCAACTGCGCTTTTTGGTATTCTTCGTATGCAATAACCTCTTTGTCATACAATTCTTTCTGACGGTCATAATCAATTTTTGCATCTTCATAATTCAGTTGTGCACGGTTCACACGCGACTCGGCATTGTTAAGTGTTACCATATCGGGAATAATTTGCACTTTGGCAATGATATCACCGGTATTAACCATTTCACCGGCCTGGAGATAGACCTCCTCGATGATACCTGACACCTGTGGTTTAATTTCAATTTCGTTTCGCGGAACAACAGAGCCTGTTGCAACGGTCTTTTGTGTAATGGTTTCAACCACCGGTTTTTGTGTATTATACACTACCGGGTCACTTTTCGATTTTGTGTACAAAAAATAAAATGTACCGAGAAAAATTCCAACTAAAAGAACAATTCCTAAAATTTTAAATATTCGTCTCATGGCTTAATTATTTAATTCTGTTGATTTATTTTTCTATTTATTAATTGAATATCCACTTTCTATTCTGCCCTGAGGGCATCAATTGGCTTAATACGCACAGCCCGTTTGGCTGGAATATATCCGGCAATCGCCCCTGAAATAATTAGAACGGCCAGACAAGCAATGGCAACGGTAAGGTTAATTGAAGGGTTACTAATGAAGATTTCGCTGCTTCCATTAGCCTTTGCCATCTCTAGCACATAATTTAATCCTTCGAGGATCAAAATTCCCAGTACCATCCCGATATAACCGGCCACTGCTGTTAAGAAAACACTTTCGAGCATAATTTGCCCGATGACTTTACGGGGTGTAGCCCCTATGGCGCGCATCACACCAATCTCCTGAGTGCGTTCGCGCACAATAACCAGCATAATATTACTAACCCCGATAACTCCGGCCAGTAGCGTACCCAGCCCTACAATCCATGTTAAAATCCGGATCCCATCGAATAACGTACTAAACTGTTTAAACTGCTTTTCGAGGTTTACATGGGCGACAGCCTGCACATCGGTTGGTGCAACTTTGTGCCGTTGTTTTAAGGCTGCTATCACCTTTTCCTCAACCATTGCTGCACTGTACCCGGGCTTGGCTGTTACACCCAGTACATGCACGTCGTTACCATAATTATAGGCAACCTGCATGGTTGAAAAGGGTATAAAAATACTTTCTTCGGAACGCCCGTTCATGTTAATATTTGAAATGGGGTCGATCACACCAACCACTTGATAATAAACACCATTCACTTTAAGGTATTCTCCAATTGGGTCTTCCTCGGGATCGAACAATTCATTGATGACCTGATCGCCAACCACACATACCTTGCGGCGCTGTAGAATATCAACTTCATTTAACCAACGCCCCATCACCACTTCTGCCGGGTCAATATCGTTCCACTCGGGGTAATCACCTTTAATGTAAAACGATGCAGCACGGTCGTCGCGAATGGTATTATTACCACCTCCCCCACCGGCAAAAATCCGGGGGGACACAATGTCGGCTTCGGGTATGTGGGTCCTGATAAAAGTTACATCTTCATTATCGAAACTCCAGCTACGTCCCCTGCGTAAACCTTTGTAGGGCTCGCTGGTACGGTTTGTCCACATAAAGAATGAATTTTGCGCCACCTGGCCTACTCCTTCAAACATACCATTCTCAAACCCCCGGCCGGCACCGGCCATTATAATAAGCATGAAAATACCCCAAAACACACCAAAGGCGGTGAGAAAACTCCTCAATCTGTTTTTCTTCAGGGCACTAATTATTTCTTTCCAACGGTCTATATCAAACATGGCTTTCTTTTTTTTATTCGTCGTGTAATGCTTCAATAGGTTTAACAGATGAAGCTTTTCTGGCCGGGAAATAACCGGCAAGGGCCCCGGCCGTAACGAGCAACATCATTGCACTTACGGCAATACCCAGGTCAACAGTAGGGTTCATAAACATCCGTATTTCGCCACGGTCGCCACTGGCACCTACCTGCGCCTGTGCCTGCTGCTCCATCATAAAGTTGATCCCTTCCATGAGGCTAATGCCCAAAAACATGCCAATATAACCGGCCAGGGCCGTTATCAGTATCGATTCAAGCAACACCAACCCCACAATAGAACCCGGTGTTGCCCCCAAAGCCTTTCGTATACCAATTTCCTTGGTACGTTCTTTCACCACGATAAGCATTATGTTGCTAACCCCTACAATTCCGGCTATGAGTGTACCTATCCCGATTAACCACACAAATATTTTTATCGTACGGAAAATGTTCATTGTTTCTACATAATTCTCCAACGAATTATAAATCCCGATAGCACGTTCATCATCGGGATGAAATTTGTGGTTACTGGCCAGTAACTTGCGGATATCCTCTTCTACCTGCACACTTTCTTCTTTGCTGATATTATGGGTTGTTAAGGCCAGGTTATGGATGCGCTCACCTGCATTAAAGAGCTTTTGTGCCGTTGTTAAGGGGATAAGCCCTTGCCGGGTACCTTCTCTTGGGTCAAATTCGCTGTAAACACCAATAATCTTAAAAGGCACATCACCAACCCTCAAAATTTGCCCCACCGGGTCTGTGTTTTTAAACAACGCTTCCTGGATATCGGCACCAATAACCATTACTTTACGGCCATATTGCATGTCGATATCATTGATAAAACGCCCGCTCGTAATCTGAAAGTTTTCAATTATTTTATAGTCGGGGTGACATGCCTGTGTATTGTATGTACCATATTCGCTATGAAAGGCATAAGTGCGATCGCCAATCCAGTAACGCGCTGATACTTTATCAACATCTTCCATTTTGCTGATCGCATCGTAATCGCTCATTTTAAGCTGAATACTCCTGCCCGATTGAAATCCGGCATAAGGCATACTGGTTTCGCGGCTCCAAACCCACATTGCATTAATAGCGTTGCCCTGAAAATTAGAGCTAACACCGTTGCTCAGTCCGTTACCGGCACCCAGCAGCACCATCAGCATAAAAATGCCCCATGCCACTGCAAAGCCGGTTAAAAAAGTACGAAGTTTATTTTTCTTAATCGTACTAAGTATCTCTTGCCATTTATCGATATCAAACATAGCTATACAGTTTGTAGTTCTTTAGCGTAGTTTTCTTTGAATGAAGCAAGTTCCCCATTAATAATAAGGTCACCAATGTTGCCATCCTTTAGTTTGATGATTTTGTCGGTCATGGCAGCAATATCGTGCTCGTGTGTAACAATGATAATGGTGATCCCGCCCTTATGTATATCTTTAAGGATTTCCATAACCTCGTACGATGTTTGAGTGTCGAGTGCCCCTGTTGGCTCATCAGCCAAAATCACTTTAGGTTGCGATATTAAAGCTCGTGCAATGGCTACCCTTTGCTTTTGGCCGCCCGAAAGTTCGTTGGGCATGTGTTCAGCCCAGGGTTTTAATCCAAGCTTATCGAGGTATTCCATGGCAAGGGCATTTCTCTTTTTACGGCGCACGCCTTGGTAATAAAGCGGAAGGGCTACATTCTCCATGGCATTTTTAAACGAAATAAGGTTGAACGACTGGAAAATGAACCCGAGGGTTTCGTTGCGGTATTTCGCTGCATTGCGTTCGCTCATATTCTGTATGAGTTTCCCGTCGAGATAATATTCGCCTTCGTCGTAGTTATCGAGAATACCCAGAAGATTCAGCAATGTAGATTTACCTGATCCCGACGAACCCATAATCGATACAAACTCCCCTTGTTGAATTTCAAGGTCAATTCCTTTCAAAACATGCAGGCTGTTTGAACCTGTGAAATACGATTTGTGAATGTTGTTAAGTGTTATCATGGCTATTTGTTAAGTATTTCTTGAGATGTTATATTAATTTCGATGAATCGTTTATTTTTAAATACACATCAAAAGTCCGCAATTGTGCAAATATTTCATTGAACCAATAGACGAACGGTTGATTTTTATCGGTAATTGACGGAATTTATAGTAAAACTCAATATGATAATATTACTTAAACAATACTTTATTTTATTGTTTTGTAAGACGAGTTACCATTTTAAATGTTACAAGAACACTTCTTAAAACACTTCATGCAATAATTATCCTTTTAAGGCATGGCGCAAAACTATCTCGCAGTTAAGCTTTTAAAAGTGTGAAGTTACTTTCAAAGAAAATAAAACCAGTGCCATTAAACTGGTTGAAGCTTTTAACGATTGGTCATTGAGTTATTAAACGTTTACAGTATTATATCTCTTCAAACTGAAATAAGCCCCACATTTTTGCATAAAACATATAAGATTCCGTAAATTACAAGTCGAAACAAGCATTGACAAGAAATGAACACGAGCAAAATACATACACTTCAAAAACAACTTGAAAAACTAAAAACCGAGAACCAACAACTCAAAGAGAAGCTGGACAATGCTTTATTTGTCACAAAACAACAAGTAGATGAATTTTCCCAGGGACAGGATTTGCTAAATGCAACCAACAAGATTGCCCGCGTGGGTGGATGGGAGCTCAACCTCAACACCAATAATTTATTTTATACCGATGAAATATATCACATTCTCGAAACCGAAGAACATTTCAGCCCGTCGCTCGAAAAAGCTTTTACGTTTTATATTCCCGAACACAAAACCATCCTGGCAAAAGCGATAGACCAATGCATACAGGAACAAAAACCTTTCGAGCTTGAATTGCAAATCATCACCTCTAAAAATAACCCTAAATGGATAAAAGTAAGTGCCAAACCCGACTGTGACGACCAAAACAATACCGTTAAAATAATCGGGACCTTTCAGGACATTAACAAAGAAGTAATTCAGCGCCAGAAAATGGACCTCATTGTACAGGCTTCAGAAAATTTCATCAAAAGTATCCGTGATGACATTCCCTACAACAACATTACCGACACGATGCTCAATATTTCTGAAGCAGAAATAGTGTCGTTTAACCTCTACAAACCAGATTCATGGAAATTTGAGACGGTTGCCCTTTCAATAAAAAACCCCAAACGGGCACCCCGGAAGCTAAAGACGATGAAAGACAGCATTATCAACCGTGTATGGGAACGCGACATGCTTCGGGAAGAAAAAACAAAAGACAAAAACACCACAATATTTAATTCATTAAGCGACATTGCCGGTCATGTAATCCCGGCCGACGAGTTAAAAATAGTAGAAGATGCATTTAACCTGGGTGAGGTTCACCTTGTAAAAATTGAAAAAAACAAAGCCAACATAGGTGATTTTACAATTATGTACCCCCGTAATTGCAGTCCAAACAAGCGATTAGCCGAACTATTTGCCAACCAGGTTGGCTTATACCTTGAGAAAAAACAAGCAGCCGAACATCTTATCCGTAGCGAGCAAAAACACAAACAAATGATTGCCGGCATTTGGGATGTTATTGCAGTAGTAAGCCTAAAAGGCATTTGTTCGTATATAACCCCAAATATAACCTCTCATTTCGGCTGGCCTGTCAATGAAATCAAAAATAAATTTGTGATGGACTTTGTTCATCCTGAAGATCGGCAGGAGCTAAAAAACCATTTCTCGAAAATGCTTCGCCGACAAGTTACTTCAAAACTATTAGACCTGCGTTTTTTACATCACGACGGCAGTTACCGCAACATTGAAGTCTCGGCTACCAATCATATAAAAAACCCTGCAATTAAGGGCATCCTGATCAATTTTCACGATATCACCAAACGGCGAAATGCCGAACTACACTCGCAAAAGCTTGAACAAGCCGTAAAACACAGCTCAATATCCATTATTATCACCGACATTGATGGAACCATTGAATATGTCAACCCCCGGTTTTGCGAAACATCAGGCTACCCCAGGGAAGAAGTTATCGGGAAAAATCCACGAATACTGCAATCGGGCAGGACCGAGCTAAAAACATACGAAGAATTATGGAACACGATACTGGCGGGCAACGAATGGAGTGGTACACTTTTAAACAAAAAGAAAAACGGAGAGTTATACTGGGAAAAAACCTCTATATCATCCATCACCAACCATAAAGGAAAAATCACCCATTTTGTTGGTATTAAAGAAGATATATCGGAACAAATCAAGCATGAGAAAGAAATTCGTAAAGCCAATAAAAAACTCAAAAAAACCAACGCCGAAAAAGACCGTTTTTTCTCTATTATAGCACACGACCTGCGCAGCCCGTTCAATACTTTCATGGGGATTACCAGTCTTATTGCAAACGAAATGCACAACCTGAATGAAGACCAGTTGCACGGCCTTACCCAAAGCCTCGACAAATCGGCACACAACATGCACGATTTACTCAGCAACCTGCTCGACTGGTCGATGGTACAGCGTGGAAGCGAAAAGTTCAGCCCTGAACCGGTCAACCTTTACGAGAAAACTGAAAAAAGCAGGGAAAGCCTTATCGAAACTGCCAATAAAAAGGAGATTAGCATTATCAACAATGTTCCTGTTAAAACTATTGTACAAGCCGACACCTACATGCTCGAAACCATATTGCGGAATTTAATATCAAATGCCATAAAATTCACCCACGCCGGCGGTAAAATTATTATTGCTGCAAACCCCTCAAAAACCGACAAGAAAAAGGTTGTTATATCGGTTACCGACAATGGCATTGGCATGAGTAGAACCATTCAAAAAGACTTGTTCAAAATAAGCAAATCGGTGAAGCGCGAAGGCACCCAAAACGAGCCCAGCAGCGGATTAGGGCTCATACTGTGCAAGGACTTCGTAAAAAAACAAGGGGGCAAAATATGGGTCGAAAGCGATCCCGATGGAAAATCAGGAGAAAAAGGGAGCACGTTCTATTTTACAATCCCTGCTTCAGGGGTTAAAAATTCATAGTGAAGATGATGAAATGATATTTATTTTTTACTAACTTACATATTCTGATTCAAAAAGACGATGATGGTTGTAGATCGCACCCAAATATATTTCAATAATATTTTTTACGATAGTGGTATCCCTATGTTTATCCTCGACCCCGACACGGGGGATATTATTGATGCAAACCAGGCTGCGGGCAAGTTTTACGGTTGGACAAACGACCAGTTGATTAAAATGAACATCAATCAAATCAATACGCTTTCGCCTGCACAAATCAGAAAAGAAATGCAATTTGCCCGCGATCAAAAAAGAAACTTCTTTAAATTTAATCACCGCCTGAAAAATGGAAAAATACGCAACGTTGAAGTTTTTAGCAACAATATCGAAATCTCGGGCAAAACCTATCTTCATTCATCCATTCACGACATTACGGAAACCGTAAAAGCCGAAACCGAGCTAAAGTTGAGCGAAGAGCGATTTCGTGCAATGATCGAGGGTGCGCCCGACCCAATATTTATCCAAACCAACCATTGTTTTGCCTTTCTAAACAAACGTGCCATTGATCTTTTTGGTGCCCAAACACCCGATGAGCTTTTGGGTACCCCCGTCATGGAACGCTTCCACCCCGATTATCACGACAGGATCAAACAACGGATAAAAACTTTAAATAAAGACAGACAAGAGGTATTGAAGCCCCTTGAACAAAAATTCATACGGCTCGACGGCTCTGAGGTATGGGTTGAAACAACCGGAGAACCAATAGTTTATAATGGTTCCCGGGGCGCATTGGTATTTGCGCGCGACATAAGCGACCGAAAAAAACTGGAACAGTCGTACCACAACAACCTGGCCTTACAAAAAGCAATGATACAAAGCACCCCGCTGGCCACCTACAGCATTGATCCCGATGGATATGTGCTAAGTTGGAATACAGCAGCCGAAGAAATGTTTGGCTGGAAAGCTGATGAAGTTATTGGTAAAATGCTCCCCATTGTCCCCCCTGGTAAAAAAGAAGAATTCGATTATCACCGCGAACAAATTATAAACGGCAACGCGATTAGCGGTAAAGAGCTGTTACGCAAACGAAAAAACGGCAGTCTTTTTAACTGCCGCCTTTTTACAGCCCCAATTTATAACAACCAGGGAGCAGCCATAGGCATTATGGCCAACATGGAAGACATTACCGAACAAAAAACAGCACAACAAAGGCTCATCTTGCTTTCGCGGGCTGTTGAGCAAAGCCCCGATTCAATTCTGATAACCAACACTAAAGGGGTCATCGAATTTTGCAACCCTGCCCTGCTCCGTATCTCTGGCTATACTATGGATGAGGTAATTGGCAATACCCCGCGCATTTTCAGCTCGGGAAATAAAACCAGCGAAGAGTACAGACAATTATGGCACACCATTACCCAGGGAAAAGTATGGGAAGGCGAATTTTTGAACAAAAAGAAAAATGGTGAAACCTATTGGGAATCAACAACCATTTCACCAGTTGTCAATTCTTCGGGGATGGTCACACATTATCTGGCTATCCGAAAGGACATAACCGAACAAAAAAGAATGAACCAGGAGCTTGTTGAAGCCAAAGAACAAGCTGAAGAAAGCGACCGGCTTAAATCAGCTTTCCTTGCCAACATGAGCCACGAAATTCGTACCCCCATGAACTCAATCATGGGATTTGCCAGCCTGCTACCCGAGGAAGAAAGCAAAGACTTAATTATGCAATATGGAAATATCATTTATCAAAACTCAGAACAACTGGTAAATATTATCGATGGCATTATCATGTACTCTAAGCTCCAAACCCGCCAATTCAAATACACCCCCACCAATTTTAACATCAACAAACTTTTCGATGACTTATCGGGTGCCTTTAAGATATCAGAAACACCAAGGGGCGTTTCTTTGATTATTGATAAACAAGGAGAAGAAGATTTTACTATTTTTACCGATCACGAAAAATTGAGGCAGATACTATACAACCTCATTGCCAATGCTTTTAAGTACACCCACAAAGGCAGCATTAAAGCAGGCTATTTCTTTGATAAAGATGACATAACATTTTACGTTTCAGATTGTGGAATTGGTATTCCCCAAAATGACCTCCCCCATATTTTCGAACGTTTTTACCGTGGCGGAAACATAAATGAAGCTACGGTAAGGGGCACCGGTATTGGATTAAGCATTGTTAAAGAATTGGTTGACCTTTTGGGTGGGAACATTTGGGCAGAAAGCATTGAAGGAAAAGGAAGTACGTTTTTTGTTAAAACTAAACTAAACAGCTAAATAAGAAAATGACAAACAAAGCAAAGTTTGATAACCCCTCAGCTTTTAAAACACTTTTCGACATCGCTACCGATGGAATTTTTATTGAAGATGAAACCGGTACCATCCTGGAATGCAACCCGGCCGCCGAAAAAATGTTTGGATACCTGCCCGGCAAATTAAAAAACATACACATCGGCAAGCTTGTACCGCCCGATTTTGCTTCCACTTTACCCAAGGTCATCACCGATGAACACATTACCGGCGATGTGTACCTCGAAAGGGTCAACATGAAAAAAGACGGTACGATATTCCCTACCGAAATCTGCACTAAATGGGCCGACATTAACGGCAAAAAACGCCTTATTGCTTTCATTCATGACATTACAAAGCGTAAGGAGATGGAAAATGAACTAAAAGAAGCGAAAGATGAACTTGAAAAAATTGTTGCTACCCGCGATACTTTTCTATCAATCCTTTCGCACGATTTAAAATCACCCATGCAATCAATTTTGGGGTTTACCGAGTTACTCGACGAGTTAATTGACGATACAAATATTAGTGCCAGGCACTATATTGAACAATTAAAAGCTGCATCCAACACAAGCTACACCCTAATTGACAACCTTTTAAACTGGACATTAAGCCAAACCAACCGAATTGAACCACACATTGAGGAATTTATTCTTGGATCGGTTTGCAAGTCGCACATTCAAGCTTTGGAAGATATTGCCCAAAACAAAAACATTTCAATCACAAAATCTTTTCCTGAAAACTTAAAAATAAGGACCGATAAAAACATGTTGCTTTTTATTGTCCGAAACCTTGTAATCAATGCGGTTAAATTCACTAAACCCGGTGGTGAAATTGCCATTAAAGTGGATAACCCCAAAAACAAAGCCAGAATAACAATCGAAGACTCGGGAATAGGAATGACCAATGAACAAATAAAAAAAATAATAGACCACCACATTATTTACAGCACCCACGGCACCAATTCAGAAAAAGGTACCGGCCTTGGCATTAAAGTATGCAACGATTTTCTTAAAATACTGGGGAGCCATTTAGAAATAAAAAGCACTCCCGGGCAAGGAAGTGCTTTTAGTTTTTATGTTCCAGTTGCAGAAAAGCCCCTTTAACTTCACAAAGGGCAGCTCAAGCCATTGGCTTAGATGAAGACCGGAACTATATTATTTTATCTCTTCAACATATGGCCACTGCTCATCATCCCATAAAACACGGTGTATCATAAGCTTCGAATGTCCACGGTCGGCTTTATCATATCCGTGGCTAAACATATAATCTTCCCCATTAAAAGTATAAACCGAGTTATGGCCAATGCCGTAATAATTTTCATCACCTTCAACAATTAAGGTTCCGCCGCCCTGCAACATTGGAACACCCTCCTTATCGACATAAGGACCGGTAGCCGACTCAGAACGCCCTACCCTAACGTTGTAGGTGCTGTGTGAGCCTCGGCAACATAAATCAAACGAAACAAAAAGATAGTAGTATTCGCCTTTTTTGAAAATAAACGGTGCTTCTATGGCCGCATTGCCAGGATCGGTTTCATCCAGTCCGGGATCGCGCTGGCGCGAAGCAATCGTATGCCATTGCTGTGGTTTTGCAATTGATAGCAAATCATCACTTAGCTTCACAATTTTCAATCCACCCCAAAATGAACCAAAAGACAGCCATGGCTCGTTATTGTCGTCAAAAACAAGGTTCGGGTCAATAGCATTCCAGTTATCGCGTCCTGGAACAGATTCCACCACTTTACCATGATCCACCCATTTATAGTCCCCATCATCCGGATCGAGGGTGACATTTGTAGCCACGCCCATGGCCGAACGGTTGCTGGCAAACGACGAGATTGAATAATACAGGTAATATTTGCCGTTATGATACGAAATATCGGGCGCCCAGATGTTACCGTCAAATTTTGGAACCTCTTTTTTTGCCCATTCAGGCGATTCTTTAAAAACAGGGGCCAAAAACTCCCAGTTCAGCATATCGTCCGATTTCCACGAGGCAATTCCATGACCGGTACTAAACATGTAATAGGTGTCATTCACCTGAATAGCCACCGGGTCGTGCACCCTTATCCGGTTATTATTTTGTGCTGTTAACTGCAAAGTTGAAAACACGAACAGCAAGATTGTAAACACTAAGCTTCTCATCATTTCTATTTAATTTTTGCTTTTAACTGGGTAAACGAGTGTGCCGGAAAGTTATAGGTCAAAACATTTCCTTTTGCTTTTACCGGATCTTTTTCTACTGATTTTACCTCGGTTTTATTAAAATCGTTACGTGCTTTTACAGTTGGGCCGTTCACTTCAACAACACTTATTTCACCATCAAAATTGCCCGATTGCGAAATAATATCCGTTGTTATGGCTTGATCTTTATGCCGGTTTACCACATTAATTATCACCTCATCGTTGTTATACGATGCCGAAACATCGAGGTAAGGCACAGCATCCTGCTTTGTGGTTGATTCGCCCAGCCCCACAAAAAACTCATCGGTTGCATAAGTTTCACTATCGACAAAAACATCGAGTGCAGTACCGTGAGCATTAAGCGCAAACATTTGCAGCGGGTAATAAATGGTTTGGATAAACATATCATCTTCACTGGTAAAAATTGGTGCAATCACATTCACCATTTGTGCCATGTTGGCCATTTTAACAATATCGGCATTACGGATAAAAGCATTCAGGAAACCGGCAATCACCAATGCATCTTCAAGGTTATAGTGCTCTTCAAGCGCACGGTCGCCGGTCATGTACTCACCTTCGCGTGCCCGGTACCACGAGTTGTATTCGTCCCACGCAATGTAAATTGGGTCACGGCCGTCACGGTTGGCATTTTCCATTTCGCGTGCAATCAAACCTTCAACCACATTGGTCCGCTCTTCAAGCACCAGGGGTGTTGACATGTAGTTATAGTAATTACCATCGGGGTTGCCCACATACATGTGCAACGCAAGATAATCAACCACATCGCGCAATTCAGCCAGAATTTCAGCATTCCATTCATTAGGATCGGCATCGGGACGGTAATTTGAAGACCCGGCTGCAATCAGCTTAATATCAGGCGAAGTAAGCTTCATGAGCTTAGCAGCCTCACGGGCTTTTTTTGCATAATCTTCAGCATTAAGGTGCCCCATTTGCCAAAAACCGTCCATTTCGTTACCCAGGCTCCAGTATTTAATATTCCAAGGCTCGGGGTAACCATGTTCTTTACGGAGCTCAGCATAATACGGGCCTTCGGCCACGTTACAGTATTCAACCCATTGTTGGGCTTCTTCAATGGTCCCGGTGCCCATGTTTACAGCGAAATAAGGTTCAGCACCCACTTCGCGCACCCACTCCATAAACTCGTTAGTACCAAAGCGGTTGGTTTCTAACCTCGACCATGCAAGCTCCATACGTGGAGGGCGCTCATCTTTGGGCCCCACACCATCTTTCCAGTGATAATTCGAAACAAAATTGCCACCCGGATAGCGAATTTGCGTCATCTTCAAATCTTTTACCGCTTCAAGCACATCAAGCCTGAAACCGCGTTCATCTGAAAGTTCAGAGCCTTCATCATAAATTCCGCCATAAACACAACGGCCAAGGTGCTCAACAAAGTTTCCGTATATTTTTTCGTCAACCTCCCCAACAGTCCGGTCAAGGTCAATTTTTATACGGGCATTTTCCTGCGCAAAAACTGAAAATGACAACAACATTATTGCCATACTAAAAAAGATTTTTTTATTCATAATCATATTATTAAGTTTAATTAATTAACAATTCCATGCAGCCAGCAATCTTTAAATAATCTTATTATCAAAATTACACTGTCGGGCTTGTCAGTGGGTGGATTATTTTTTATTTTATGGGGATAACTGTCCATTCCATTTTACAGCATGCATTTAAACAAGCATTTTTTATATTTTTAGATTGAGTTTTAAAACAACCGATAATGAAGATACGATTAATATATATCCTTGCCCTCCTTACATTCTTAACTGCCGTCAAGATGCAAGTACACGCATCGGACAAAGCAGGTTTGAATTATCGTTTTGAATATTTACTTATTGAAGATGGCCTACCCCAAAACACAATAAGTGCCATTGACCGCGACCATTATGGTTTTATGTGGTTTGGCACAAACAATGGCATAAGCCGTTACGATGGGTATTCATTTGAATCATTCAAAGCAGGCGATAATGAAAACGGGGCATCTTTGCCCGATAATATGATCAGCTCGATAAAAGCCGGTCCCGATAACCGGGTTTGGATAGGCTCACTCAACGGACTTTCATTTTTCAACCCCATGAAAGGCCAAATCAATCATTTCCAAAACAATAAGTCCCACAACATTATTTCAAATGTAACAACCATTGAGTTTTACGATCATAAAATGTGGGTGGGAACGTCCAATAACGGTATTTTTGTTTTGTCGAAAAATAACAACAACAAATACAGCATTGACAAACATTTCTGTGAACAAAACAACAATCTTTCCAACAACTATGTCAACACAATTTACCTCTCGAAGTCGAACATACTATTTGTAGGAACCCAAACCGAGGCCCTGGTTTATCTTCCCAAAACAGGGCAATTTATTTCTATACTAAACGGCCTGCAACTTCCGCAAAACAACATAATAAACGATATTTTCGAAAGTAGTACCGGCGATATCTATATTTCTACATTTAACGGTTTAGCCATACACTACAAAAATGAAGAATCGTTTAGTTGGTTTTATGCTGCCCCTGCAAACAATAAATCACTCATACACAACACCGTAACGCAGGTAAGTGAAGATGTAGAAGGTAATATTTTGATTGGTACGCTAGGAGGCTTACAATATTTTAATCCGAAAGGCAAAAAGTTTACCTCTTTTCCGGAAGATGGGCCTGAAAACTTCAAACTAAACAATAAGTTTGTCAGTGCAATATTTTGTGATACTACAGGTAATGTATGGATTGGCACAGAAAAAGGAGGGATCAACAAGTTTAACATTTTCCAAAAACAATTTAATTACTATGCCAACGACCCCAATAACCCCAACAGTATCAATGAAAATACAATCAATTCAATTTTAAAGGAAAAAAATAATTTATGGATAGGGACAGCTGGCGGTGGTTTAAACCACGTTAACTTGATAAATGGGAAAATATCGCATTACACTTATTCCCCTTTCAACAACAATTCATTAAGCAGTGATTACATAACCTCACTTGCCAGGGATAACAACGGTTATTTATGGGCTGGATCGTGGGGCGGCGGCTTAAACCGGCTTACAACCAGCGGCAATACTGTATCGACACAACGCATTAATGCCGATACAAGGGGCTACAACACTGAGGTTGTTGATTATTTTGTATCGTCACTTGTAAACGATAGTCGTGGATTTTTACTGGTTGGAACCGAGGGTGGACTTTCGATGCTCAACTACAAAGAACAAAAATTTACGACGTTGACTGCTTCGCCCGGGTCAAATCCCCCCTTATCGGAAATTGGTTGCATGTTAGAAGATTCAAATAACAATTATTGGATTGGAACACGTAACGGACTATTCCGGTTCCCAAAAAAATCTATCCGGGAGAACAATGTTGAACAGTTAGTTATTGATAATTTGTTGTTTTTTGAACACGCCCCTGATGACAGTACATCGATACCGGGCAATTATGTAACTTCTTTGCACGAGGACTCAAAAGGAAACATATGGATAGGAACATATGGGAATGGTATTGCAAAATGCACCATCAACAGCGATGAAAAAATCAACTGCAGAACGTACACCCATAACGACGGCCTATCGAACAATGTTGCCTATGGAATTGAAGAAGATGGGAATGGAAATATCTGGATCAGCACCGACTATGGTTTATCGATGTTAAACCCCGAAACCGGCGAATTTAAAAACTACTATAAGCAGGATGGCCTCTTGAACAACCAGTTTTATTGGTCAGCCTCGCATAAAAGTTACGACGGGGAGTTATATTTTGGCGGTACCGAAGGGCTCAACTATTTCAAGCCAGACAAACTACTGGAATACAATTTTATACCCGAACCTAAAATCACAAAATTAAGGGTACACAACCATGAAATATACCCGGGCGATAAACTTCACGATAAAACGGTCATTCACAAACCAATTTACGCAGCCGATACTATTTACCTGGGATATCGCGATAACAACATTTCATTCGACTTTTCGTCGTTTGATTTTTATCTGCCTGAAAAAACGCGCTTCGCCTATAAATTAACCGATGTTGACCAAGATTGGGTAAATGTATCATCACAACGCCGTTTTGCCAACTATAACAACTTGGATGGGGGAACATACTCATTCATGCTCAAAGCATCGAACAGTGACGGGGTTTGGAATGAAACCCCAAAAAAGGTAACCATTATAGTTACGCCGCCATTTTGGAAAACACAGTGGTTTTTAATATTAATGATCGTGTTGGTGGTACTCCTTACTTTTTCGTTGATACAGTTGCAGATGCAAAGAATCATCAAACAAAAAAGGCTACTCGAAGAAAAAATACACCACCGCACAAAAAAAATTGAAGACCAAAATATTATCCTTGAAAAACAAGCTACAGAGTTAATCGAAAAAAACAATCAGCTTGAACGCCGCCAAAAACAAATTGAACAACAAAAAGAAGAACTGGAAAACAAAAACGATGAAATCCTTCACCAGCGGGACGCTTTGATGACCCTTAATGAAAAAGTTAAGGAAGTGAACCAACAACAACTACGGTTTTTCACTAACATTTCGCATGAATTCAGGACCCCCCTGACCTTAATAATATCTCCAATTGAACGGCTTATCCGATTTTTCGACAATGACAAAGAAGTAAAAAGCACCCTGCAAATCATTAACCGTAATGCTCAAAGGCTTCTGCTCCTAATTAACCAATTGCTCGAAATACGTAAAATTGAAACCGGCAACCAGGAGTTACAAGTTGAAATGACCGAAACAGTAAATTTCCTTGAAGATGTTTATAACTCATTTGAAGAACTGGCTCAAAGAAATAATATAACATACTTAAAAGATATTGAAGTCAACAAAGTTGCCTGGCTCGATAAAGAAAAAGTTGAAAACGTATTGTACAACCTTTTGTCAAATGCTTTTAAGTTCACACCCGAAGGTCATGAAATCAAATTAAAAGCAAGAACACAGCACGAAAGCAATTCGGACTACCTTGAGATTAAAGTTATTGACACAGGTTCAGGCATTCCTTACGAGTTACACAAAAAACTATTTGACCGTTTTTATCAGGTTACCGAAACAAAAAAACACATAAACCAAGGCACCGGCATCGGTCTTTCAATGGTGAAAAGCATTATAGAAATAATGCATGGCACCATTACTGTTGAAAGTGAGATCGGAAAAGGCAGTACATTCACTATAAAAATACCAGTTAACAAACAGGTTTTTGCCGAGCACGAGATAGACAAGTCGGGACAAGCCTATGAATCGTCGCTTAAAGAAAAAGTTGCTATTCTGCACGAGCAAATAAACCGCCCATCAATTATCGAAAACGAAAATGAAAATGTATCGGTTGAGAAAATACTTGTGGTGGAAGATAACATTGATATGCGGTCGTTTATTTGCAGTAACCTCTCGCATTATTACCATGTACTGGAAGCTGCAAATGGCAAAGAAGGATATGAGATTGCCAAAAAAGAAGAGCCTGCGCTCATAATCAGCGATATCATGATGCCCGAAACAGATGGTATCAGCATGATGAAGAAAATAAAAAACAACCTATATACCAGCCACATACCAATCATCCTGTTAACCGCCAAAGGAAAAATTGAAGATCAGCTCAAAGGCATAAAGGAAGGTGCCGACGATTATATAGCCAAGCCTTTTAACATGGAAGTGCTTATTGCAAAAGTGAAAAATGTAATTGAGCTCCGGAAAAAATTAAGGACACGCTACAGTGCCCTCGAAGAAGTGCCGCCAGGAGAACTCACAAATTCGAACCTCGATAATGATTTTTTTGAAAAGGTAAACGAAACTGTTGAGAAATATTACACCGATCCATCATTCGATGTTGACCATTTTGCATCTGAAATGTATGTTAGCCGAAGCCAATTATACAAAAAATTGAAAGCCATAACAAGCCTGTCAGCTAACGATTTTATCAATGTTTACCGCTTGAAAAAATCGACCCAGCTGTTAAAAAATGGCAACATGCAGGTAAGTGAAGTAGCTTTTGCAACCGGCTTTAACGACCCCAAATATTTTAGCCGTATATTCAAAAAGTTTTATCAGTGTTCACCCTCCGAATATATTAAAAAGGAGAATCACTCATAAAAAGCCTCAACCCCCGGATAGAAAAACCGTTCGCGGGCAATTTTTTCAGGATAAACAAAATAGGTCACCATTGCGTCGGTACACAGTTTTCCGCTTCCATCAAATAATGAAGCTTTTATCACAGCAGTGCGGCCATTTTGCCTTACCAGCCTCCCCCTGACAATTACATCGCCTCTTTCAATGCGCAACGGGTGATGGTATTCTACCTCCATTTTAGTGGTTACGCCGGCAGTTTTACATTTGATATAAACGGTCCACCCCCCAATTTCATCGAGCAGTAACGACTGGATGCCACCATGAACAACGCCAGGGTAACCTTCGAGGTAACGCTGCGGCTCCCAAGTTGAAAACATCTCGTCTTCTTCTTCGAAAAATTGCAACTGGAGACCGATTTTGTTATGTGGCGAGCATCCAAAACAATTATAATCTTCGGGTTTTGTTTGGTCAAAAGGATTTTTGATTTTATGTATCATAATGGTTGGTTTTGCAAAAATTAATAATTAACAAGCGTACTACTTACCGCACCAAAAACGCCATAGCCCCCATCAACGGTTGTGAATGCCGGTCGATAAGCGTTGGGCTTGAAAAAAGTATTTGATGTTGCGTAGTAAGTCCTGAAATTTTCATCGTAAGCAAAAACAAATATCTGACCACGCCCTTTTTCGGGCCGCCATTCAAGTGATAGATCAACCTGGGTAAACTGGCCAGGCACCGGTAATATTTGTTCGTAGGCAACATTTTCGTTTTCAATTACATAAACCCCGTACATGAAAGCTGTTGTGTCGGGTTGAATTGAAAAAACAAGGTGCTTACCATCCAGGGTAATGTCATTGTTTACTTGCGGCTCATATGGCACAAAACATTGGCTTTCAACCATAAAAGTATCGTACGAACAGGTATAAAACCATTGCTCCCCCGCATTCACTTTTATTTCAGGGTCAACATAAATACTGTCAGGCGTTAACCCTGGCTGATATGTAAACACAGCACCCCCGGTGGTTTGCCGTGTCAGTGTTATATTGGCATCGACAACAATCAGGTTTTCTTCGTCAAAATTAAATAAATCGGCCAGTTGGTGTACTTCAAAATAATGGTTAGCCGTATCGGGCGAGGGCCCGGTTTTCAGGACACCAAACACATTGAGCCCGGGCTGAAAAGGAGCTTCCGACATATCGGGCTGCATATTCAGCCCTACATAGTATTCGCCAATATCAGAGCACCCCGTAAGCAAAATACCTACCATTATGCTGACAACTATTTTTTTATATCGTATCATAAATCTCTCATTTTAAAATTTAATGGTATACCCTGCAGCCACTGTAGGCAGGTAATTATCGCCCATCGGTATCATTTTATCCAATCCGGCAGCAGGTATGTAATACAACACATTACGCCTGAAAAATAACACATTGTATAAATTAAGCACAAAGTACGATTCATCGGCACCAAAAAATTCAGCCACATTTTTACCAAAGCCCGACACCAGTTGTTTTTGCAGCCCTACATCAAGATACAGCAACCAGGGCATGCGCGATGCATTTTTCTTGTTCACAGTGTATTGCGGGCTATACATCATTTCACCTGTCAACGGCTCATACATGTAGTACATTTGCATGGTATTTTCGATGGAACGGGGCACACCACTTTGTGCAATAAACGACATGCTGTACGAAATGCGTTTTGTAGCCTGGTAATTTAAAACGGTTTTAAAGGAATGGCGGCGGTCGTAGTCATAATCGTACCATTCACCACCCATTATATTGGGAAACGAGCGTTCTGATTTTGAAAGCGTGTAACTTCCCCACCCCGAAAGTTTTCCAAAGCTGCCTTTCCACATCAGCTCCATGCCATATGCTTTGCCCTTACCGGCTACAATTTTATCTGTCAAGGCAAAAACCTCATGCCGGTCCTGCAACAAATCGAATGTATAGGTACGCGAAATATCTTTGTAATAGATGTTTGCCGACAAGGTATGTTTCCTATTGACCCTCTTTTCGGCACCCAGTATATAATGTTCAGAAACACTGGGACGATGATTTACTAAGGGATAATAATAATCGAGAAACTGGTTAAACTCAAACTCCTGCGTGTTCATACTTACAATGTATTGTTTGTATAACCCGTATGCAGCTTGTATTTTGAAATCGCCCGGAAAATTGGCAACCATGTTTACCCGTGGTTCATATAAATATTCACCTTTATTAAAGCGGGTTATCCTAAGCCCCGGGCGCACCGTCAACATGCCTGCCGTAATTTTGTCTTCGGCAAAAAAAGCCAGTAAGTCAGGTGATCTTTGCGCGCTTCCATTGTCAACCCCGTTTAATTCCGATGCATTCATAAAACGATAATTGCTGTATTCGGCACCGGCTTTTAATTCATTCCAGATAAAAGGCTTATAACTTATATTAATTTTGGCGGTATAGTCATCAACTTTACTTTTAAACGAAGTTGAAGTATTGTACCCAACATCTTCAAACATCATATCCATTTTGGTTGAATTATCGGCACGGTGCAACGAAGCTGATACTTGTGCACGCAGGAAAACCTTTGGGCTTAATACCGAACGATAAATAGCGGTAGCAATATTGTTACTCCACTGGTTCACATATTCAAGGCTCATATCGTTAAAAACATCCTCCATGCCCAATGAATTACCGATGTACTTGTAATAATTATTGAAATTGAGGTTGGTACGGTCGCGCGACCCAAAATATTTCAACGTTAAACGGTTCCGGGCATTAAAGCGGTGGGTAAGCGACAAGTTTACATCGTAAAAATAGTTGTTACTGTACAATAGAAAATTACCAGGTATATCGTAATTAAAGCGCCCGGCAGCCATCATCGTGGTTTTTTCCCCAACAGGGAACTCCAAAAACACTTTCGACTCGGTTGTTGATGGATGAACTTCGCCATGCAGTTCGCTATTGTTTCCGTCTTTTGTGGCAATATTGATGACTGAAGAATTGCGCCCCCCGTACTCGGCACCAAAACCGCCCACCATCATATCGACATTTTTCACGGTTTGCATGTTAAAAATACCCGTTGACGAAATAAAGTGATATGGATTATAAATGGTTACACCATCGAGCATAATCAGGTTTTCGCCGGGGTCGCTGCCCCGCACCGAAACCAGTGGCGAGAGTGGCTCTGTAGGCTCAATACCGGGCATATAACGTAAAGCCTTAAACACATCGTTACGTGCCGTTGGTATGCTCTTAATGGCTTTGGGCGTAAGTGTATGGTGACTGATTTCGACATCGCGGTCGCCCAAATGCTCAGGCCCTTCGCCCATCACAACAACCTGGTCAAGTTCAATATCGGCAGGTTGTAAGGCAATCTCAATAAAAGCCGACCGCCGGCTGCTAAAACCGACTGAACGCTCAAAAGTATCATACCCCATGTACGAAACAGCAATTTCAGCCTGCTCATGTTCAATGCCAGGCAACGAGAATAAACCATTTTCGTTGGTGATAACCCCTTGCGGGTTTTCACCTTTCAGCACTACCGTAGCATTTACAAGTGTTTCGCCGGTTTGGGCATCGGTAACCACACCCGACAAGGTTGCTTTTTGGGCATATCCTGCAAACGATAACGTTATCAATGTAAATATCAGCCAAAACTTCATCATGCTTAAAATTTATACGAGCAACTTAACGATAGCCCGATTTTTAATTTCGGTTTGTGATAAATGATATAATGGGCATCTTCCATCAACCCAACACCCAACACCCAGCCTTTTTGGTCGAAACGGTTATACTGAATCCTTTGGGTAAACGACATGTTCATGTAAAAAATTTCTTCCAGTGTATGCGGTGTCGTGTCCATGTCTTTCCAGTTATTGATACCAAAAAGCATGATAATTTTATTGGTAAAAAGCCAATTTTCGTTCATGCGATAGTTCCATAAACGCACATCGCGACCAAAAGCTATAGCCCTGAAATCGGGATGTTCAACATATCGCATCATGCGCATACCGCGGTTAAAAATCCGGTTCCCCTCGGGTTCCGAGAACCAAATTTCAGCATCCACACCCCAAAAGCTAAGCCCTGCAAACAGGTCAACCCCCGTGTAAAAATTACGATGCACAGGCTCAGCATTTCTCCTAAAATGATAAAGCCCACCCAATGGCAATGAATCAATTGCCGAATCAACCTCAAGCAAATCATTTGTAAACTTTTGCCCCCATTTTTGGAGGACACGGCTGTAAGCCTCTTCAACAGGCATTTTCTTCTTTTTATAATCGAAAGGAAGTTCGTAATACAAGGTTCCCCTATGCGAAGTATCAGTTATACCCGATGCCCTGATTGTAGCATACAATTTTAACCGTTCGTTAAACATCGAAGTGGACTTCGCGATATAAAAACGGTGTATTTCAGCATTAAAATCAGGCACATTGGCTTTTGGGGATGAAAGTTCGCGTTGAAGAACTGTTGATAAGGGTTGTTTCGTTTGCACAATCTGGTCGACCGGGAAAAACAAGGCTTTTTTCTGCTGGTAAACCGACAAAAAACGTGAATCGCGGTCCCGCTTATCAATAAAATGCGGGATACTAACGGGTTTCTTAAGCGAGTCGGGATATTCAAAGCGAATTGTAAGCGTATCGCCCACCCACTTCTGTGCTTTTACCGGCAGGTTGCAAATAGATAAAAATAATACAACGAGAAAACAAATAATCTTATTGGTGTTCATTTTTAAAAAAGGGATTTTTACAAAAATATTGAATCGGGTATAAAATAACGCATATAACATAAATTTATTTTATCCTTCAAAAATAATTAACTTTTTATGAACCGAAAGCGAAGTAAAACCAACCTCATGTTGGATATATTCCAAAGCCTTTCTGTGATAAAAAAACACGTGGGTAGGGTCATCTTTATACTTCCAGCCCTTAAAATAAATACCATGACGGTACAGTGAGGTCATGCAATAAAGTTTTCCGCCCGGCTTTAAAAGTTTCCGCAGGAGGATGAATTCTTCAAGTGGTTTAAAAAAATGCTCCATCACCTCGCAACAGGCAATATAATCGTACTTCTTTTCAAGCAGTTCGGGCCGATAATTGAAAAACGGGTCGTAATCTTCAATATTGAACCCTTTATCTGTTAAAATTTTGGTAATGACAGGACCGGTACCGCCACCAAAATCCAAACCGGCACTACTTGAAGAAAAATCATTTTGCACAGCTGATGTAATGGGCTTTACAAAGCGTTGATAACGCACGTCATTAACATCGTTATTGTGCTCAAGGTAGCGTTCGCGTTCCTCATGTTGCGAGGGCAATGCATTGTCTTCAACAAACAACGAAAAACAATTTGCACACTGAAAATACCTGCTCCCCCGGAACCTGTATCTCAATGTTGAACTCCCTTGACATAGCGGGCAAAAATGTTTTTCCATAAAGGTTTTATCAGTTTAGGCGTACACAAAGATGCAATTTGATTCGTAACCAAAAAACATTGGCATGCAAAAAATATAATGTTTATTTTAGCTGTTGCAAAAATCAAATTATAAACAAAGAAGGACATCTGTTAAAAAACAACCTGCACCATAATGAATCAATATGCGAAAAAAATAAAAGAGCAATTAAGGAAAACCTATCCGCAAAATTTTCTGATAAAAAAACCAATCACCGGGGCACTGTTGTTTTTCATTTTTGTATTTGCCTTTGTTGTTATTTACCGACCAATAGTGGCACATGAAGCTCGTTCGTTTAGTTTCGATTTTACCATGCTCGCCTATAGTTTCATCATATCTATATGTTTGTTCATCACGCTTATTGTCCTGAAGAAATTTCCATCTTTTTCGAAAAGTGAAGAGTGGACATTCCTGAAGGAAATATTATTTGATGTAATTATACTGTTTACAATTGGTATTGCCGCTTATTTTGCCG
>JASMTI010000251.1:0-27453 GCA_041694375.1 Bacteroidales bacterium | reverse complement strand
ATAGCGCGGGTTTGCAACTGGTGCTTACATTGCTTACACCCCACGCTAATGCTTTAAACCCTTTTGTAGAGCGGACATTCCTGTCTGCTTTTTAATTAAACCCTTTATTTAGCGCCTTGCAGAAAATATCGCGCCTAAACAGAGTCATGAAAATTTATTTAACAACATTCGGCTAAAGCCCCTAAAAAAAAGACACATCATTTTAACCCCGGGCTAAAGCGCCGGGGCAATTCATATCCATAACTTCGCTTGCAGCCCACCGATTACATGTCATTCCGAGCTTGCCGAGGAATCTCAGATCAAATACAACCAAAACATCAACTGAGATTTCCCTACCAACAAAAATCGGCATCTGAATGACACTAAACAACGGTGGATTTCCTAACCCGGCAAACACAAGCCCCAAAGTGGGCGCAATGCAACAGCCCCGGGCGAAACCCGGGGTAATTAGATTCACCACCCCTCCCGGCCAATCAACCCGCCTGCAAAAAACCACCTACAAAACCATGGCCGGAACATTTAAAAAAACCCATTTGGCTAAAGCCCTAAAACAAGGAATTGCAACTTCTTAACACCGGGCTATAGCGCCGGGGCAATTCATATCCAGAACTTAGCTTGCAGCCCACCGATTACATGTCATTCCGAGCTTGCGAGGAATCTCAGGTCATATACAACTAAAACATCAACTGAGATTTCCCTACCAACAAAAAACGGCATCGAAATGACACTAAACAACTGGAAGGGTTGTCAATCCCAACAAACAAAAGCCCCAAAGTGGGCGCAATGCAATAGCCCCGGGCGAAACCCGGGGTAATTAGATTCACCACCCCTCCCGGCCAATCAACCCGCCTGCAAAAAACCACCCCAAAACCATGGCCGGAACATTTAAAAAAACCCATTTGGCTAAAGCCCTTTAACAAGAATATACATCATTTGAACCCCGGGCTAAAGCGCCGGGGCAATTCATATCTGTAACTTCGATTGCAGCCCGTTGGTTACATGTCATTCCGAGCTTGCCGAGGAATCTCAGATCATATACAACTAAAACATTAACTGCTAACACGTAGAACGGACATTCCTGTCCGCTTTTTTTAGTATTAAACCCTTTAAAAAAGCGTTTTCCTTTGATGCCACCCCACCCGCTCCCCCCCTAAACGGAAGCCGGGTTTCCTAACCACTGGCAAAAAGCCCCAAAGTGGGCGCAATGCAATAGCCCAGGGCGGAGAGAAACGGAGCCCTGGGATAACAAAACACCACCCCACCCGGCCAATCAACCCGCACATAAAAACCAAACCAAAACCATGGCCGGAACTATATTCAAACGAGTTGCAGTTGTAAAAAAATCCTTACCTTTGAATAAAAATATGCCAACAATTTTGCGAACAAAAGGATATAGGTTTTTCTTTTATATAAATGACCATCATCCTCCGCATATACATGTTGAAAAGGAAAGAAGTACTGCAAAATTCCTGTTAAAAAATGCAGAACTTGTAAAATCAAAAAGGTTCAATGCAAGTGAACTGAACGAAATGAGAAAGATTATTTTGGAAAATATCGAATTTTTTAAAACAAAATGGGATGAGCATTTTACAAATTACTAAATCAACCAATGCTGTAAATATTTGGTTCGACAAGGTCAAGATGTACCTTGTTTTAGATGACGGAAGGGAACTTTCTGTACCCATTAACTGGTTTCCCTCTCTACGTGATGCAACACCTGAACAAAGAAACAATTGGCGCTTTATTGGTGATGGTGAAGGTATTCATTGGAATGACTTAGATGAAGACATCCTGGTAGAAGGACTTCTATAACCTAACACCCGGCTTGTGCGGTCCCGATGTCCATCGTGGATGTAATCCGCGCATCCCAAACCCCCTAATAGCATAATAGCACGGGTTTGCAACTCGTGCTTACATTGCTTTCGCCCCACGCTAATGCTTTAAGCCCTATTGTAGAACGGACATTCCTGTCCGCTTTTTTTATTAAACCCTTTATTTAACGCCCAGCAGAAAATATCGCGCCTATACAGAGGCATGAACATTTATTTAAGAACATTTTGCTAAAGCCCTTCACAAGAACATACATCATTTGAACCCCGGGCTAAAGCGCCGGGGCAATTCATATCCACAACTCCGCTTGCAGCCCGTTGATTACGTGTCATTCCGAGCTTGCGAGGAATCTCAGGTCATATACTACTATCGCTCCGCACCCCCTCCCCCTCTAAACGGACACCGCTACCTCATTGATCACAATTCCCCAATTTTGCAGTTATCCATCATTTCAGGATTTTTAAATTACTTAGTTTTTTACTTACTTTTGTTTTGATGAAGCCCGAATCAATCAGTACACTAAAAAAAGAACTCCTGCACCTCCCGCCCGATGTGCTGGCTGCCTTTTGCCTGAGGCTTGCCAAATATAAAGTCGAGAATAAAGAACTGCTCAGCTACTTGATTTATCATAGCAACGACCAGGGTTTATTTATCGAAGAAGTAAAAAATGTAATTGATGAACAATTTAAAAACCTGAACACCTCGCGTACATTTTTGGCTAAAAAAACCGTTCGGAAAGTGCTAAGGACAACACAGAAATACATTAAATTCTCGGGCGAAAAAACAACTGAGCTTGAACTGCTGATACATTTTTGCCGAAGAATGAAGACTTCAGGCTTGCCTTTACGTTATGGCACCGTGCTTGGCAATTTGTATATGAGACAGGTTGAACGTATTAAAAAAGTACAGGGCATGTTGCACGAAGACCTGCAAATGGATTATGCCGACGACATTGAGAAAATATGCTGAAAGAAGCATACCCCTAATTAAAATTTTAATATTTTTGCAGCAGTGATTATAAGGGCTGTTAGCTCAGTTGGTTTAGAGCATTACCTTGACAGGGTAGGGGTCACTGGTTCGAATCCAGTACAGCCCACTTTTTTTTACAACTCCTTTTGCAAGAATATTTCATCCTATCTCACACTTTCGGATTATCTAAAAACATAAAGTAAATTTTTATCACATATTAAACCCTCGAATAATCGTTTGTATTTTTGTAATAAATGACTTATATTCGTTTGTATTTTTGTATATTTAAACTATTAGTCGTTTGTATAATTGTTGAACATGAAAAGAGAAGCCATGCAGGAGTTAATCTCCTGGAAAAACAAGGACAACCGTAAGCCATTAATCATTAGGGGCGCACGTCAGGTTGGAAAAACCTGGCTGATGGTGGAGTTTGGCAAAAATGAATACGAGCAGGTTGCATACATCAATTTTGAGAGCATGCCAGCTTTGAAAACATTATTCAAAGAAGATTTTGAAATCCAAAGAATTATAACAGCAATACAAATTGAGTCGGGCATAAATGTCACCCCATATAACACCCTGATTATTTTCGATGAGATACAGGAAGCCGAAGGAGCCATAACCTCACTTAAATACTTCGGTGAAAATGCCCCTCAATATCATATTGTTGCTGCCGGCTCCCTATTGGGCGTTGCTATGCACAAGCATTACTCATTTCCGGTAGGAAAAGTTGAATTCCTTGATCTTTATCCACTTAATTTTAAAGAATTTCTTGTTGCTTTAGAAAAACAATCGCTCCTTGATTTAATTCTTAAAAACGAGTGGGAACTTATTAAAAGTTTCAAAAATAAATTCACTCAACTGCTTCGTCAATATTATTATATAGGCGGGATGCCGGAAGCAGTTCTATCCTTCAAGATTCAAAATAATTTTAATGAGGTAAGGGATATCCAAAAAAGAATTCTCTCAGCCTATGAACAAGATTTCTCAAAACATGCACCCGGGGATATTGTCCCCCGCATTCGCATGCTATGGAACTCAATACCGGCACAACTTGCCAAAGAAAATAAGAAATTTATTTATGGTGCTGTAAAAAAAGGGGCAAGGGCAAAAGACTTTGAACTTGCTTTATCATGGTTAATTGATTGTGGATTGGTCCATAAAGTTTGCCGGGCAAAAAAACCCGGCATCCCTTTAAAAGCTTACGAAGATTACAGCGCTTTTAAATTATTTACCGTTGATGTAGGGATGCTCGGAGCTATGGGTGATATAGATGTTCGTACAATTCTTGAAGGGAATGCCATCTTTGAAGAATTTAAAGGTGCTTTAACCGAACAATATGTTTTACAGCAATTACTTGCCATTAAAAATATGGTAATTAACTATTGGACTGCCGAAAGAGCACAGGCTGAGCTTGATTTTCTGATACAGTATGAAGGTCGTATTATTCCAGTTGAAGTTAAATCGGAAGAAAACCTTCAAGCAAAAAGCCTAAAGTCATTTGCCCAAAAATTTGCTCCCCGCACAGCCATACGAACATCTATGTCTGATTACAGAAATGAAGAATGGATGACAAACTTACCCCTTTATGCAATAAGTGAAATCGTTAAAACAACCAGTTGACATGCAAGTGAAATACTTACAACTCCTTTTGCAAGAATATTTCATCCTCGCGCCCGCCGGGTGTGCGCAACCAATTTTTCTTCACTCCGCTTACCTCAAACCCGTTTTTCCTGAATAGGTTGACACTGGCCTTGTTCGATTCGGCAATATTGGCATAAAGCTGAAAGATACCCAGCTCGTTACGTGCATAAAGCGACAGCGCCTCAAGCGTAAGGTTTGCGATGCCTTTCCGGCGTTCCTTTTTATTATAAATCATAATGCCCACACCGGCACGCGAATGATAGGGGTCAAAATCAAACAGTTCAACAGTGCCAACCGGTTTATTGTCGGCATTTTCAATCATCAGCCGCATTTCTTTGCTGTCCCATATATCGCGGTGCGATGCTTCAACATAGCGTGACAGGTTGTACTTCGAAACAGGCGCATGCAGGTTGCTCACCCGCCAGCTCTCCGGGTCGTTTTCCCAGGCATACAAACGTTCTGCATCTTCGGGCTCAAAGGCCCTGAGTGTTATGGTTTTGTATTGTATGTTCATTGGTCCCCAATTTTTTTGAATGCTTTAAAAACGATTTCAACATCTTTTAAAACTTTGTAGTCGCGGGCATAAGCAACATTCAGCCGGTCAACCACATCGGTTTCGGGAGCTTCAACGTTCAGCAGGTCGGTTGTTTGCAAAATACCCTTGCTAATTACAGGAAGCCCCAGGTAAAGTTCAGAATTCACCGGGTGATAACCCACCCAACTGTATTTCCGGCCAAGCACCTTAAAGATATTCCTGAAAAACCCTTTTTTGTTATCAACAAACCAAACGGCTATAAAGCTAAAAAGCAACAGTGAAAGCGCAAATACAACATCAAAAAGCCGCTTGTTGCGTTTATTCTTCTCGCGCGTAATGGCGTTGACGTTCACCACGTAAAGGTCGCCAGCTGTTTCGATGGAGTTGCTGCCAATAATTGACACACTGGCCGGTGGTGCAATTTTGTAATCAACCTTAAAGTCAGACAGCTGCAACATAATACGAATGACCATTTGTGACGAAATGTCTTCGGAACAAAAAATAAGTTCATCAATTTTATTGATACGGATCATTTCACGCACCTGGTAAACCGACCCCAGGTAACGTTCGGAGCGTGGCTTGCGCTTGGTAGAGATATATCCGGCCAGGGTAAATGGCAGCCCGGTTTTTTGGAGCAATTCATACACCCGCCCACTCTCTTTTTTCAGCCCTACAATGGCAACCCGCTTTGGCTTGCGCGTACCAAGTTTATATTTTTCGTTGCCCAAAAAGTGCAGCACAACACGTTCAAACAATATAATAAACGTCGACATGGCGGCCCCCAGCAGGATAATTGCCCTTGAAAACCGCAAGCTATTGGGCAGTAATGAATAAACCACCAATATAAAAATGGTTCCATAGCCCAGCCCTTTTCCAATTTTTAAAAGGCTCACGGGGCGGTCGTACCCACCTGAATAGTACATGGCCACCAGCCACGACAAAAGGTAGGCGGGCACAATATAATTAATTAACGAACCGGGGTAATAGCCGGGCTCAAAGCGGTAAGCCTCCCAGTATGGCAATAATAGCATAAACCCTGCCCACATCAGTACAAAATCGAGCATGGGCAGCCATAGCTTCTTCACCAAACGGTGAAAAGCAGCAATACCCGCCCTGATATAAATGGCCAGGTGGATAAAAAATGAAAACAACCCGGCATACTGTTTCGAAAAATGTTTGCGGGCAAAAATGATCATGGCATTGTAAAACATGCGCACGTAGTTGAGGCTGCCTTTTTTGGTGCTTTCGCCCTTATAATGAATAATGGTTGTTTCGGGGTAATAATAGTTATGGTAGCCACTTTGGGTGATCTTGTACGAGAGGTCTATGTCCTCGCCATACATAAAATAATCTTCATCCAGCAGGCCGGTTTTATCAAGTGCCTCCCGGCGCATAAACATAAAAGCCCCGGCCAGCACATCAACCTTGTGAATTTCATCGTTGCCCAGGTATGACAGGTGGTAACGCCCAAAACGCCTTGAATTTTTAAACAATGATGACAGCCCGAAAATTTTATAGAACGCCACCCATGGTGTGGGCAGCCCCCTTTTCGATTCGGGCAGGAAATGGCCCCGCCCGTCTATCATTTTAACGCCCAATGCTCCGGCATCGTGGGTAGCATCCATAAACGCGATGATTTTCTCAAACGAATTTTCTTCAACTACGGTATCGGGGTTCAGCAACAATACGTATTCACCTTTTGATTGCTTAATAGCCTGGTTGTTGGCCCTGGCAAAACCCACGTTTCGTTTGTTGGCTATAAGCTTTACTTCGGGAAACTTATGTACGAGCATACCAATAGAACCGTCAACCGAATTGTTATCAACCACAAAAACCTCGGCATCGATATTGTGAATTGCTTTGCGGACCGAATGCAGGCATTGCTCCAGAAAGTGTTTCACGTTGTAATTGACAATAACAATCGACAGCTTCATTTGGTATTCCTTTATCATTGATAACGTAATTTATTGCGATAGCGTATCATTGTAAGCCACACGGTTAACAATTGAGCGCCCCAGGGTCAGTTCGTCGGTATATTCAAGTTCGCCGCCAACCGACACCCCACGGGCAATGGTGGTAACCTTAACCTCAATACCTTTTAGTTTTTTATAGATATAAAAGTTGGTGGTATCGCCTTCCATGGTTGTACTAAGTGCCAAAATAACTTCGGCGGTGTCGTTTTCACGCACGCGCTCAACAAGCGAATCAATTTCAAGCTCGTTGGGACCTATGCCATCCATGGGTGAAATTACCCCGCCCAACACGTGGTACTGCCCGTTAAACTGATGGGTATTTTCAATCGACATTACATCGCGAATACTTTCGACCACACAAATAACCAACCCGGTTCGCGCGGGGTTTGAGCAAATACTGCAAACCTCGGTGTCCGAAATGTTATGGCACACTTTGCAATGCTTTATTTCTTTTTTCAATTGGATTACGGCATTCCCAAATGACTCAACTTCGCTTTGATCCTGCCTTAAAAGGTGCAGCACAAGCCTTAAAGCAGTTTTTCGGCCGATGCCTGGCAGTTTCGAAAATTCCTCTACGGCATTTTCCAGTAATTTCGACGGATATCTATCGTTTCCCATTGATTTTGCAGATTGAGGGTGTAAAGGAAAAAAATAAACCAATAAAAAGCAACGCCGGCCTATGGATTGTTTTCTTATTTAGGCAAATAAAAAGTAAAGCAAGAGCCCTTACCGGTTTCCGACTTCAGGCTGACATCGCCACCCATAAAATCAATCAGGTTTTTAACAATAGACAGTCCCAGGCCGTTGCCACCAAACTTACGGGTCGAACTGTTTTCAATCTGGCGGAAGCGGTCGAAAATAATTTCCTGGAACTCTTTTGATATACCAATACCCGAATCTTCAACCTTAAAATAAATATAATGCTCATCGTAACTGGTGATTCCAAACTCAATAAATCCTTCGGGCGTAAACTTCATGGCGTTGTTGAGCAAATTCACAAATATTTGGTTCAGCCGGTTTTTATCGGTTGTAATTTCAATATTTTCATCGGGCTTAAGGAGCCTTATTTCAATTTTATGCGATGATTTATCGGCAAGCCCCTTATATTCTGTGTATAAGGCATCAAGCAGCGGGTTCAGTTTAAATTGCACAGGATAAATTCTCATCTGCCTGGTTTCGAGGCTCGAAATATCAATAATATCGTTAATGATTTGCAGTAAGCTGTCGGCACTTTTGTTTATGATTGACGAAAATTCTTTCCGTTCAGCTTTCGACAGGTGTTCGGCTTCTTTTAGCAAATCGGTGAACCCAAGTATCGAGTTTAACGGTGTACGGATCTCGTGGCTCATATTGGCCAAAAATGAAGTTTTCAGCCGGTCGCTTTCTTCAGCTTTGTTTTTAGCTTGTACAAGTTCCTCTATCAATTCTTTTTTATAGGTAATATCTTCTTCAAGTGCCACATAGTTAATAATTTCACCTTTTTCATTTTCAATAGGTGAAATGATAACGTTCACCCAAAACAATTCGCCGTCCTTCTTTTTGTTTTGCAATTCGCCGCGCCAATCATAGCCCCGTGTAATCATACTCCACATTTCGGAATACAAAGCATCAGTATTGGTATCCGATTTCAGGATATTGGGTTTTTGGCCCACAGCCTCATCGTAGGCATAACCAGTGCTCTCGGTAAATTCAGGGTTTACATATTCAATAACACCAGCGGTGTCGGTAATAACAACAATCAGCGGTGCCTGGGTAATGGCTGTTGTTAATTTTGTCCGCTCTTTTTCGGCTTCAACCTGTTTCGTTATATCATGGCCCAGGCCAACCAGGCCAACAATCTCGCCCTTATCATTTTTCAAAGGTATTTTCGAAGTTTGCAACCATTGCTCGCCCCCCTCTTTGTTTACAAGGTGTTCAGTTTTATTAATGATGTGTTCACCGTGTACTAATACTTTCTGGTCATCTTTCCAGTAATTTTCGGCGATATCCCGTGGAAAGATTTCAAAATCGGTCTTGCCTTCAATTTCTTCAAACCGTTTAGCTCCACACAATTTGATATCATTTTTGTTGGCAATAATTTTGCGGCCTTTTGAATCTTTCATGTAAATTGTATCGGGAATATTTTCGATTATCGTGTTCAGGAGGTTATTGTTCTCCTTAATTTTTTGTTCGGCCTTAACACGCTCGGTTATATCGGTTATGGTCCCAATATATCCCATAATATCTCCGTCCCCGTCATACTCGGGCGATGTTTGTCCCTGTACCCATACTACTTCCCCGTTGCTGTGTAAAAACCTGTATTCGGTTGTATAGCTGTCAGGATTCGCAACCAATTTCAGCCAGTTACTTCTAACCATGTCCCGGTCGTCGGGATGTATGCTGTTTGCCCATTTCAGCCCCATTGCTTCGCCAGCCTGTATTCCTGCAATTTCGCACCATTTGGGGTTTACGTAGGTTGTTTGCCCTTCTTTGTCGGTTTTAAATATCCCCACACTTGCATTAGTGGCCAGGTTCTGAAACAGTTTTTGGCTCTTTTGTAATTCATGCTCAATCTTTTTATTCTCGGTTACATCGTTAATAAAACCTTCAATTGCCTGAACTTTTCCGTTTTCATCATAAATAGCCCGGCCTTTTTCCCATACCCATTTTTCTTCACCGTTTTTGGTTTTTATGCGGTATTCCAACTGAAAGCTTTCGTTGTTTTCAATGGCTTTTTGCGTGGCATCCCAAATGGTTTCACGTTCTTCGGGCACAATTAAATCTGCATAAGCGATGGTTTTGTTTTCGATCAGGTCGCTGTTCCAATAGCCGGTGAGCAAAAGGCAGCCCTTACTCACAAACTCCATTGTCCATTTTTTATCGTTTCTACAGCGGTATGCCATCCCGGGCAGGTTCGACAATAATGTGTACATCTGCCGTTGTTGTTCTTCAAGTATATTTTCGTAATCCCGCTCCCGGGTTTGGTCCCTGAACACCAGCACCACGCCCGAAATTGAACCGTTGCTGTCAAAAATCGGGGCCCCGCTGTCAGCTATCGGAATTTGTTTACCTTCTTTAGAAATTAAAATGGTGTGATTGGCAAGGCCTACAATTTTTCCATGTTCAAGCACTTTTTTCACCGGGTTTTCTACTTTCTCAAAGGTGCTTTCGTTTACAATTTCAAATACCTCTTCAATATTTTTGCCCCTTGCTTCATTTTCAGTCCAGCCCATTACTTTCTCGGCTTCCTGGTTCAGGTTTTTAATACCTCCTTTCATATCGGTTATAATAACACCATCGCCTATACTGTACAAGGTTGTTTTGTACTCCTCGTGCTCGAGGTACATCTTTTTAAAATAATCCCGCTGGTTACTGCGGTGGAAATAAGCTATAATGATAAGGATAAGGATAATGACAACCCCTGATATACTGTAGAAGAAATTTGTTTTCATACTGGTTTCCGAAAACACTTCTTTTTGGTGCATGGTTGCAATGACAAACCATGGTGTACCGGGCACATTGTTAATGTGCGAAACTACTGGTGTTTTATTGAATTCGGGCAACATAAATACACCTTCGGCCAAATCATCCATATCAGAATTGGTAATAATTTCCTTCCAGGCGTGATGTGTTGCTACAATTTTTTTTGGGGCAACAGGCTCGGTATGATTAAAAAAACGGATATCACCGTTCGCTTTTTCAACAAGCAATATCTGTCCGCTTTCTGCATTTCCGGGCCACTGTTCAAATGCAGGGAAATAGTTTTTTGTAAGGTTATGGGTTAATGAAATGACCACTTCTGTCTGATTTTTATCGTTCAACACCGGACAGACAAAACCTAACATAACATCTCCTTTCCCGCTTGAACGATAAAAACCGGAAACAATGGCCTGTCCCAAATTTGCGGCTTTGGTAATTAACGAATCGTTTAATTTTGGCAATAAAGCATTATTGGATGTTATCAAATTACCATTTACATTGTATAAACTAACATTTGAATGACTGTGCTCAACACCTATGGCGCTTAGCAATTCATTAACTGCGTTTAAGTTTTCTTCGGTCTTTAATTTATTCCAGTCGTTAAGGGTCGAAATCAATGCCGGGTTTAGGGCTATCAAACGGGAATCGTTCAGCTCATCGTCGTACCAGTGTTTAAAGTTATCGGTTTTAATACGGGCAATCGAATGCAGTTCCCTTTCCACTCCTTGCAGCGCGTTTTCTTTAATTTTACTTGTGTATAAACGTCCGGCCCAATATACTGAAACAAGTAATATTAAAGTTGTTATGATAAGTATTATATGAATTCGTTTCATGTTCCCAAAAAGCTATTTACTTTCAAATGTAAGATGTTTTGAACACAAATGCATCCTTTAAAAGATAAATTATGATAGAATAGGGGTAAAAGTATTTACAAATGTCATTATACATAAATGATTATTATTTTGTATTTTGGAGTTAATGAATTTTAACCCGATGGAAAAAGACCAACAATATTTTTCAGCCATAAAAAACGGCGATAAAAAAAGTTTTGAGCTCCTTTTTAAAGCATATTACCAGTCGTTGTGTTTTTATGCAATGAAATTTCTTGGGAACAATAATGATGCCGAAGAAATCGTACAGGATGTTTTTATCAATATATGGGAAAAACGAAACACAATGACCGACCCCCTGTCTGTCAGGAATTATTTATTTGGCTCGGTACGAAACCGCAGCCTGAATGCGCTGAAACACAGAAAAATTGTCGACCAGCATAAACTCAACAACCTAAAAACCCAAATTGAACAAAGCAATGATGATTTTATGCAAGAGGTTGACTTAATGAAAAAAATCAATGCCCAAATTGATGCACTACCACCACGCCGGCGCGAAATTTTTATACTAAGCCGCGAGTATGGTTTAAAATACCGCGAAATAGCCGAAAAACTCAACATATCGGTTAAAACTGTTGAAGCGCAAATGGGCGAAGCCCTAAAAACCTTACGCGAAAACCTGAATGAATACAAAAAAATGATTACCGGGCTTGTTATATTTCTCTTCAGCGGTAAGGGTAAAAATGCCGACGGGTGTCGTAAATAATACAAGCAAGAAAATATGTTGATGTAACCAAGATGAAAACCATGATGCGCGAAAATTATGATATTATTGCCAAATACCTTTCCGGCGAAAAATTGACCAATGAAGAGGGGGAATTGATAAAAAAGGCAAAAGCCGAACCTGATTCATGGAAAGACATGGAAGCTCTTTTCAGAAAAACTGAAAAAGCATTAAGTTTCAGCCATTTTAACACAGATAAAGCCTGGGAAAACGTGAACCGTAAAACGGAAAGCAAACATTTCCGTATCAGGCCGCTCAACGGTTGGCTCAGGTATGCTGCAACCATCGCCTTACTGGTGGCTACCAGCTTAATTGTGTGGCAAGTTACCATGCCCGGACGTTTCACTACCTATCGCACCGAAAACACTGACCTCAGCAGGCCTGCTTATGTTTTGCCCGATGGTTCAAAGGTCACGCTTAACCATGGCTCTACATTAAAAGTGCCCCGTAAATTTGCAAACAACTCCCGAAAAGTCTATTTCGAAGGCGAAGCTTTTTTCGAAATTGCACCCGACCCGGCCCACCCATTTATTATTAAAGCCGGCAATGCCGATGTCAAGGTGCTTGGGACTTCATTTAATGTCCGCTCATACACGAATAACCAAAACGTGGAAGTGGCCGTTAAAACCGGCCGCGTTGAAGTTGAAGGAACAATCAATAAAAATGCTGATAACAAAATTGTACTCGCGAAAAACCAGAAAGGTATTGTTTCAGCCGAGAAAGGCAAGGTTACCAAATTTGAAAGCTATGATTTGAATGACCTGGCCTGGTTTACACGACGCTTGAATTTTGAATCGGCATCGCTATCCGAAGTCATCAATGTATTGAACCGTACTTATCATGCCGAAATTGAGGCAAAAGCCGGCGTTGACACCTCGCAAATGATTACAGCTTCGTTCGACAGGCAAGACATCGGCTACGTGCTTGATGTAATTGCAACAACCCTCAATTTGAATGTTCATCAACAGGATGAAAATTTATTCTATATCAGAAACAATTAGGTTTTACTAAAAAAGGACAGCCATGAGAACATTTATAATTACCATATTATCAACCCTGGCAATGCTGGCAGGAACGCTCACTTTAACTGCGCAACAACCATCAAACATCCTTGAGCAAAACATGTCGCTCTATGTTGAAAATGAGCCACTGGAAAATGTTATTGAAAAGATATGCGAACAGTTCAACCTCGATTACGACTACAACTCGAAACTGATAAAAAACAAAAGGGTAAACCTGAGCATCTCTAATAAATCGGTTCGCGAAGTGTTTGAAAAACTAATGAATGATTACTACCTCATTTTCGAAATCGAAAATAACCTGCTGGTTGTGCGCGACTACATCCCCATGGCCGAGAGCATCAATTTTGATGAGCTTTATAACAAGCCCAACACCGGTTTTCTGTTCGATAATAAGAACCACGAATCGTTAACCTTCGATTTTAAAAAAATAAGCAACCTCATTGTTATCCCGGTTAGTGTGAACGAATCGGACACCATGAATTTTATTCTCGACACGGGAGTACGCGACCCCATCATCACAGAACTCACCCTGGTTGAAGAGCTCGACCTGAAATATATTAAACCAATTGACGTCAATGGCCTGGGAAGCGACTCAACCCTCCAGGCATACCAGTCGGGCGACAACAAGCTGACCCTGCCCGGACTCAAAGCCGAGCATGTAAAAATGAACGTTATCCTCGATGAATCTTTTCAAATTTCGCAAATACTGGGCATGCCGGTACACGGCCTTATTGGTTTCGATATGTTCAGGCATTACATTACACAAATTGATTACGACGATGAAAAAATCACCTTGTACAAACCACAGTTTTTCAAATACAAGCCCCGCCGCAACGATGTGGTGCTGCCGCTTACTTTTATACGCAACAAGCCGGTTGTAAAAACCGAACTGGTGCAAGAGGATGGCACCGTAATACCGGTAAAACTGCTGGTTGACACCGGGGCCAGCGATGCACTGTGGATATCGCTCAACACGGACTCAACCATACAACTGCCCGAAAAAAACATCCACACATACCTGGGCACTGGCCTTAGTGGCGACCTGTATGGGCACAAGGCACGTATCAGTGCCGTATGGCTTGGCGGAAAACCGGTTTCGCGGCCCATTGTTTCGTACCCGCAATCATTTTTTATTAATGCCATCATTCAACAGGAAAAACGCAATGGCTCTATTGGCGGTGAGCTACTAAGGCGATTTACCGTAACACTCGATTATTACAATAAAAGAATGATACTTGACCCGAATTCCGACTTTGGTGACGATTTTAACTACAACATGAGCGGAATTGAAGTGATTAACCCCGTACCGGGGCTCCCGGTTTTCACCATTAGTAACGTTATTGAAGGCTCTCCAGCCTGGGAAGCCGGGATCAGGGAAAATGACCAGATACTAAAACTTAATTTCACCCATCACCGTAACCTTACGCTCAACGATATTAACCTTGAGCTCATGAAAAAAGACAATAAAAAAATCCGCCTCACACTATTGCGCGGGGGCGAAGAAATAAAAACGACATTCAGGCTCGAAGCAATTATTTAAAAAACGGTCTTATTATTGCAGGGCAATCTGAATTGCGAAATTTTTAATATGAAGCACATTGGTTTTGTCATATTGTTGGTTTGTACCCTTGCCCTAAAGGCATGGGCACAAACTGATATAGAGACAAGGCGTGTAAACTTGAAAATTGAAAACATCAGCAAAAAAGAGTTGCTCGACACACTTGGGCAAATGCTCAACCTCCATTTTTCATACAACCCCGTGTTAATCAATGCCAACGACACTATACAAGCCGACTTTGAAGGCGAATTGTTTGGTGATATCCTGGACATAATAAGCTCCGGAACCGAGTTGGGTTATAAAGTAACAGGCAGGCAGGTTATATTTTTTCATCAGCCAGGCACCGCAAATAAACTTGACACCCCGGATGTGCTCACAGTTAGCGGCCTTGTGCTCGACCAATCGGAACAAAAACCCATAGCTTATTGCAATGTTTCATTTAAAGGGCTTTCCATTGGTACCATCACCAACATGGAAGGGCGGTTTTCGTTGAAAATACCACGAAACCTGCAAACCGATACGCTTGTGTTTTCAAGCCTGGGCTACGAAATGTTGCACATGCCTGTTCAACATTTTTCTGACACGGCACGCACCATCCAACTGCGCAACATAAGCTACAAAATCAAAACCGTTGATGTTTTTAACTACAACCCTGAACTTATTTTTGAAAATTTTGAAAAAAACCTCGATGAAAACTATGAGCGCGAAGATGTGCTGCTGACAGCCTTTTACCGCGAGCTGACCAAAGAAAATGAATCGTACACCAACATTTCCGAGGCCGTGGTTAATATACTTAAAGCCCCCTATAACCGTAATGATAAAGATGCCGTGAGGCTGGTTAAGGGCCGCAAGGCTGCCGATGCAAAACCGGTTAGCGTCATACGTTTTACCCTGATGGGAGGCCCCTACTACATTACCAAACTCGACGTGGTGAAAAACAACGAAAGTTTTTTAAATGCTGAATTTCGTAAGTTTTATTCATATAAGTTTGACCGTGTAACCTTAATCAATAACAGGCCTGCTGCCGTTGTGCAATTTAAACCGGTTTACAACCTTCGTGATATACTTTTCGAAGGTACTTTATATTTTGATACCGAGACCTGGGCACTTGCGCGTGTTGAATTTGAATATACACGTGCCGGACTCAAAGAAACGAGGGATGCCCTCATCCACAAGAAACCCCTGCACATTAAGGCAACGCCACGCGAACTAAAATATGTGGTACAGTACAAACAGGCGAACAATAAATGGTACTTCCGTTCGGCAAGGAGCATTTTTGAAATTAGGATTAAAGACCGAAAAAGCCGTGAAAGAAAAGATTTTTTGAGTACCTCTGAAATTATCACCACGCAAATAGAGAAAGGAAATATCGAACATTTTGACCGTAAAGAAACATTCCGGTCGAATGAAATCTTTACCGAAGAAATTAAAAATTATGACCAGACGTTCTGGGAGAATTACAATGTGATTGAACCCGAAGATGAACTGGTAAAAGCACTCCGCAACCTCGATGAAAATGATTTGGTGGTGCGATACCGGAATTAGATGATTTCAGGTTTCAGATTTCAGGTTGCAGGTTTACCCTGTAAAATAAAAACGAAGATTTTAACGCAAGCGTTATTTCACAGGGTAAAGGTTTTAATATTGAACTTAATACAATGAGATATGAAAACATTAATTATTAGTGTAATACTTACGGCCCTGGCGTATACAGGTGCAGGGCAAAATCCGGTTGAGAAACTGAAGAAAGCACTACAACCTGATGAAATTGAACAGGTACAACATAAGGCTTTTCTGGAATCGGACAAAGACATATATGCCCCAGGCGAAAAAATATGGTACGAGATTAACTTGTACAACGTGGTAAACCAATTACCGGCCAAAAACAAAAAGCTTGTTGTAGTACTGAAAAACGAATCGGGCGAAATAGTTGTTGACCAACAGGAACTGGTCGAGAATGGATCGGTTTCGGGATATATGACCGTGCCCCCGTGGGCTGAATGCGGGCATATGTGCCTCATGGCCTACCAATCGGAAAGCCCCGAAATAAACAAACCATCGCTTGCCGCCTTAAAACCCGTGTACATTAACCGGCTTGACAGGAACACCTACACGATTCAAGCTTCAACCGATAAAAAGTTATACGATACAGGCGATGACATCAAACTTACAGTCAACCTTGAACCGCTTACAAATTCATCACGCAAAGAACGCATCTCGGTATCGCTTTTCGATAATGATGTTGAGATATTTAACAAAAAAACACGAATTGCTACAGGCGAGGCCATTGAGCTGGAATACCAACTCCCTGACAAACTCCAACACGGGTTTTATTTCGATATAAAAATAATCGGGCGCGGCAACAATTCACGTAAAATTCATGTACCTACCACATCCGACCGGCTACAGGTAAAATTTTACCCCGAAGGCAAAACCCTGCTGTCGAACCAGCAACAACGCATCGTTTATCGTGCCTTCAACCCGTTTGGCCAACCGGTAAGTGTTGAGGGCACCATTTACGACCAAACGGGGCACCGCTCGGGTCTTGCAAAAATACTGAAAAACCATGTTGGCCTGCTCAGCCTGATGCCTGTTTCTCAAAACCAATACAGCCTGGTCATTGAATCAGAATATGGCAGGGGCCAGCAGTTTGAATTGCCTTCGCCCGTGTTAAATGGCACGGCTATTCATTTGAATAAAGTAAAAAACAGGCAGGTATGGATTGATGTGATAAACTCGGGAAACCACCTGGGGCGCGAATACAATGCTGTTGTACTATCGAATGGACAAATACATTTGCAGTTCGCATTTGAAGCAAAAAATAAAAACAGTTTTCAAATTAATACTGCTAATATCCCCAACGATATTATCCATGTTGCCATTCTTTCGCCGGATGCTCAAGTGGTATCCGAAAGACTGATATATTGCGACGAAGCTGTTGCCCCTGAGCAGTTTGACATCAATATCACCCCTCCGGTAGCCAAAACGAACGAAGCCTTTGATGTTGAGGTGGATTTAAACAAGTTATTAAAAACGCATTCGGTTGTTGATGTTAACCTGAAGGTTGTTGACAAACAAAATCTCTTTAACAATGTAAACAAAAAGCATCTCAACTTTTTTGAAAACCCTTTGACTAGCTACCCACCCACCAATGTTTTAAACCGCTATATCTGTAACATTGAACTGTTGGGTAACTCGTATGATTATTATTCCATCGGCGATATTCTTCAGGAGAGCGTGGCAACATCTGCCGCGACACAACAAGGTATTGCAGGTACGGTTACCGATAAAAACGGCAAGCCGGTATCCGGGGCCAGGGTTATTCTACGTCACCGCGACGAGCATGCGCTTAAAACTGTAGAAACAAACCAAAACGGGCAGTTTTTGTTTGAAGGGCTAACCCGTGTCCCCAACATGGCCATTAAAGCGGTAAACAACGAAGGGAACAAAACCTATCATGTTGAGCTTGGCCGGTCATTCGACCAAATTTTATCCGACATGTTGCTCACACGGCAATTTGAGCGTGATACAGCTTATGGGCCCAACACCCATAGTTATTATCAGCAAAATGAAAAGTTATTGCACGAGGTAGGCACCGAAACAAAGGATCAACGCCCCAAAAGCCCGGGCACAGTTGAGAAAATGCTGAAATCTGGCTCCACCATACTTGATGTGATAAAAACCCTCAAGCCTTTTGATATAATCAATAACCAGATCGTGTTTTATGGTTCGCGAAATTCACTCAATTTTCAGCAAGGGGCATTAATTGTCATCGACGGACAAAAAGTGGGAACCAGTATTGATGCCCTAAGCCAGATTTCACCTTACGATGTAAAATCAATTAACATCAGCACAAAACCTGTCGATATTCAGCGCTACACCGGACTTAACAGTGTTGGCATCATTGAAATACGCACCCATGGGTCAAACGGCGGACATGACACAAGCAAAGGGAAAGGGGACACCGCATACTCAAAAACATTCAGCTACGATGACTTTGAACCGGATGTGTGGAAATATCAAACAACCCTGCTTTGGCAACCCAACGCTAAAATCAACAACGATGGAAAGGTAAAAGCAAGGGTACAAACAAGTGCTGTAGTATCCGATTTTACCATACAGGTTAAGGTTCAACTGTTGAATGGCAGGGTCATCACCCGGGAAAAAACAGTTGAAGTAAGAGATGAATAATTAAAAGAGGCACTCTAATAATTGATCTTGTTTATCTTTGGCCAATACAGGAACGTCCAGCAAGGCTTTTATTTGTCCGTAATGGTGAAAAGAGTTTTTAAGTGCTTCAATTACAGCATTTTTTTCATCATCGTTGAAAAATGAACCCGTAATTTCAATTTCAGTCATTACACCTTTTTCAACAGAAACCGAGATGCCGGTTTCATCTACCTGTTTTGTAAACCGGTATTTGGGCGAATAGCCGAAATTCCACTCCCAGGTTGCATACTTTTCGGTTTCGAGTTGTTCAATGTTCCTAACATCATCCGAAGTTAGCGTGTACGTTTTTGCACCATCGACTTCTGAAAGGATTTGCTTTAAAATTTCATCTGCCAGCCTTTCGATGGTGATTGATGTTCCTGTAAAATCAGAAATGTTACCAATTTTACTGCGTACCGATTGTATGGCTTTCCCGTTAAACGTGCCCGAAGTATTTTTGATGGCTTTCGAAAGTTTTTCCTTGTCGGCATTAAAAAGTAAAGTACCATGGCTCAACACCCGGTTACGGAACACATGTTCGGCATGGCCCGATATTTTTAGCCCGTCAACAAAAATATCGTTGCGCTTACTAATTTCGGCCGGAGCCCCCAGTTTTCGAAGAACCTTTACAACCGGTTCGTTAAAAATTTTAAACGAAACTTTAGCGGGGTCGTCAACGGTTTGGTGGAACGAAAAATTAAGGTTGCCCTCGTCGTGGTAAACAGCCCCACCGCCCGATAAGCGCCGTATTACAGCAATGTTGTTTTCGCGTACATATTGTGGGTTAATTTCGGCCAGCGCATTCTGGTGCTTTCCAACAATCACCGAAGGTGTGTTGATGTAAAGAAGAAATATATCCTCGGCAAAGTTTTTAAAGAAATACTCCTCGGCGGCGAGGTTAAACCCCGGACGGTTTTCAGGTGATATGATACACAGCATTTTTTTTATCCACTTAAAAATATTTCACTTCTTTACCCAGGATGTCGCTCAACAAATTATTGGCAAGCCTGCTGGCACCAATCCTAAACAAGGTTGGGTTGAGCCATTCATCTCCCAACACTTCCTTCACAATCGACAAATAAACAAGTGCATCTTCGGGGGTTGAAATGCCACCAGCCGGTTTAAAACCAATTTTCTCGCCGGTTTCTTGGTAATGATAAGCAATGGCCAGGCACATTACATACGCAGCCATAGGCGTGGCCGCAGGGTTCAATTTGCCGGTCGATGTTTTTATAAAGTCGGCACCTGCATTAATGGCCAGCATCGAGGCTTTCCAAATGTTTTCAGGTGTTTCGAGTGCACCGGTTTCGAGAATTACTTTAAGGTGCACATCGCCCATAACATTTTTTATGGCCGCAATATCGTTATGCGCCTCCTGAAATTCATTGGCCAAAAAATGACTAAGGGCCAGTACAATGTCAATTTCATCGGCACCCGAATCAATGGCCATTTTAGTTTCTTCAACCTTCACCGGGGTGAAAGTCATAGAGGAAGGAAAACCGCCAGAAACCGAGGCGATATTTACCTCGGGCAGCTCCAGTGTTTCTTCCACGGCTTTTACCATGTTGGGGTAAATGCAAATGGCAGCTACATTTTCGAGTCCTTCAAAGTGGTTAGGGAAATCGTTCACCTTTTGGGTAAAAGCTTTTACTTTGTCTTCCGTGTCGGTTGAGTTTAGCGTTGTAAGGTCGATGCACGAAAGTGCAAGCTTTTTGTTTTCGGGGGTGTTATGTATGGTTTTGGCATTGGTGATAATCGTGTTTAAATCGCTTTCAAGCTGCTGGGGGTCAATGTTGAACTTTTCTGATGTCATATCCGGGTGTGTTAATGTTTACTGTGGTTATAATAAATGGTATAAATTTACAAAAAGGCGGGTTAGTTTGCAATGATAAGTTTCATCACACGCTCCAGCTTCTTCTTATCAAACTTCCTTCTTTTTCATCATTCTCAATGCGCAGGTGAATGTCGATTTCCTGTTGCATTTCTTCGACGTGTGAAATAACGCCCACTATGCGGTTTTCTTTACGCAGGGTTTTCAGTGTGTCGAATACCACTCCGAGCGATTCTTTGTCGAGCGAACCGAAACCTTCGTCAAGGAAAAAGAAGTTTTGGTTCGATTCGGTTATTTTTTGAATGTTATCGGCCAGTGCCAATGCCAGCGAAAGGGCAGCCTGGAATGTTTGCCCGCCCGAAAGGGTTTTTACGCTGCGGGTTTTGCCGCCGTTCATAAAATCGCGTACAATGAAATTGTTGTCACCGGTAATTTCGAGGCTTAACTTTTGGCGGGTTAGTTTGAAAAAACGGTCGTTGGCAGCATTACAAAGGTTTTGCAGGTACACCGAAGAAATGTAATTCACAAAGCCGCTGGCCTTAAATAACGATTTCAGGGTTTTAATATTTTCACCACGCAGTTCAAGGGCATTAAGCTGCTTACAAAGGTTTTTGTGCTTTTCAATATCGGTTTTCAGCTTATTCAAAAGCTCCTCAACACGTCCCAGCTCCTGATTTCTTTGGTTTGCCTGTTCACTCAAAGACTGAATTTCGGCTTTCAGTTTTTCATGCGCCTCTGAATTATATTCGCGGCCGTTTATTTCTTCTTCAATATTTTTATGCTGGTTTTTCCAGTCTGATAGTTTTTCTTTGAAATTGCTAACATTTGCTTTTTCCTGTTCGAGGCTAAAAGGTTGTGCCAAAATATCATTTACCTCGTCCAGCGTTTCGAATGCCGATTTCTTCAACTGCTCACCGAGTTGCCTGTTAAGGCTAACGATACCGTCATCTTCCTGTGCCAATTCTTTTTTGTTGGCCTCCAGGCTTCCATTCAGTGTGTCTTGTGTTTTCCGGTGTGTTGTAAGTTGGCTGTTAATATCCTCGTATTTTTTGCCAAGTTTATTGTACGTCTCAATGAGTGCTTCTTTTTCTTTTTGAATCTCCGGAATTGCTTTTTGCCGGTATTCTTCGGCTGATACCTTAGTTAACTGGCTGCTCAGGGTTTTCACCTCCGAGGTTTGTTCGGTTACCTTGGTACGTATTTTTTCAATTTCTTTTGTATAGCGTTCCTTTTCGGCAAGTTTTTTATCAATCCCGGCTATAATTTTATCAATACGCGTTTCCGTTTCTTCGATTTTTTTTTGCACCTCCGAAGCATTCTGAAAAGCCCGGGCAAGCTGTTGTTCGTTTTCGTATTTCGGCCATTTAAAAACTGCTTTATGCAATTCTGAATCCGAATTAAGTTTTTTCAGTTTGTTATTAATCAATTCAAATTGTTGCCTGTTAAACTTCAGATGGCTTTCCTGTTCTTTTACTTTCTCTATAAATTCACGGCAATGTTCTGAGTCCTTTTCGAGATTATCTTTTTGGGCATTTAATTTTTCCAATTCGGTTTTAATTTCCCCTGCACTGAATATTTCGGGATGGTGTTTCGAACCACATAAAGGACAAGGATCGCCATCGTGAAGGTTTTCGGCATACTTTTGCAATTGATCTTTTACATTAAGATTATTTACATGGTAGTCGATATTTTTTTGTTTCTGGCTGATATCTTTGATTTTTCCGCGAAGAAAAGCAATAACATCTTCAGCCGTGTTATTGTCATCCAGTTGCGGCATGGATTTTAAGACTTCCTGAAACCCGGCATGCGTATTTTTGATTTCATTTTCGGCACGTTCAAGTTCACTTTTAGTCTCACGAATTTGTTTATTGATACTTTGATATTCAACATGCCACGATTTTGCATTGGCCAGTTCGTTCATGTCGGGCAGTGATGCCTTGAGCGTTTTCAGCTGACCTTCGACATCGGTTTTTTCATCTTTCGCTTTTTGTATCTCCCCGTCCTTTTCTTTAATCGCTTTATCCCCTTTCTTAAGTCTCTCGCCCTCGGATGCTATGGATTTATCAAGTTCGATGATTTTTGTTACGCGGAGCAACTCGTCGGCTTTTTGTTTTAACCCTTCGCGCTTGTCGTAGGCAGGTTTTATCTCCGATAATGATTTTTCCAGCTTCTCAATGTCAACTTTTTCATTTTCGAGCTTTTCGGTGTCGTTTTTTATTTGTCTTCTGCGCCGTGCAGCCTTTTCTTTGGTCGTTTTGAGTGTGTCGACCAGATGCTTGAAACCAACCAGGCATTGTTCATAGCGGTTAATTTTTGTCTCAAGTGCAGTATAATGGGGCATTTGTTTCGTAAGTACGCCCAACTCATTTTGAGCTTTTTTCAGTTTTGCATGAAGATCACGCAGTTGCTGCCATTGTTGTTCCTGTGTTCTCAGCTTGGCAAGCTTTTCATTTTCTGCCGCCAGATTTTTTTGAAGTTCAGCTTTCCGGGTTTCGTATGCTTCAAGTTGACCTGGATCAACGGTCCCAAGTTGCTGAAGTTGTCCTTCAATGTTTTGTTTCTTTTCGTTGTTAACCGATTCAAGTGCTGTTACTTTGTGGTAAAATTCAAATTTTTCGAGGTTGAACAACTCCTTCATCATCTGGGTGCGGTCTTTGTTGCCCAGTTGCAAAAATTCCTGAAACTGCCCCTGAGGGATAATAATGGTGCGTTTAAAATTCTCGTAGCTCAGGCCTATTGCTGTTTCGAGTGTTGCCGGTTCAACTGGTATCCATTCGTCATTGGCTTGCCGGTAAGCTGCGCGGTCAAGCTTTTTTACATCCTCGAAACGCTTACTGTTGCGCCTGCCTTTTACAGTGGCACGGTATGGGGTTTGATTTTTGCCGGTTTCGAAAATGAAATCGATGAGCATCTCGTCCGATTTCAGGTTCATCATGTTATAATTACGGTTGTCGCCCGTCAGGTTAAGGCGGTCGGTTTTACCGTAGATGGCAAAAGTTATGGCTTCAAGAATTGACGATTTTCCGCTGCCCACGGTACCAAAAATTCCAAAAAGCCGGGCTGAAGTAAGTTTGGTAAAATCGATGGTTTGTTTTTCCTGATACGAATATAAACCTTGTATGGAAAGCGAAACAGGTATCATTTTATTTAGTTATAAGTTTCTTTTGTACATGTCGGCGACTTCTTTTACCGTTTCAGGGATTTCACGGTACTGAAAATCAAAATCTTTTTCAATTCGTGACCCGTCAAAATAAGTTTGGTTCGAGGCATTCCGCACATTTTCTTTTGTAATAAGGGGTTTTTTTCCACTCAACTTTGCCGCAACAAGGGCTACACGCCAAGCTATGGCCGTAAGAAACTTACCTGCCTTAACCGGCGGTGCTTTTACATTTAAAGCACGGGCAATCAATTCAAACATTTTTTTATATGAATAATTTGCAGAGCTAAGAAGAAAACGGTTTCCCTTTGCCTCTGATAAATGTTCGTTTGTAAGCATTAACATAGCTTTTGAAACATCCCTCACATCAACAAAACCGGTTAAGCCGGTGGTGTAAAATTTAAGCCCCCTATAAATTTGATCAAAAAATGCAGGGCTCCCGCTTGTCCAGTCACCAGGCCCGAGAATAATTGAAGGATTAACAACCACAACATCAAGGCCTTCGTGCATGCCACGCCAAGCTTGCATTTCGGAATAATATTTTGCAATGCTGTAACCCGTATTTCTTTTACTTGGCAACCAATTGGTTTCTTCATCAACCATTTTACCTTCTTCGGCTTTGCCAAGCGCTGCAACCGAGCTCACATGACACAATTTTTGCACACCTTTAAGCACACAGGCATTAACGAGTTTTTCGGTGCCATAAATATTCACTTCGTACATTAAGGGACGGTCGGGTTTATAAAAAGAAACCATGGCAGCGCAATGATAAACGGTGGTTACACCTTCTAACGCATCTGTCAATGATGCATATTCGGTAACATCGGCATGGACCCACTCAACAACTGAGCTCACTTTTTGAGGTTCGTGGGTATAATAACTGATGTTCTTTTCAAACTGTGAAATCCGCTTTGGGTTACGATATATTGCCCGTACCCTGAAGCCCAAGACAACCAGGTCGTATACCACCCGCGAACCAAGCATCCCGGTTGCACCGGTTACCAAAACTAAATCGTTATTTTTATTTTCTTTATCCAAATTAATTGTTCTACTTATTCCAGGGTGTTTCGGCCTTTGCACCAAATTCTTTAGCTTTAAGGGTATCTATTTTAATTTTCATAATCCCCACATTGCGAACAGCCGGGGCATTAAATTTAAACTCACGGTCGCTGTACTGGGCCATGAAAACATGCAGTATTTCTGTTTTTTCGTCAAAATCATCAACAAATTCAATCTCACCTTCGGCTATTACGGTTTTCGACTTCACCCGCCAGCTGCATGCCACATGTTCATCCTGCCATGCCAGTTCCTCGCCAAGCATGAAAGTAACACAGGCTTTGGGGTTTTTCTTCATCATCTCCCATTTTTTACCTTCCGGCCCCGAGTGCAGATAGATAACATTGTCGGCATAGCCAAAGTTCATGGGAACCACATAAGGCTGGTTATTCTCATCGCTCAATCCCAGGAAGCAGGTTTTACATGCCCGGATGATTGCTTCAATTTCTTTCTTGTCTTCAATAAAAACAGTTCTCATATTGCTTTTTAATTATTATTATGATGTAATGGCGCGTTGCCCCAATTTTTTCGACAATTCTTTCTCAACCTGTTTCAGGTTGGTAATAACCCCCTGCAGTTCGAGTATCTTCTCCAAATCGTCGGCGCTCTGCATTGATCCGATTTTGCGCATAATCTCTGAAATCATCAGTTTTACATGCCGCAATTTATACTCTTCAATTAAGCGCGGGACAATCAGGTGCAATATTTCATCTTCGTCCTCAACAAATGCCCCCTTCTTTTTCCATATCATGCTTTCGATATGCTTATCGACCAGCAAACCACTTACCATGCTGTTAATTTCACCATCGGGGTGATGTGAGAAATACCGTTGCGGGTTGAAATAATCTTCAAACTGATGTTCTTTAAATTCTTCAATAATTTTTTGGGTAAGTGGGTCCACAGAGCTTAAGTTATCTGCTTCTATCTCTGAAAGTATATATTCGCCTACTTTCACAACACGCTCTTGGTGGCTTTCTTCGTCTTCAATTTTAAAAAGCTCGTTACCAAAATACCGGATCAAAACCCTCAGCAAAGCTTTTTCTTCAATTTCACAAGGGTTGGTGGCAGGCTTTACAACATCTTTTTTAACACCGTTGGCTTTATCACGCGAGGCTTTACGCAACTCTTCACGCTTTTCTTTTACAACCTGCTCTTCGGTAAGTTTAAACTTAATTTTGCGTACTTCGGCATAAAGAATACTTTCTTCAACCTCAAGCATGTTGCTGCATTCTTTGATGTACACCGAACGGGTAATATTATCGGGTATTACGGCAATTGACCGCACAATCTCGCTGATCACACGGGCACGTGTAACCGGGTCGTTCTCAGTCTCGCGGAGCAACATCCTGGTTTTAAAACGAATAAAATCGGTTTCATTTTTATCGATGTATTCTAACAGCTCAGTTGAGCTCATCGACCGCGCAAACGAGTCGGGGTCTTCGCCTTCAGGCAGTGGCACAACTTTCACGTTCACGCCTTCTTCCAGCACAATATCGATCCCCCTGAGCGAAGCTTTTATTCCCGCTTTGTCGCCATCGTAAATAATAGTAACATTGGGCGTGAAGCGTTTAATCAACCTTATCTGGTCGGCTGTAAGCGATGTACCCGATGATGCCACCACATTTTCAATGCCCGACTGGTGCATCGAAAGCACATCGGTGTAGCCTTCAACCAGGTAGCATTTGTCGGCACGCGAAATGGCATTTTTGGCAAAGTAGATGCCGTAAAGCACTTTGCTCTTGTGATAAATCTCCGACTCAGGTGAGTTGAGGTATTTAGCTGCTTTGGGGTCGGTTTTCAGAATACGGCCCCCAAAGGCAATAACACGCCCGGCAAGGTTATGGAAGGGGAACATTACGCGCCCGGCAAACCTGTCGCGCACCCATTCGTCACGTTTTATGGTAAGCCCCGTTTCTTCGAGGTATTCCATTTTATAACCATTCCGAAGCGCTGCCTGTGTGAAAGTATCTTTGTTGCCTGGATTAAAACCCAGTTCAAATTTTTTGATGATATCATCGCGGAACCCGCGCTCCCTGAAGTATCCCAGCCCAACGGTACGGCCTTCGTTTTCGTTAAAAAGCACATTGGAGAAATATTCTTGTGCAAACTTCGACACAATCATCAGGCTCTCGCGCTTGTTGCGGCGGTCAACATCTTCAGGTGTTTCGTCCTTGTCAACAATCTCGATGTGATATTTTTTGGCCAGGTACTTTAGTGCATCAACAAAAGTAAGATGCTCGTGCTCCATAATAAAGTTTACCGGGCTGCCCCCCCTGCCGCAACCAAAGCACTTATAAATTTGCTTGCCGGGCGAAACTGTAAACGAAGGGGTTTTCTCGTTATGAAAAGGACATAAACCAAGATAATTAACGCCCCGCCTTTTGAGCGATACAAAATCTTCCACCACATCAACGATGTCAGCGGTGTCCATTATCTTATCGATGGTTGCCTGGTCAATCATAAACACAAAAGTAATGAAACGAGCATAAAATTTCAGCAAATATTTTACACAGAAATATGATCAAATTTTGTGCGAGTTCCATGAATTGCCTAAGATAATTAATTAAATATAAACGAATGAAAAGGATTGATGGAT
>JASMTI010000250.1:0-9357 GCA_041694375.1 Bacteroidales bacterium | reverse complement strand
CGAAAACGTATTTGTCTTGATACATATGCAATCAGATTAATCTGATGCAAAACTAAAAATCCAAGTCCGTTCGCTCGGAAAACGTCTACAACTAACTAAATTTCAAACTTTTCAAAGAACTTTTTAAGATTTTAATGGGACAGTAATGAGGGCGGAACAAAAAATAGGGAACAATATGCTTGATAACCCCCTTCAATAAATGACCACTATAGAAGGCTGCAGTTATAACAAAAAGAACCATTTCGGCAACAAATATGGGCAACAAGCTCATCTCACCTGTCAACACCGAAAAGTGATCATAAGTATACCATAATGCCCCAAACAAAAGAATAAAGGATTGAAATGCCACACAGAGCTTAACAATAAATAAATGTTTAGTAAAAATTTTTACATTGTAAAATACTAAAACCTGCAACAGGATTAGGGCGTAAAACAAAACGAGCAACATGCTGCCTGCATTAAATGTAAAATGAGCAATACTAACATTAAAAGGTAAATGCTTAAATGCAATAGATAATACAATAAGCAATGCGGTAGGATAGAACCATTGTGCCATATTATTGACTATTAACCACGGAACCGCCATAATGGTATGTATTTTAAACAAGAATCCCGAACGGCTGTTTTTCAAAAAACCCAATATCTTTACAATCAGCCAGAAGTTACAGGCAAATGCACTATTGATCCACCTTCTACGCTGCTGAAACAATTCATGTAAACTGTCGCATGTGTCGGTTATAGAAGTGGCAGAGGGTTCAAAGTCTAAACGCCACTCCTTTTCGCTTTTTGATATGATTTCGTAGCCAAGCACCCGGTCTTCGGCCAAAAACATATTGCTTTCGAAAGCTCCAAGCTGGTTTAACCCCCTGAAATAATAATCAAGGGGGTCAATGTAAGTACTACTTTTGTTATCATTATTGGAATTATGATTATTTAATGCTTTTGTACGGAATATACAAAATTGACCGGGCAACACTGTTAGGTATCCACTCATCAGTTCGGCTGGCCAATCAAACAGTTTTTGATATACAAAATCGCCATATTGCCATGCTTGTATGGGTTTCAGCCACGAAACACCCGAAGGGACCAAAACCCTGCTCGCAATGGCTCCTGTATTCGAACTTTTATCCATAAAGGCCTTTAAGGCAGATATTGAAGATATTCCCGGCATAGTGCCTGTATCCAATTGAAAGCAAAATTCGGGGTTGATCTGTTTGCCAATAAAACGGAAAAACCACCAATGGGAATTAAGCTTTCCTTTATTTTCATGCTTTAAGCAAACCAACGTCCTGATCGGTACTTTTGATGTTATTGGCAAATACTCCCTGTTCTCATGCAACCAGCTTTTGTATAACAATTTCCACTTTTGTTCAGAGTTTTGCATCAACATTCGTTGCAAAAGAATTTTCTCAAGCATTGATGGATCCAAGCTATTGTCGTAAAGTTTTATTTGTTTGTCATGCTTTTTATTGCACAAAAGTCCTAATGTATCAAACAATTTCAGTGCTGTTGGTGACAACCGGTCGTAACCATCGCCAATAATGCATAAAGAAATCTTCTCCGATATTGTTGACTCTTGATAACAATGAGCTATTGCCAAAGAAACCGAGTAAAGTGTCAATAATAAAGGAAGATCTGTTTCATTGTATAAAGTGATGCAAACCAACATTCGGTCATCTTTTTTCTTTATGATGATCGGTTCATTGTCTGAATTATGCTCAGTCAATTTACCTGTTGAGCGTATGTTAGTTCGAATATTGATTGGGGTATCGATATACATATGCCAATACGTATTAATTAAAACTTGATGGTAATACTAAAATAATCTTGTGGGCTTTGCCGGTGCGGTAAGGGCACTTTGATTTTATAGCGGAAGTTAGTTTCATAGGTAATGTTTGTTTGTTTAAAAAGGTTGAACAATAATATAAACTATGAATAAATAATCCATACATAAACCAAGACCGTGCGCCGAAAAAACGTGTATGTATGTATTGTTTGCCAGCAAGTTACAGTTATTAATATTTTACAGCATGTTTTTATTGTTTTGTCTGCTTGTAGGTTTATTGGTTTTAGGTTACAGGTTGAAAATCCATTATTTGAACAATGTTGCGCTGTTGTATTTGCCTCGCACGTCCGGTTTCTTAGGCGCTTTGGGTTTTGTTGTTGCACGATGCCGTAAGGAAAAGCAACGTGATTGGCGCGATTTGCAGGTAAGTGTTTTGTCTCATTTAAGTTTTGATATTCAGAATTTTAGGTCTGCGATAATTTGAAAATACCTATGTCTAAAATGTACGAATTACATAATTCTATCTTTATAATATTATTATTGTTTTACATATTATACAGACAATATCACCAACTACAACTGAAGCAAATTATGATTTTTATTTATCTCTAAATATTTACATTTATAACTATTTGTCAACCTTTTTGGAAAATAAATACTGGTAAGACACATATTTTTATCTACTGTAAAATAAAATGGTTCATTACCATCAATTACCTCACTAAATAATTGATGATTAATTCTGACAATATCAATCTCTTTATTTAGCTGCCTTCTTAATCTGTTGTATTGTACAAAGTCAATATTTTCAACAAATACAAGAATTTGACTACGTAAAACATCGTCATCCATGTTATTAATAAAATCAATTTCTTGGTTAACACAAGTATTACAACTCAACAAAGAATGCCAGAAAATAATTTTCTTATCTAAATCTAGAACGGATAATTTAACATTAATTGAATCATTTTTTATTACATAATCATTTTTAAAAACCGTATTTCTTGCTTGATGCATCTTTTCTAAGCTATATTTATAGTCTAACAACTCAGAATTTATTGAATTTATCTCATTTAAACTTTTTGATTGTAGTTGTTTTATATAAAACAGCTCTATTGCATTAATCAATACAAATAATATAATTATTAATAATTTAATTTTCATTTTCTGTTTTAAATTTATATTTAACAATGACGGGGTTATCCTTTGGATCTAATGTCTCAAGAATTTTATCAAATTTTTCATCTTGTATATTTAAAAACCCATTCTTTTTGGCCCTTTTCAAGTTTGAAAAAGTATAGGGCATCATATAGGTAAGAAAATAGTTGTCATCGACACCAATTACTTTTGCTGGGCTAAAATGATTTTGTATCTCTAATGGATTTCTTTTTGAACCAAGGTCAAAAGTAAAGAACTGCTGGCTTTCTTTCCAATATTGGCAAAATAGAGATTTTTCACCCAGCCTTATTTTAAAAACCACAATATCATTTGTCTCATAATAATTAGATAGACTGTTACTGTAGTTTTTATTAATTCTATCAATTGCCATTTTAACTTCCCTTGCACCCGCGTTTTCTCCTGCAAACAAGTCATTCTCAGGAAAAAACTTTCCTACTTGCAAATTATATTTTACAATTGGCTTCTCATTGACAATTTCATATATTTTATCCCCGAAAAAATGACAATAATAAATCTTTTCATTTGATCGATAAAAAGAACTAAACATACCGTATGGGACAGATCTTTTTGACAATGGGATATACCCTGATTTTTTTCCGGATTTGCCATTCCATATAATCAAATCATATCTGTTTTTTTTGTTTAATTGATGCCTCCCTTTTTGAAAAAATAAGAAGTTATCAGCACCCAAATATGCAAAATTGGCTGTTCTAAAGCCATATTCAAATTCTTCTTTAAAAACTCCATGGGAATCAAATTTTAATATCCGCATTCTATCAGCATCTAACAGATATGAATTACCATTTTTATCAATATCAAAATCATAAATATTAACAAATTCACCAGGACCTTTCCCTCTGTTTGAAATTGTTCTGACAAATGCTCCTTTCTTATTAAATACATGTAACCCATATTTTGATTTCGTATCTAAAATATAATAGTATAAACTATCAGATAGCATTTTATCTATGCCAGTCAGTAATATATTTTCGTTTGTCTCCAAAGGAATATATTCATATGTGCCTACATGCAAATCATCAAGGTAACCCGGCTCACTATTTATCACAGGCAATGTTTTGATTGGTTTTTTATTAACATTACTTGAATGTTGTTTATTACCACCACATGAATAAAGAAAGAGGGTGACAACAATTATTATTATATTTTTACTTCTCATTATATTCTTGGTTTTTTGTTAAATCAAAACTATTATTGAATAAATGAGATTGACCAGAAAGATTGATTAGATCACATGAAAAACATAAGAAGTAATCTCGATAAAAAAATATCTGGACAATCTCATCATAAACAATTTACAATTAATAACAATGCCTTTTAGTACATATTTCCATTAAGACGACAGTTTTCTTTTCCTCCAATTTGATGTATACCACCTTCATCAAAACAATCATCTACAGAACCGAGAGGACAGATTCCTATATCATAGGTACAATCACAAACCTCTTCATATTCAACCCCCATTACATAGTAATAGTTAAAACACTTACGACTTTGTCGTATCCAATCCTGTTCTTCTTGCCAGTCATCATCATCAAATTCTCCATAAGCAAATGCATTCGTTATTGAATGTAAACTGAGACTAGTGTCATTGAAAAAAACAATTTTGGTATTAACGACTACTATAGTACCTATAATAATAAAAGCTAATATTTTTTGTTTAATTTTAATAGATTCCATATGTCAATTTTATTTACATGGTTTTACATAAGTTAAATTTTAAATTGCATTCAAAAAACCCATATAATATGTTAATATAAGGCTTCAATTTTCTTTGTACCTTTGCACCAAAAGGGACCTACCAGAATTGATGTTTTATTAGGAGTGAAGTATTGTTTTTGGTTGTTTCCCTTTCTTTATATGTTCTGATTATTTGTCCAATCTCGACCCTATTCCCCTCTATGGCTTTCGAATTCCCTTTTACCCCTTTGACAGAAAATATTTCATAAAAGATATTAAATGATTTGGCCGTTTGAATCCCGTTCATCAAAACATTGCTGTTTGACAAGGGCAACCAAACTACAAGCATGGCAATTGTAGCAATCAGAAATACTTGTGATATGGTGGCAACAGGGTTGTTCACAGGGGTGAGGTGTTAAAAAGGTTAGAGGGTACGGGGTTTTATGTTTCCATTAGTAATAATTAGATTGATTAAAACTTATCGGTAATCCAAAAATTATAATTCTGTGATTTTTTTCGACCCGGAACAGGCACATTGTCTGATGGATGGATGGATGGTAATTGATTTCATAGGTAATGTTTATATGATTTAAAAAGGTTAAACAATAATAAAAACAATAAGTAAAAAATCCAAACATAAACTAGGACCGTGTAGCTAAAAACGTGTGTGTTATTGTCTGTCAGCAAGTTACAATAAACAATGTTTTACAGCATGTTTTATTGTTTTATCGGCTGCTGTATTTATTGGTTACAGGTTTACCCTGTTGAATAAAATCGAAGATTTTAACGCGCAGCATTATTCCAGAGGGTGAACCCCGTGAAATGCAACTCTAGGAGCATAGTAGTCCTAAGCAATATTAGCGCTCACAAAAAGCCCGGCAAATCTCAATTTACCGGGCTTTTTTTATCAATATTTTTTAGTGTTCCTATATCATCAATTGTTCACCAACCGCATTGTCTCGTTGGCGATCACTAGTTCCTCGTCGGTTTGAACAATCATAACCTCGGTTTTTGACGTGCCTGTACTTATTGCGGTGTCACGGCCACGTAATCCCTTATTTTTTTCTTTGTCGAGTTCAATACCGATAAATTCAAGGTCCGAAAGGCAAAGTTCACGTACTTTCCAGTTATTCTCCCCTATTCCACCGGTAAAAACAACCAAATCAACGCCATTTAGTTCGGCAGCATAAGCTCCAATGTAATGCTTTACGCGGTGTGCATAAACCTGCAGGGCCCGTTCGGCATCTTCGTTGCCTTCAATCATAGCATCGGCAAGGTCGCGCATGTCCGATGAAAAACCATCGGAGAGTCCATACATGCCACTCTTTTTATTAAGCATCGTAACAACCTCGTTGAGCGACATTTTTTCCTTTTTCATCAGGTATTCGATAATCCCCGGATCAACAACACCACTGCGGGTTCCCATCACAAGTCCATAATTAGGGGTGAAACCCATTGATGTTTCAACCGATTCACCATTTTTAATGGCCGTAATTGAAGCCCCGTTTCCAAGGTGACAGGTAATTATCTTTTTATCATTTATATCCCACCCTAATTGTTCGCATGCTTTGTTTGCAACAAACTGATGGCTGGTACCATGAAAGCCATAACGACGGATATGGTATTTTTTATACAACTTATAAGGGATACCATACAAGTATGCTTTTTCGGGCATGGTTTGATGGAAGGCCGTATCAAACACACCAACTTGTGGCTTACCGGGCAACAAGCGCTCCATAGCTTCAATTCCCTGAATATTGGCCGGATTATGCAAAGGGGCGAGGTCAACCAGTTCTGTCATTTTAGCTTTTACCTTATCGTTAACCACAACACTACCGGTAAAAGTCTCACCACCATGCACCAAGCGGTGCCCCACGGCTTCAATTTCATCGTATGAACTTATCACACTGTGCCGTTTATCGGTCAGAAGTTTTAGAATCAGATCGATACCAGCAATATGATCCTCTATTTCTGTCTCAATTTCGATCTTTTCTTTTCCCTCAACTTTTTGCTCAATATTACTTCCGTCATTGCCTATACGGTCAACCTGGCCTTTTGCCAGTACTTCGTGCCCATTGTTGATATTAAATAACTGATATTTGATTGATGAACTTCCACAATTTAAAACTAATATATTCATAAAAATTTGGTCATTTGATATTTGACATTCATAATTTGCACCTGAATAATTTGTTATGAAACGAGCATGTAAAACGATCGCATCCAAGAGGATGATTAAATTCATGCGAGTTCCATACGATACCATAAAAACAAACAATTTAATCGTATGAAAAAGAAAACAACAACTATTCCTTTACTATTTCTTCTGTATCCATGGCAATCATAAGTTCCTCGTCGGTAGGCACAACCATAATTTTAACTTTAGATTGATCGGTACTTATTACTGCTTCTTTGCCCCTCAAACCGGTATTTTTTTCTTTATCGAGATCAAAACCAAGCCAATCGAGGTTATCACACACGCCCTCCCGGGTAATATCGGCATTCTCGCCTATTCCCCCGGTAAACACCAATATATCACAACCATTCATGGCAGCTGCGTACGAACCTATATATTTTTTTACACGATAGTCATACATTTTCATTGCAAGTTTTGCTTTATCGTGGCCTTTTTCGGCAGCCTCTTCAATATCACGTGCATCCGATGAAATATTGGTTATACCGAGCATCCCGCTATGCTTGTTAAACAATGTAGAAGCCGATTCTGTGCCAATATTCTCTTTTTCCATTAAATACAGAACTGCTCCAATATCTAAATCACCGGCGCGTGTGCCCATTAACAATCCTTCAATTGGAGTAAACCCCATCGAGGTGTCAACAGATGTTCCCTGGTCAATTGCTGCAATTGATGCACCATTTCCCAGGTGGCAGGTAATAATTTTTTGCTTTTTATAATCAACGCCCAATATATCGCATGCCCTTTGGCTCACGTACCGGTGACTGGTTCCATGGAAACCATAACGGCGCACGCCATACTTTTCATATAAACTATAAGGTATACCATACATGTAAGCATGTTCGGGCATGGTTTGATGAAATGCTGTATCGAACACACCCACTTGTTCAATATCGGGCATTAACTCAGTTATGGCCTCGATACCTTTAATATTAGGCGGGTTATGTAGCGGGGCCAGGTCGATGCAGCGTTCTAACTCATTGATTACTTCGTTGGTAATTAACACACTGCCACTAAAACTTTCGCCACCATGTACAACACGGTGACCCACGGCTGAAATTTCGCTCAACTCATTGATGCAACCGTGCTTTTTGCTGGTTAAAACACCTAAAACATACTCGATACCAATTTTATGATCAACTATTTCACCCTGAAAAACTACTTTTTCGCCATTTGCTTTATTCAGCTTAAGCTGAGAGCCGTTAAGACCGATTTTTTCAACCAGGCCCTTAGCCATCACTTCATGGCTGTCCATATTGAAAAACTGGAACTTGATAGACGAGCTGCCACAATTTAATACTAATATCTTCATTTTGAATATTTTCTAATTAGCTAACCTATGCATAATAATACTTCAGCCGCAAGGTTGCACTATTGAATTTTTTCACCATTTTCGTTGTAAGTATAAAAACCTTTTCCCGAGCTCACACCATAGTTATGCTGACGCAACAGGCGCTTAATCATCGGGTTGGTTTTATAGCGGGTATCGCCAAACTCGTTAAAAAGATTCTCCATCCAACGTGTTACACGGTCAAGCCCCATCACATCGGCAATGGTAAATGGCCCCAGGCGCATACCATATCCGGTAACCATTAACTGCTCAATATCATCTTTGCTCCCAACGCCTTCTAAAAGCATCTCACAAGCTTCGTTTAAAAACACACAAAACATGCGCACACTAATAAGTCCAACCGATTCTTCCACTGGTATAACCTTCCGGTTGGTCATCTGAATAAATTGCTCTACTTTTTTATAAGCCCAGTCGCCTGTATAAAGTCCTTTAGTAATCTCAACAATCCGCGAGTCGGCTGAGTTAATCATGAAATGAATGCTAATACACCTGTCTTTATGAACAAGGTTTTCAACCAAATCTGAAATAATCACGGTAGTTGAGTTGGTTGCAAGAATACACTTCCTGTCAACAATTTTCTCTAGGTCTTCAAATACTTTTTTCCGCTCAACAAAGTTACGGCCTTTACCGGCTGTTGGCATCGTTTCAATTACAAGGTCGCAATCCTTCAGGTCGCTTAAATCCAAAGTACCCTCAATGCGCGACATAACAGCCTTTTTCTCCGATTCGGTGGCTCCCCAGTTTTTTATGCGGCTTTCCATCATCGATTCAATTTTATGTAATGAATTGTCGATTTTTTCCTGGGTCGATTCTTTAAAAACCACTTCAAGCCCGTACGAACTGCACACACGTGCAATATACTGACCATCGCAGCCACAGCCAACCACACCAACTTTTGAGAATAACTTGGACGAATTTTTTTTCTTTTTGCTTAATCCATATTCTTCAATGGATTCTATAATAGGTTCTGCCATTTTTTATGAGATATAATAATTAATTATTGTGCCTGATTAGCCGTTACTGCAACCATGTTAACAATATCGTCAACCGAGCAACCACGCGACAAATCGTTAATCGGTGCAGCCATTCCCTGTAACACGGGACCAATTGCACCGGCCCCGGCCAGGCGCTGTACCAGCTTATATCCAA
>JASMTI010000249.1:0-1118 GCA_041694375.1 Bacteroidales bacterium | reverse complement strand
GAGCAAAGCGACAGAGCCGGGCGGTAACTTCGCCTTTTTTTCTTATTGCAATTTCCGAATTGACCAATTGACCAATTGACCAACGCTCCCGCTGGGCGAAGTTTGCAACTTCGACCTTTTTTCTTTCCAACCAATAAAATTGTTTTGTTTTTTGCGTAGTCACAGACTACGATTTTAGTTCGACAAAGTCACAGACTTTGCCGAGCTGGAACGATGTTCTGTCAATTAACCTGCGTCCGGATGGATGAAGTATCCGTCCCGCTGGGCGAAGTTTGTAACTTCGACCTTCTATCAAAGGCTTTTGCGTAACAAAGCGGTAGAATCGAGCGGCGACTTCGTCCAAGTGTAAAAGAAAAATCAGATTTCCAAAACTATTTTACTGTAACAACAGGTAAAGTAAGCACTTCAACATCGATAAAGGCGCTTAAACCAGCATAATTTCTTGCACTTGAATAAAGATAGTCTTCCGGGTTTTGTACCCAAAGCGCTTTCACCGGATTGTCATGAATATATTGTATTTTTTCCGCAATAAAATTCGGCGAATAAAGCCAAATGGCATGATTTTCATGAGTCCATACTTGATATTCCTTGTTTTTTGTATGTTTAGTGGCAGCCTTACGAAAAAGGCCCAACATCCATTCACGTCTGCTTTCTTCAATATTTTTAATGGTGTCTATTATTTGCTTAGAAGTATGTTTTTTGATATCCCGAATTGTATTGCTTAACTTACTTTCGCTACTATGTGCGATCAGGTGTACATGATTGGACATGATGACATAAGCAAATAGCTGAAAACCTTTGTGTTCTATTGCATATTCAAAGCTGTCTAAAATGATATCACGATATTCAGGACGCGTAAAAACATCGACCCAGTTAACAACTTGAAATGTAAGAAAATAAAGTTGGTCTTGTTGTTGAATTGTGTAACCTGTCGTCATTGTGTTTAGGATTAGGTTTACCAATTTGTTATTGCTCTATAAATTAAATCATTATAGAATTAACTTGCAATTTTTGATGGTATTTTAACAATTCTGTTCGGATTAGCCGAGCGGGACAGATGTTTCGTTACTTTACCTCTGTCCGGCTGGGCGAAGTTTGTAACTTCGACCTTTTTTCTT
>JASMTI010000248.1:0-18660 GCA_041694375.1 Bacteroidales bacterium | reverse complement strand
TTCTAATTGAAATCATATAATAAAAGGGGCATTAGCTCAGTTGGCTAGAGCGTCCCGAAAGCATTCGGGAAGGTCAGGGGGTACCCCGGAATTTAAACGTTCTAATTGAAATCATATATTAAAAGGGGCATTAGCTCAGTTGGTTAGAGCGTCCCGAAAGCATTCGGGAAGGTCAGGGGGTATCCCGGAATTTAAACGTTCTAATTGAAATCATATAATAAAAGGGGCATTAGCTCAGTTGGTTAGAGTTTCCCGAAAGCATTCGGGAAGGTCAGGAGGTATCCCGGAATTTAAACGTTCTAATTGAAATCATATAATAAAAGGGGCATTAGCTCAGTTGGCTAGAGTGTTTGACTGGCAGTCAAGAGGTCATCGGTTCGACTCCGATATGCTCCACATAAAAATGAAAGACTTACGGATTAAATTCTGTAGGTCTATTTCTTTTTTCTCTTTTCCCTGACTAAAACCGTAATGACAGCGATAATAAAAATGGCAAGTGCAATTAAAAAAGGAATCATCTTTTTATATTTAAGTGTTTAGTTTTTAGATAGAACGAAGTTACGTATTTTTTATTATAAATCCATTCAATTATTGTATTGCCATGTTACATGGAATATCAGGACAAAAAAAAAGCCGGCATGAAAACCGGCTTGTGTGGATGTATATGTAAATATGTTATTCAAATATATCTTTCATTTTTTTAAAGAAATCTTTCTTTGCTGAGTTTTTGTTGGGGTATTCCTGAAAATCAGGCATTGTTGATAACTTTTCAAGCAGCTTTTTTTCTTCGTTGTCAAGTTTGTTTGGCACCCATGTATGGATTCGAACAAGCAGGTCTCCGCGGCCATAGCCGTTGATGTCGGGTATCCCTTTGCCCTTTAGCCTAAGGATTTTTTCGGGTTGTGTTCCGGCTTCAATTTTAACTTTTACCTTACTTTCAACGGTAGGTATTTCGGCGGTTGTTCCGAGGGCTAACTCAGGCAGGCTCAGAAATAAATTATAAATTAAGTCATTACCGTCACGTATCAAATCGGGTTGTTCTTCTTCATAGATTAGTACGATAAGATCGCCGTTTATTCCACCACGGCGCGCAGCGTTACCTTTGCCGCTCATTGAAAGTTGCATGCCTTCGCCAACACCTGCGGGTATATTGATGGTAATTACCTCTTCGCCTTTAACGATACCTTCACCGTAGCAGGATGTACATTTATTTTTTATAATTTTTCCCTCACCACCACAAGTCGGGCAGGTCGAGGTTGTTTGCATTTGTCCGAGGAACGTGTTTGATACCCTTGTTACTTGTCCGGTACCTTTACATGTTGAGCAAGTTGAGAAGGAATTGTCCTGGGCACCGCTGCCATTACAACTTGAGCATTTAATGTATTTTTTGACTTTTATTCTTTTTTCGGCACCATTTACAATTTCCTTGAGGGAGAGAGTAACTTTCACCCTCAGGTTTTGGCCTTTAGTAACTCGTTGCCTTTGGCTGCGTCCACCGCCGCCAAAGCCACCGAAGTTTCCAAAGCCGCTACCGCCAAAATGGCCACCGAAAATATCGCCGAACATTGAGAAAATGTCGTCCATGTCCATGTTTTGGCCACTAAAACCTGATGCGCCACCCATTCCGGCATGACCAAATTGATCGTAACGTTGTTTCTTCTCGGGGTTGCTTAAAACTTCATATGCTTCTGCTGCCTCCTTGAATTTTTCTTCAGCCTCCTTGTCGTCCGGATTTTTATCGGGATGATAGCGGAGTGCTTTTTTCCTATAGGCTTTTTTTATTTCTTCGGCTGTTGCATCTTTTGATATTTCCAGTACTTCGTAGTAATCGCGTTTGCTCATTATTCCTCCTTCAGATTTTTTTATTCTCCAATAACAACTTTAGCATAGCGAATTACTTTATCGTTGAGCATATAGCCTTTTTGAACTACATCAACGATTTTGCCCTTCAACTCATCCGAAGGGGCTGGTATTTTAGTAATTGCTTCGTGCAAATCAGTATCAAATTCTTGTCCTGCCGCTTCTATCTCTTTTACACCATTTTGGTTAAGAAAATCGATAAACCTTTTATATATAAGGTCAAGTCCCTGTTTTACAGGGTCATCTTTTTTTGATTCCTTCATTGAATCTAATGCACGTTCAAAGTCGTCAACAAGTGGAAGAATATTTACCAGCAAACTTTCACCCGCTGATTTTGTAAGCTCCATTTTTTCTTTGAGCGTGCGTTTCCTATAGTTATCAAATTCAGCCTGCAAGCGAATAAACTGGTCATTTTTCTGGTCGATAACCTCTTCCAGTTCTTTTATTTTTTCGCTGTCTTTTTGCTTATTTGCTTTTTTTGAATTGCTGTCCTTCTCTTTTGAAGATTCTTCCTTTTGTTCTTTGGATTTGATATCTGGATTCTCATCTTTTTTAATATCAACATCCTTATCTTTTACTTCTTTTACTTCTTTTTCTTTTGCTTTGGTGTTTTTATTTTTTTCTGCCATATTTTTCTGTTTTTATTATGCGGCACAAAATTACAAATATTTTGCCAAAAGTATATGCGTGTCATATTGGCATCTTTTTGCCGATGTTTTATGACAAGGCAGGAAAGTGGCTTATTTTGGGGTAGAATGCAGACATTTATTGCAATTTAAGTGCAATGGGTGTTATTCTTCTAACAATGTTTCGAGTTTTTTGCCAAGCATGGGGCCACGTAAGTTTTTTGCAATAATAAGACCGTCGCCATTGATTAGGAAATTCGATGGTATACTGTTAACACGGTATGTTTTTGCATGTTCGGCATACCATCCTTTGAGGTCGCTAACATGGTAGGGCCATATCAAACTATCGTTTTTAATTGCATTGACCCATCGGTTTTTGTTTTGGTCGAGCGAGACACTAAATACTGTAAAGCCATTTGCGTTGGTGAATTTTTTACCTTTATATTTTTTGTAGTTGGCTACAATGTTGGGGTTTTCATGACGGCAAGGGCCGCACCACGATGCCCAAAAATCGATAAGCACGAGTTTTCCCCTGAGGTCATATAATTCATAAGTAGTGCCATCTGGATTTTCCTCTACAATATTTGGTGCTTTGTTGTTGATGTTAATGCCAACTTTGGCATCTTCAGGCTCTATTGCGATTGTGTTGAATGCTAATAAAGAAAGGATAACAATGCTGAATGTTCTCATGTTGTTTTAGGTTTATAATTGATTTTCTTAATCAACACGTTTGATGTTAGCACCAATTTTATTGAGTCGTGTGCTTATATCTTCATAACCGCGGTCAATTTGCTCGATGTTGTAAATTGTGCTGGTGCCTTTGGCCGACAGGGCGGCAATAAGTAAGGCAACACCTGCCCTTATGTCGGGTGAACTCATGGTTGTTCCTTTGAGCTGGTGCTCGTGGTTTAGGCCAATAACGGTTGCCCGGTGTGGATCGCAAAGAATGATTTGTGCGCCCATGTCAATCAATTTGTCCACAAAGAACAAGCGGCTTTCAAACATTTTTTGGTGGATGAGCACGCTACCTTTTGCCTGTGTTGCAACTACCAAAAAAACACTTAAAAGGTCGGGTGTAAGCCCAGGCCATGGTGCATCGGCAATGGTCATTATTGAACCATCGATAAAACTTTCAATTTGGTAATTTTCATGCTTTGGAATAAAAATATCGTCATCTCTTTTTTCAATGCTTATACCCAGTCGCTTAAATTGGTTGGGTATAATGCCAAGTTGTTCGTAGTTAACATTTTTAATTGTGATTTCAGAACGGGTAATGGCTGCCAGGCCAATAAAACTGCCAACTTCAATCATGTCGGGTGCTATGGTGTGTGTGCAGCCTTTCAGGTTTTTTGTTCCTTTAATGGTAAGCAGGTTTGATCCAACGCCGCTGATATCGGCTCCCATTGAAATAAGCATTTTGCAAAGCTGCTGGATGTATGGTTCACAGGCAGCGTTGTAAAGGGTTGTAGTTCCCTCGGCCATAACCGACGCCATTAAAAGGTTGGCCGTTCCGGTTACAGAAGCTTCATCGAGTAACATGTAGCAGCCTTTCAGGTTTTTGCCCGATATTTTATAGATGCTTTTTTCGCTGTCGTAGATGAATTCGGCCCCCATTTTTTCAAAACCGATGAAATGGGTGTCGAGCCTTCGGCGGCCAATTTTATCACCACCGGGTTGTGGTACAAACCCGTACCCAAAACGTGAAAGCATAGGCCCAAGTATCATTACCGATCCTCTTAAGCTGGCCGCGATTTTGTTAAATTTTTCAGTTTTTAGTATTTCAGGATCTACATCTTTTGCGCAAAAGGTGTAAATTCCTTTGCCGTTTTTTGTAATAGCAACTCCAAGAACACTTAGTATTTCAATCAGGTGTAGTACATCCCTGATTTCGGGGATGTTTTTGATAGTTACTTCTTCAGAAGTTAAAAGCACGGCACAAATAACCTGAAGGGCCTCGTTTTTTGCACCTTGTGGCTGAAGCTCGCCGTGAAGGCTTTTTCCCCCCTCGATTACAAAACTTGACATATAAGTTTTTGTTGTTGGTTTTAGTTAGATTTACCTTTTTCTCGACTGTCTTTTGCCACCGTTGTTTTGTTGTTTTTTCTTACGGTAGATTAAATCTTTGGTCTCTTTAAGTTGAAAATCGTCTGGAACTTCAATTTCGCCTTTTGATAGTTCGTTAAAATCTTCCATGATTTTTTCATCATCAACAAATTCTTTATTCCAGTTGAGGTAGCATTTCTTCATGTGATCGGCCAACATCTGTATGAGTGATTCTTTTTCAGGACCTTCTTCAAACTCTATGGTTTTTTTAATCATATCCTGCACCAAAGCCCCATAGTGCCGATATTTAAAACGGCCTGTCTTGTATTTTAGTGGTTTTGGGTTTTCGTTGAGCATGGCCGGTGATGGCGGTTCGTATGGGTAATCAATGTCGAGTTTAAATTCTGACATGATTGCCAGGTGGTCCCAAAGTTTATGCTTGAAATCATCAATATCGCGCAAGTAGGGGTATAAATTTCCCATCACGTCGATTATGGTTTGTGCTGCACGCTGACGTTCTTCCCGGTCTTCTATTGTAACAGCGTAGTCAACCATGTTTTGAATGTTTCTGCCGTATTCCGGCATTATCAATTTCTTTCTGTTCGAATTGTAATCCATCAATGTTGTGTTAAATATAGATAATATTATTGTGTAAGCTTTTGAAGGTTAGGAATTCAAAAAATCCTGTCAACGAAGCTGTGCAAATTTAATAAACAAATATAAAGATAAAAAAAATGTGATGTTTTTGCTAATCTATTACCCTAAGACGGGCAAATTTCAATAATAGTTGTTTTCGTCCGGCATTGCTAAACAGTACAATTGCTTTCTTGTTTGGTCCATCACCTTCCATGTCGATAACTTTACCGCGTCCAAAACGTTGATGTTCAACTGTTGAGCCGATTGTGACTTTTGTGGGGTCATCGGCCTGAAATGCCGGCCTTCCTTGTGCCTGTCTCAGTTTGGTTAACCGGTTCGAGAGTTTTGGCTTAGGTGTATCTGGTGTTGTCCGTTGTGGCGGGGCCATTGTCCTTCTGGTTGTTTGTTGCTGGCGGGGCTTGTTAAACGTAGGGCTTTCGGAGGGCTGTTCAAGAAATGACGGCATGTTAAGATTGTCGGGCAGAACAACGTAATTATCATCGATTTCACTTATAAAGCGGCTTGGTTCGCCAAAATTGAGCTGGCCGTAACGGTAGCGCTGACGTGCAAATGAAATCCATGCATTGTTCATGGCACGGGTAAGTGCAACATAAAACAAGCGGCGTTCTTCTTCAAGGTTCTCGGGGGTAAGCATACCCGAAAAGTTAGCAGGAAAAACATTTTCTTCAACGCCTACAATAAAAACATTTTTAAACTCCAGTCCTTTAGCCGAGTGAACGGTCATTAAAGTGATTTTATTCTTATCCTCTTCTTTTTCGGTATCGAGGTCGGTAATAAGGGCAACTTCTTCAAGGTAATTTTCAAGCTTGTTGGGGCGGCCTTCTTCTAATGCGTTAATGGAAAAATCCTGGATAGCGTTAAGCAGTTCCTGTACGTTTTCAAATTTACTCAGGTTTTCGGTTGTTTTATCTTTGTACAGTTCATCGGTAATTCCCGACTGCCGTGCAATGGTTAAGGCTATTTCATAAGCTGAATTGTCAACCAGCTGCTTTTTGAAATTGTTGATCAACCCTGTAAATTTCTGGATTTTTGTAATGGTGCCTTTGTTTAGTCCGGCAGGATAGCGCCCGGGGTTGGTAATTACCTCCCAAATGCTCACGCCTTCTTCGTTGGATTTTTGTTCAACTTTTGTAAGTGTGGTTTGCCCGATGCCGCGCGTAGGGTAATTGATAACCCTTTTCAGTGCTTCGTTGTCGCTGCTGTTTACTGATAATCGGAAATATGCCAGCAGATCTTTGATTTCTTTTCGTTCGTAGAACGATAAGCCACCAAATATTTTATACGGAAGGTTGAGTTTGCGTAGTTGTTCTTCGAATATACGCGATTGGGCATTGGTGCGGTACAAAATTGCATAATCTGAAAACTGGTCGTGAACCGAAAGGCGGTGTTCATTTAGTTCGCGCGAAACCAATATCCCTTCCTCGTTATCGGTAAGGGCTTGTATAATTTTAATTTTTTCACCGGCTTCTTTTTCTGAAAATACATCTTTTTGAAGTTGCCTTTTATTTTGTTTTATAATGCTGTTGGCGGCATTAACAATATTTTGTGTTGAGCGATAATTCTGTTCCAGCTTAAAGGTTTTATAACCGGGGTAATCGTTTCTGAAATTGAGGATATTTTCGATGCGTGCCCCCCTGAATGAATATATGCTCTGTGCATCATCGCCAACCACGCAAATGTTTTTATGGTGCGATGCCAGTTTTTTAACAATTAAATACTGCGAGAAGTTTGTATCCTGGTACTCATCAACCAAAACAAACCGGAATTTGTCCTGGTACTTGTGAAGAATATCGGGATATTTGTGAAAAAGCAGGTTGGTGTTCATTAATAAATCATCGAAATCCATAGCCCCGGCAACTTTACACCGGCGGGTATATTCTTTGTATATTTCGGAAATACGCGGCATGCGTATGCTTTTGTCGTATTCGGTTATTTCGCTGTTTTTGGCATAGTTTTGGGCTGTTATCAAACTATTTTTTGCTGCAGAAATACGACTGCGGACGGTGTTGACCTTGTAGGTTTTGTCGTTCAGTTGCATGTCTTTCATAATGCTCCGGAGAAGGCTTTTTGAGTCGGTGGTGTCGTAAATAGTGAAAGACGAAGGAAAGCCAAGCGCAGCAGACTCCACGCGCAAAATCCGGGCAAAAATGGAGTGAAAAGTCCCCATCCAAAGGTGTTTGGCCACATTATTGCCAACAATGCCTGCAATACGTTCTTTCATTTCACGGGCAGCCTTATTGGTAAAGGTAAGTGCCAATATTGACGATGGGGGGTTGCCCATACGCATGAGGTGTGCTATGCGGAATGTTAAAACCCGGGTTTTACCCGAGCCTGCACCGGCAATAACCAGGCTGGGACCGTTAATGTTTTCCACTGCGTTGCGTTGTTCTTTGTTAAGTCCTTCGAGATAAGGGTAATCCATATAAATTAATATTTGCCCGTTATAATATTGCTCAAAAATAACAGATGTAGGATGAATTAAACGTTATTCTGCTTTAAAATTTTAATTTTGTAATATCAATAGATTGTTAGATTTGAGATATTAGACATGAGAACGGTACATCAATCAACAATTATTTGATGTTTTATCCGTTTACATTACTGATTTATTAAGGAATTCAATTTATGAATCGAATTATATTTATTGCACTATCCTTATTGATGTGCTTGTTTAGTTTTTCATTAAAAGCACAATTAACTGCGCCCGAAGCTGATTCGTCGTTAACCCTTTATGGTGAAGATTTTCATGTTTTTTGTGCAACATCGCCACTTGAAGCCAACGGGGAGCTTTTGGCCACTACAATTGATGGGACTAATGCTTCTTTTACATGGCAAAAGTATAACCCCGAATCGGATAATTTTGAGTATTTTTCACCTACACTGACAGAAGATTCGCTTAGCTCCGAAATCCGTAATCTTGACGACGGGCTTTATCGTGTGCGTATAGAAACCGATGATTTAACTAGTGAATGGCAGGAAGCATGGGTGCTCAATAACTGGATTCAGGTGACAGAAACAGACATACCCGATTCAACTTCTACCTGTACTAACTTTAAAATAAAAGCTGATTTTGATTTTGCACCGCTCGTAGTAAACAGTCCTACCCAAGGGGAAATACAACTTCGCTTCCAGCAAAAAGAAGAATTTTTTGTTGAGTGGACAAAAGATGGTGAACTGATACGCCGGCAACTTAGCCCCGATGTGATGACCCCTGTTGCTTCAGATACTCCTGTACGATATAATTTATACATTGAAGATGATTTTGGTTGTTCGGCAGAAGATTTTGTAGAATATATTTCAAAAGTGCCTGAGTCGAAATTTGAAGCTAACCCTATGGAAGGGGAAGCTGTTTTAGAAGTTGAGTTTGCTAATAATTCGATAAATTACGATTCAACTTACTGGTTCTTTTATAAGGATAATTACGTTTTATCACGTGAATATTTGGAAAATAACAACGAGCCTGTTGATAGTATCGATTTTGTTTTGTTTGAAGAACAACCTGTACACGAGTACAAAAAATCGGGTGAATACAAGGTTAAGTTGGTTACAGTAAAAGTGAATGAGACCGGCAATTGCAGGGATACCCTGTACATGGAACCCGGTACTTTTATTAATGTACTGCCATCGTTGGTTGAAGTCCCGAACTTTTTTACCCCCAACGGTGATAATATGAACGATGAATTTGTAATAAAAACACAGTCGTTGAAAAGTTTGAATATTACCATTTTTAACCGTTGGGGAGGTCAGGTGCATTCGTGGAAAAATAGCAATATTGTTTCAAGTGATGACACTTATGCCCATTCGGTATGGGATGGACATTTAGGGCGACGCCTTGCATCGCCGGGTGTATATTACTATGTAATAAAATATGAAGGTCGTGATATTGATGAAGAAGATGATAAAGGACGTCCCGTTGAAGGCACGAAGACTGGTTTTATCCACTTGTTCAGGGAAAAACAATAAGAGGTAAAATAAAAAGGGTGAAATCGTAACGACTTCACCCTTAATTCGATCAGAATTGACCTGTTTCTTCTCTTCTTTCCCCTTAAATCTCTCAATCAAGTTCTGATCATCTAACTTCAACCTAAACTAAACTAAACCCTAAATAAAAATCACAATCAATAAACAACAATTTGCGTGCCAAAAATTTAAAGTGCACATATATAGGGGATTGGTGATTTTTCTTTCTGCACAATGGTTTCATTTTGGGACAAAAAGAACAATTTTGGGATAATCTTCATTTAATTTTTGTATCTTTTTGGTTCACAATCTTAAACCAAAACAAATATGTCTGTTAATAAGCCATACAAAATTTTTGTTGTCGATGATGAACAGCTTTTCCGAAAGATACTCTGTAAAACACTTCAGGTAAACAAACAATACGAGGTTATCCCGGTAAGTTCTGGAACTGAATGCCTGAAGCGCCTTGATGAAAACCCTGACATCATATCGCTTGACTATCGCTTGCCTGACATAAACGGGCGTATGGTTTTACAGGAGATAATGAAAAGGAAAAACCCCCCGCAAGTGATTATTGTTTCAGGGCAAAATGATATAGATACAGCCATCGATTTACTGAAATTGGGGGCTTACGATTATATTGTAAAAGGGGCCGATGCCCGTGAGAAACTTTCGATAACGATTAAGAGAATTATTGACCAGATTGAACTGAGAAAAGAAAATGAAAACCTGCGCGAAGCTGTTGCCGAGCGTTATTGTTTCCGAAAATTAATTAAAGGGGGCAGTAAGGCGATAGAACGTGTTTTTGGCTTAATGGAAAAAGCTGTCAGGACCAACATAAATGTTTCGGTTTATGGTGAGACAGGTACCGGAAAGGAGTTGGTGGCAAAGGGTGTTCATTATAATTCCGAACGGAGCAACATGCCCTTTGTACCGGTCAATATATCGTCGATACCCGAAACCTTGGTTGAGAGTGAACTTTTTGGTTACGAAAAAGGTGCTTTTACCGGGGCAGACGCTGCCAAAGCCGGGAAAATTGAAATGGCACATGGTGGCACACTTTTCCTCGATGAAATTGCAGAAATGAACATTAATGTGCAGGCAAAGTTGTTGCGTGTATTGCAGGAGCGTGAAGTGACAAGGATAGGTAGCCATAAACCGTTTAAGTTTGATGCACGTTTAATAATTGCCACGCACCGTAATTTAAAGGAAGAGGTTGAAAAGGGGAATTTTCGCGAGGATTTATACTATCGTTTACTGGGTTTGACCATCGATTTGCCACCACTCAGGCAAAGGGGAAACGATGTTGTTATACTTGCACAGTATTTTATTGACTTATTTTGTGATGAGAACAAAATGCAACGAAAACATTTAACAGAAGCTGCTATCAATACGCTGCGTGAATATTCGTTCCCCGGGAATGTGCGCGAATTAAGGGCACTAATGGAACTTGCCTGTGTACTGACCGATGACCAGGTAATTGATGAAAACCACATTAATATTTCACCTGTAAATATTAGCAAGAACTTATTGGGTAAGGAAAAAACCTTGCAAGAATATAACGAAGATATAATCCGTTATTTTGTTGATAAGTACGATAACGTGCGTGAAGCTGCAAGCCGGCTCAATGTTGGCAAATCAACCATATACCGTTACATGAAACAGGTTTAAAACCCTAGGTGTGGAAACACTTGTGTGCCCTTTGTTTTAAAATCGTAACGGAGCATCACCTCAAATGTGCCATCGTTAAAATCTTTTAACCTTGTATGGGTGTAATCGTAGGCGAACCCAATTTTCAGGTTTTGGTTAAGCTGTACGTGCGCATAGGCACCTATGGCGTCGCTAATGCGGTACATGGCACCTACCCAGAAACGGTCGAGAAACAAGAAACTGAAATCGAAATCGGCAGTAACGGGTGCCCCGGCAGTAATCATGGTGGTTAGTCCGGGTTTAAACACGGTTGTTGGTGAGAGTTGCAGCATGTAGGCACCGTGTAAAAAGTAATGCCGTTGTTCGCTGCTGGCTGCCTGGACTGAAACCTCGTCTTTTGTGTATTCATTTTGCAATAGCCGGGGAACTGCAAAACCTGCATAGAAATCTTCGCCATACCAAAATATACCTATCCCAAAGTTTGGCAAAAACCGGGTATAGTCACCATATTCAAGAATATATGCATCGTCGTAATGGTAGCGTTCAATCTCGGTTAATCTTGATTGAACGTAATTAAAGCCGGCTTTCAACCCAAAGCTGATTTGTGTTGTTTGTGTGGCCCTGATACGGTAAGAATAATCGAGGAACATGGCGGTAGTTGAGAAATGGCCGAAATTATCATGGAGGAAATCCATCCCGCCACCAACATGCAAACTATCAAGCGGCATGCTCAGGGTAAGCGATGAGGTTGTGGGTGCCCCTTTCAGGTTTAACCATTGTTTACGGAATATGCCCGAAATGCTTCCCACACCGCGAACGCCGGTGTAGGCAGGGTTAACCGACATCAGGTTGTTCATGTACTGGGTGTAAACAGGGTCTTGCTGGGCATGCCCTGTTTTGGTGCCGGTAACAATAAACAGCATGACAATGACAGCTGTACAAATGGTCCTTATGTAATTTAGTCCTCTCATTTATTATACACAGATTAGCGGAAAATATAAATAAATCCGGCTTGTCTGTTTCTTCCTTCGTTATAAATTAATGTATAGTAATAAGTACTACTTGGGAGTGGTTTATTGTTACCAAAGCTTCCACGGTTTGAATATCCGTCCCAATTGTTTTCATATCCGCGCCTTTCATAAACCACATGGCCGGCACGGTTAAATATGCGCAACCATGAGTTTGGGTAATGTTGTATGCCATCGATGATTAACACATCGTTTTTCGTGTCGTTATTTGGTGTAATGATTTCGGGGACCCTTAACTCTTCAACCATCAGTATAACTTTGCCATTGGCAATATTTCCGCAAGGTGAAACAAGCCTGTAGGTCATACTGTCTTTGTCAATAAAATCGGGCGATGGGTAATAAGCAAATGTTGAATCGCCAGTTTGTGATACCGAGCCATTAAACGGTGAAGTATAATCTTTAACATATGGCAGGAAGTAACCTGAGTCGTTTTTCAAAACATTAAACTCAACCGGAACACCCGGCCATGTTTTAACAGTGTCGGTATTGGCAAAAAGCATTGCCTCTTCGGGCATTATAATATTTACTATGGCACTGGCAGAATCGCCTTCGTTGTCGAAAATTGTGTACGCAAATTCGTCGTCTGAACATGAAAGCGCATCAGGAATATATAAAAAAGAGCCTTTGTCATAATCGAAATATGTTGAGCCGAATGTTGGTTGCTTATCAATTTGCAAATATGTTTTTGCTGTATCAATAAAACCATCAGGGTCGGGGTCAAAATCGTTTTCGAGTACAGGGATATTCATTTCTTCAATCCGTTCAACATTAAAATTGTCGTTTTCGGCAACAGGAGGGGTATTACGTTGGGTAATGTGAATGTAAACCCACGCTGTAGCATGTTGTCCCCACATATCAATTACCGTGTATTGCAGTGAATCGCTGTATGCAAGTGAATCAGGTGAATAGTAATCGGCAGCCGGTGAATAATTAATGTGGTTTTCGCTTGTTGAGCTTGCCATTCCGTGCTGTGGGTATTCGGTTACATAAACAGAGTCGATGGTACATAACTGGTTGTCTTTAACCGAATCGTTATCAAGTACCGAGATGATGTTGTCAACACTGTTTTCGTCAACGCGGCTTGAGTCGTTGATGGCTATCATCCCTTCAAGTGCAGGGTGGATGAACACCATTCCGGTATCGGCAGCCATTGAACCGTCTTTTATTTCGTATGTAAACCAGGCGTTGCACCATAAAATGGTATCGGGAGCAATGGTAATGGTGCTGTCGGTATTGAAGGTGATGTGCAGTGAGTCACCGTTATCGATAACCTTTTCGGTCAGGAATATAGAATCACTGTCGATGTCATAATCGTTTTTCAGTAAGTGGTTGAACGTTATGGTGGTTGAATCTTTTCCCTGGTCCCAGGTTACCGTATCGGCAACTGCAACCGGTGCATCGTTAACATTCAGGATGGTGACCTGTACTTTAAGGTCGGCGCACTCATTTCCGTCGGCAGAACAAAGCTCAAGGTTATAAAAATCGGAACCGGTACTGTCGGTCATGGGTGTGTAAACAATTTGGGTATTGTTGTTAATAATTTCCCACTGGCCTTTATCGGGGGCGTTAAGTTCGGTAATCCCTGAAACATTAAAGAAGAGGTTGTACGATTCGAGCAATGGCGCAATTGCAAAAGTGTCGGGTGTTTCTTCATGGGTTATTTGTTCGTGCAGGATGGTTGAGCCCAAATCAATAAATACCCTTACAATTGCTGTGGAGCTTTCGCCGTTGTTATCGGAAATGGTGTATGTAAATTCATCAACATCGGCATTGATTGATGGTTCATACAGAATGGTGCCCGTGGCGTGGTCAAATACAACAGTACCTTTGCGCGGTCCCTGTCCGGCAACTGTGTCGAGCGTGTTCCAGTCGAGTTCGCCGTCAATATCGTAATCGTTGTTTAATATGTAAAGCCTTTTCTGCGTTTTTTCGCTTACGACAAATTTATCGTCAACAGCAACCGGGGGCGTGTTTACATCTTCAACATTGATGTTAATTTCAGCAATGTCGCAGTTGTTGTCATCGTCACAAATTTGGTATAGGATCCAGTCAAGCCCAAAGAAGTTTTCATCCGGGGTATAGGTAATTATCCTTGTTTCTTCATTAAATTCATAGCTTCCATGTTCAGTGGGGGTATTGGTAATGGGGGTAAAACTGCTAAAGAAGTCGATGTTATCTTCTTCCACATCATAATCATTAATAGTCGGGTGTGGGTTGTTGAGTGAAATTGACTTGTTTTCGGGTGTTGAGTACGGATCGTTTGTTGCTGTTAAGTTACTGAAACTAGATTGTACAATTACAGTTACGGTTGCATCGTCGCAAGCTTGGCTTACGGGGTCATTGTCGCATACCGAGTACACAAAGGTTACGGAGCCAATAACCCCATCCTCCGGGGTGTAAGTTGCCCTTCCGGTTGCAACATTGAATACAACATCTGGGTGGTCAATGACAACCGATGATGTATCGATTTCATTGTCGTTGTCGTAATCGTTATTTAATATGGCAATGCTTACCGGGCTGTTTTTCCGGGTTGTAACCGCATCGTTGTTGGCAACAATATTTTCGTTTACCGGAAGTACTTCAATGTAAACCGTGGCTACATCCCATTCATCATCTTTCGATGCAACAATGTATTGCAGGCTATCGGTGCCATAAAAACCAGCTTCCGGCATGTACTCGATGGAGTGTGTTACGGGGTCGTATATCGCAGTTCCGTTCTTAGGGTAAACCCTGATGTCGGGCGAAAAAGTATTTACAACGCCGCCAATAGTGTCGTTGTCCAATATTTTAATATTTATACCGGTGTTTTCATCTGTTTGTGCAAAGTCGTCCTGAGCCCTGAAGTTTCCACCTTGGACAATTACTGTTACAATGGCGGTTGCTGTATCCGGTTCAAAGTCGCTAACCGAATATGTAAATTCATCAATCCCGGTGAAATTTTTGGCTGGTGTATAAATAAGCGAATCGTTGATTCGGGTTGCGGTTTCGATTTCAGGAGGGGTGAGCGAAGTACTGTCAATACCATCGTCAATATCGCTGAACAGGTGGAATGCTTCGAAGCCAATTTCTGTGTCCTTAGGAGTTACCAGCAACAGGTTGTCAGCAACCGGTGGGTCGTTGATTGGGGTAACTTCTATGAAAAACCAGGCAATATCGCAGGAACCAGGATCGCAGATGCGGTATTTCAGGCTGTCCTTGCCATTGAAATTTTCGTTGGGGAAGTAGTATATTTCGCCATTGGCCGAGTTGATTGATACTTCGCCATGGTTGGGCTTGGTTTCAACCTGCAAAGAGCTATAATCGAAATTGCCTTCACCGTTATAGTCGGGGTCTATGTCATTTTCAATAAGGTTAAAAAGGCTGTAGGTGTCTTCATCAATTATTGTAGAATCGTTGATTGCTGTAACCGGGTTGTTTTCGCCATTTAATGAAATAATAACTGTTGCCGTATCACTGGCCCCCTCAATGTCCGAAACGGTGTAAGTATATTCTTCCTGTTTTCGGTCCGAAGGTCCAAGCGTGCCTACAACATTGGGGTTGGGGGTAAATATAACCTCACCATTTTGGTTCCAGTATAGTTCTCCGTAGGTACCTGTAATTACCTGGCTTGTTTCGTAATCGATGGTTGCAACTATAAGGGTGTCGTTGTTGTCAAATTCAATGTCGTTTACTCGTATATCGAGGATGGAAGCTTTTGTTGCTGACTCAAAAAATACAATGGTGTCGTTTTTGGCAACCGGGGCATTATTTTCCCCCTGCATTTTTATTTGGATGGTTGATGTATCGCTTGCACTAAATTCATCTTCAATTTCGTAGTTGAAGTATTCCATAACCGACTGGTCACTTCGCAATGCGATGGTCAGTGCAGTGTCGGGGTAATATGTGAACCCACCGTCGGTTTTCCAGATTAATTTGCCCCATTCGCCATAAATAGTATCGTTGGATGCTGGTTGTACCTCATGTTGGATGTTTGTCACGTTTTGTGTTTCACCGTCAACATCGGTGTCGTTGTATAAAATACCGTTTGCATTTGGCGATGGTGCGGTAAGGGGGATAAACTCGGTGGTTGAAAAAGTGTCGGCTAAGGCTACCGGGGCATCGTTTATCCCCATTATTTCGATGTGTATTTGTGCTGTATCCCTGCCTTCATTTGTGTCGCTAACAATATAGCTGAACGATTGGATGACCGTTTCCCCTTCACTGAGCGAATCGGTTTGTTCTTTGTTGTTGTAATAAACAAAGGAGCCATCGGGCAACCACGATATATTTCCGTATTTACCATTAACATTAAAGGCTGTAGTGTCATTTACCGCGATAACGAAGAGTTCATCATTGTCAATATCAATATCGTTGCCCAATACGGCATTGGGTACCATATTTTTAATAAAAATTGAATCGGTATCTTCATCGGTGCTGTAATAATTATTTTCGGCTATGGGGGCATCGTTCTCGCCTGTTATGAAGAAGATTACATGAGAGGTGGAATTGGTATTGTGTGCATCATAAATGGAATAGTCAAATTGGTCGGTAACCGTTTCTCTTGAATATAAGGAGTCGAGTCCAGGATTTAACGAATAAATTCCCTGACCGTTGCTTCTTATCTGCAATGTTCCGTATCGGCTATTGTATTCTTGGTGTTTAGCATTATTTGGCAGTGAAACCCGGATCGTATCGCTATCAACGTCATAATCGTTGGTCAAAATGCCTTCACGTTCGGGGAGTACTGATGTTTCCAGATCACTTTCGGTAATGTAAACTGTATCGGCAATAGCAACGGGGTTGTCGTTTTTACCAATGATCGTTATCTCGATAGTATCGGATGCTGTTTGGCCTAATTTGTCGTTTATTGTATAGGGGAAATTTTCATAAACCCTTTCGCCTTCATAAAGTGAATCGGTAGCTTCAAAATTGTTGTGGTAGGTAAATGAGCCATCGGAATTCCATGTCAGTGTGCCAAATGTTCCGTCGGTTGAGAAATCAGTTTTTTCGTTGAGGTTATGTAGTGAAATTTGGTCGCCACGATCAACATCGATGTCGTTTTCGAACATGTTGCCTGATACACTATCTTGTATTTCGCTTATGGTTGCATGGTCCCTTTGTGTGATTGGTGCATCGTTTTTACCCTGTATGATGAGGTGCAAATAGGCATCGGCCTCAAAATCTAAGGTGTCGGTTATGGTGTATGGTATGGAATCATGTACAACATCGTTCCAGGTCAATGTATCAAGGCCGTCTTTTTTGTTGTCGTGTTCGTAACGGTTGTACTCAAAATAGCCGGCTTTATTCCAGTTGAATGATGCAAATTTTGAAAGAACAGGTGATGATGTGCTTTCGTTTAAGCTGTAGAGTAATATGCTGTCGCTGTCAATATCCCCGTCGTTTTGGAGCAACGACCATGACGGTGTCAGTGTGATAGTATTTTCATCGATTCTAAAAGTGTCGTTCGTGGCAAACGGGTTGTCATTATTGCCGGTTATTTCAATATAAAACCAGGCAGTAGCCGTTGAATCATAGGCATCTTCAATTGTGTATATAAACGAATCAATAACAACTTCATTTTCTATCAGGGTGTCTATGCCGGGGTTTAATTCATAATGGTATGTGCCATCGTATTGCCAATCGAGGGTCCCGTAGGTGCCGTTAATGATATTTGTACTGCTGTCATTAATAAAAACAACGCCAAAATTATCATTGTCGTCAATATCGTAGTCTTTGGCGATCATGCCATTTGTTCGTTTTTCCAAGGTAAGTGTTTGATCATTTTCAAACATCGCGTTAAAGTGGTTATTGGCAAGGGGGGCATCGTTTTGTCCAATGATGGTGACGTTGAGTTCTGCTTCATCGGTTTCGCCCGATGGGTCAACAACCTGGTAAGTAAATATGTCGTTTACATTTTCCCCATGGTAAAGCGTATCAACAATCTCGATAAATGTTTCGTAAATAAAAGCTCCAGTTGAATCCCAGGTAAGTTTACCAAAATCACCGTTGGTTACCTGGGTTCCCTGGTTGTTAACGGCAACAACAATTGGATCATGGTCGATATCGCCGTCGTTTGAAAGTAACCCGGTAATTGAATCAACAACTGTTGTGTGTGTGTCTTCATAAATGGTAATAAAATCATCCTGGGCAAAAGGTGCATCGTTTTTACCCTTTACAAAAACTACCAAACTGGCTGTACTCGTCGCACCGTGTAGGTCTTGTAACGCATATACAAAAACATCTTCAGCCTTTTGGTCTACACCCAGTTGTCTAACCGTATCAGTATCGGGAGTATAAGAGAATGATCCATCGCTTTTCCAGTCAAGGGAACCAATGGTTCCTGCTGTGGTTTTTTCTCTGCTGCCATTTATTTTTTCAATTTCAAAAGTGTCTCCTTCATCGCTATCGGAGTCGTTAAGCAGCATCGCGGGGTTTTGATACGGCTGAATGGTTACAGTACCTGCATCTTCGTAAATGGTTAAGGTGTCGTTAACCGCTACGGGATAATCATTTTCACCATTAATGTTTATGTTAATCCATGCCTTTTTACTAATATCGATACCATCGGTAATGTTGTATTCGATGTTTACCTGTACCGATTCGCCAGCGGGGATTGGGTTGGTTGCAGTTGTATCTTCAAAGTAAACCCATGAACCATCGGGTTGCCAGTTGAATGTTCCGTAATTGGTTTCGACAAGTGGGGCATTGCTGCCATTAACATTGAATACTTCAAGCTCTTCCCCTTCGGCATCGTAGTCGTTTTGTAACAGCGATTGGTAAGTGCCTTCGCTCGATTGTACCGAAACGAAATTTTCAGATACGTTTATCAGGTCGCTTTCGGCTATGGGTTTGTTGTT
>JASMTI010000247.1:0-1081 GCA_041694375.1 Bacteroidales bacterium | reverse complement strand
GATAATAATATACCGACTTCGGAATATTGGAATGAGTTGTTTAGGGTTTCAAAAAATCAATTTGTTTGGGGTGGCAATTATTTTACTGAATATTTAAAACCAACTAAAGACTGGATTATTTGGGATAAAGAGCAACCAGAAAAAATGCACTTTGCACAAGCTGAATTATGCTGGTGCTCTTTTGGACGAGGGTTAAGGATATTTAAAAGAAGCATTGCAAAAGACCAAAACAGGGTTTCAAATAACCATTTTAAGGCTTTAAAATATTGCAGAATACACCCCACGCAAAAACCTATTGCTTTGTATGATTGGATTTTGAGAAACTATGCAGAGCCGAATCAGAAAATTTTAGACACCCATTTCGGGAGCGGTTCAATCGCTTTAGCAGTTGATAAAGCAAACCGATTAGATAAAATGAATCTACACTTAACAGCGTGTGAAATCGACAAAGAATATATTGAAAAGGCATTCAAACGAATTTCAGAAAGTATCAAACAAGGTACGTTGTCTTTTTAAGGTTGCCGATAACGGCTTGCGGTATGCGCTGGCCGGTATAACTGGCAGAAAGTTTAATTAAATGACAAACATTATGAATACATCTAAACCTAAATTTAAAGTAAAAACCCCGGCTTGCGTATTACCGCATGTTAGCGGTATGTTTAAAGTGGTGGCAAGCGATGGGGAGTTTATATTTCCTAAACTATGCCCTTATTGTGGTGGTGATTTACTTTACAAGGGTACTGGCTGGATTGAAGACGAGCGAGGGCAATGGAAAGTTGATATGATGGATTGCGAATGCTCAACTATGCCAGACTTTGACGATGAAGAATGGGACGACTGGATGAATAACCATAGTGAAATGCCTTACGTGCATCAGCTACCAGTTGACCAGGCAGTAATGAAATGGATTAACGCGCGGTATCGCTTTGCGGTTGATTAAATTGCCGTTAACGTTCTGTGTAAAAACATTAGCATTTAGAAGCACGAATTTTGAAATAATTATAAACCAAAATTAGCAGTAGCAGCTAACAAGACCCTATGACCTGCTATTGTTTTTGACACTTTGTTATAGGGCGTTTTT
>JASMTI010000246.1:0-50327 GCA_041694375.1 Bacteroidales bacterium | reverse complement strand
GTGAGTATTTTTCGTACTTATTTTGTAAAAAAAATGGTATTTCAAGACCTTTCAGTACCATTAAAAACATATCCAGCAAAACGTCTATTTCAATAACTAAGGTAAACTCGCCTGTATGAACACCTTGAAGAATGATTTTCCTCATATTTTCTTTTTCCCACGTATCTAAATCAGTTCTGAGGTCGTCAATAAAATGAAAATGTTCAAAAAAATCAGCTTTTAGGGTTTCATGGTAGTTTGCTGCACTATTTAAAATTTCCATTCGGGTAATAAGGTATTTCTTGATTTTATCTGATGCTTTTAAATCAGGATCACTAACAATGATTGACAACTGACTTTTTAAGTTGGTCATTTCAATTGCTACAACCTCCTTAAATAAATCTTCTTTACTCGCAAAATGGTAGTATAACGAGCCTTTTGCCTTTCGTGCAACCTTTGCGATTTCATCCATAGAGGTTTTGTGAAACCCGAACCGGCTAAACAGCTGGTTTGCAACTATCAAGATTGAATCTTTAGTAGAATCTATACTCATATTCTATTTGTACTAAAATTGTTTTATGGTGCAAAAATAGAAATATTTTATCAATCCGGAAATTTGTTCAATCTTTTTAATATAACTTAACGAATGTATTGTTGTAGCAGTTGTGTGGTTAGGATATTGCAGCTCTTTTACAAGCCTTTGGGCAGACTTCATTTCTATCATTTCTAAACATAATAAAAAAAGAACAAGCTTGTTCTTTTTGCTGCCGATATGTTTATATTTGCAACTTTTTAAACCTTAAATATAATAAAATGAAGAAAAACAGATTTGTTTTAAGTAAGGCTGTCACCTTCCGCAAGTGGGATAACACAAACTATGCAGTATTCAACAGCCTGAAAAAAGTAGTACGAATTGGAACGCTTTCGGCAGCTTACCTGCTGTTTGCCAACCCGGATGTTGCCACAGCACAAGATGCAGATACAACCGTAAGCCGAAATTACGACCTTGAAGCTATTGATGTAACATCAGAGGAACTACCCGAAAGTTATTCTGATATTAGCCGCGTGGTTGTTTCCATTAATCAAAAAGAAATTGAGCAAGCGGCGGTTGCCTCGGTCGATGAACTCATTGAATACGCATCAAACATCGACATAAGGCAACGTGGAACCAACGGGATGCAATCCGATATATCCATCCGCGGCGGTTCATTTGACCAGACACTCATCCTCCTCAACGGCATGAACATTACCGATCCCCAAACCGGCCATCACAATCTCAACCTTCCCATCGATTTATCTTCTGTTCAACGTATTGAAATCTTAAAAGGCCCCGGTTCATGGAAATTTGGCCCCGGAGCATTTAGTGGTGCCATTAATATTGTAACCTCTGCACCCGATAATAATTTTATCAAAGCACAGGTAGAATACGGGCAACATAACCTTAACAAAGAACAAATAAGCACAGGGTTCAATATAAAAAACACAGGGCACCATGTTAATGTACAACGCACAGCAAGTGACGGTTATATTAACAACACCGATTTTAAAAACCGCTCTGTTTATTACCATGGAAACCGAACAGGAAAAACTTCAGAGTTCAATATACAGGCCGGTGCCACCGACAGGGCTTTTGGTGCAAATAACTTTTACACTGCTGCTTACCCAAACCAATATGAAGAAATTCAAACCTATTTTGGGGCAGCATCGTTTAAAGTTAAATCAAGGAACTTTCAAATTACCCCCCGCGCTTATTTCAGGCGCAACAACGACCGTTTTTTGCTGTTCAGGGACAACCCACCCGCATACAGCAACTTTCACACAACAAATGTTTGGGGCGGAAACCTGCTTGTAAACTATTTCCACGGAACACTGGGAACTACAACAATTGGTATTGATGCACGAAACGAACAAATTTTCAGTAACAACCTGGGGGTTGAAACCGACGATCCAATTTACAGCCCGGTAAACGATACCATTTTACTCGACAAATATCACAATCGCACCAATTATTCTGTTTTTGCAGGGCACAAACGGTACTTTGACAAATTAATGATCAATGCAGGCATTAATTTTACACACAATACCGATATTGAAAAAAAAATATTCATTTATCCAGGAGTTGATATAGCATACCAAGCAAACAAAAATTTATCGCTCTTTGCTTCGGTAAATAAAACCATGCGAATGCCCACTTTCACCGACCTGTATTATACAAGTCCGAATAATCTTGGAAACCCCGCTTTGCTCCCCGAAGAAGCTATTGGATATGACCTCGGGATAAAATTCAATAACCATTTTTTAAGCTCTTCACTTACAGGTTTTATTACACAGGGGTCAAACATGATTGACTGGGTCCGTGAAACAACTGAAGATAAATGGAGAACAATTAATTATACAGAATTGAATACTACAGGAATAGAATTAAATGCAACCATCAATTTTAAAACACTGATTGAATCCCAGAACATTCTCAACAATGCAAAAATAGCTTATACTTATATTGACCAACAACAACTTGAAAGCAACTTGATTTCAAATTACGCACTTAATTACCTGAAACATCGTTTTGATTTTAACCTGAGCCACCATATCTGGCAAAATATTAAAGCCAACTGGCATGTGGCATATCAGGACAGAAACGGACAGTTTGAAAAATTTGTAGATCAGTCATCAGTAGGAATGAGAGATTACGAACCATTTTGGACTGTTGACCTTAAAATAGGATGGCAACAATACGGATGGAATATTTATGCCGAAGCCAAGAATCTTTTTGATACACCGTACTACGATTTCGGAAACATCCCGCAACCTGGCAGATGGTTAAAAATTGGTTTAGCAAAAACAATCAAATTCACAAACGAATAAAATCAAAAGGTGCCCGCGGAAAACTAACAGGGGCACCTTTTTCAACTTTTACTCTTATTTTATTGTCTAACTATTATTTTCGAAATTATTGAACTGGCACCACTTTCCATTTTAAGAAAGTATATGCCATTTTTAAGCGTTGAAACATCTATTTTTTTAGAATTAAACCCGGAAACTGCGTTAAAACCTGATTTCTTTACTTCACGACCTGAAATATCAAAAACAGCAATATTAACATGATTAGGCATTCGAAGCGAAAATTGAATGTTAGCTATATTGGCAACTGGATTTGGAAACACGTTCAAATCATCCACAACCTGAATTTCTTTTACACGACTTCCAATATCACTATCTACCAAACTGTTCAAATACAGTTCTAAAACCGTTGTACCATCTCCCATTTCCATATTCCGGTCTTCCGGATTATTTTTGTCCAAACCAATTTCATCTTCCCATTCATCAGGCATTCCATCATGATCGGCATCCTCAGGAGCTTCACCTGTAGCAAGGCCAAGCCATCCACCAACTTCTTCCTGCGAGTCGATTATGCCCTCACCTGCCCCATAACTACCACCGTAAGTTGCTGTTCCGTTTAACGTTTCGTCCACTACACGCTCGTCAATTGCATCACGCATGGGCACGTTACAGCCTGCATTTTCCAGTACCGAAGCAAAAGCTTCTTCAGCAGTCTGAGTTACAATATCTCCTGTTGGGAATGGGTCATCAACACGCAAATCATCCAACGACAACGTACTTTTGGGTTGCACCCCGCCAGCCCAGTTATCGGCTGTAATTTCAGGGTACCCTGAAACATAATTACCGGTAATATACCAGTTACCCACATCGTATTGTTCAACAATGCGGTTTTGCTTGCTGTGCGTTGCCGGGCCACTTTTAAAATAGTTGTTCACCATATTATGGTTTCCCTTTTCGCCACCATAAATACTGTTTTTGCCCCAGTTGTAAATCACGTTATTCCTGAAATCTACAATTTCTTTATCAGGCTGGTTATGATAACGGCTACCGTTGAAACGGGGATTCCGGCTCGTATGGTGGGCAATCAAATTATGGTGGAAACTTGCTTTCATACCACCCCATATTCCACCATATCCATGTTTCCCTTTGGGGTGTACAGAGTTATAAAGGCTTTCACTAACAATACACCACTGGAGCGTAAAATTTTCATTATCGTAAAATGATGCAGCCTCATCAACCGACCAGCTCATAGAGCAATGGTCAATAATAATATTTTTATGCTCGCGGCCCCACATGGCATCTTCGGCAACACCTTTTTCATCGCCTAAGCGGCTTCGTATGTAGCGGATAATAACATTATCTGCTTTAATAGTAAGTGGATAATTCTTCAGGCATATTCCGCCACCGGGTGCTGTTTGCCCTGCAATGGTAATATTATCATTTTTGATGGTTAATCCAGATTCCAGATTAATAGTGCCCGCAACCTTAAACACAATCGTTCGTGTGCCGGAAGCATCAATTGCAGCCCTCAAACTCCCTTGTCCTCTATCATTTAGGTTTGTAACTTCATAAACAACCCCACCCCTGCCCCCGGTAGTGTAAGCACCATGGCCTTCGGCCCCCGGAAAAGCCAATGGTTGAGCTGCCAAATCCATAAACAAAAAAATTGTTGAGAACAATAACAATACTGTTATGTAAATTTTCTTCATCTTATTTCTATTTTTAATTGAAATCCATACTAAAACACCTTGCTAAATAATACAACATAAGTGCAACATGTAAACGATAGACATTTTTATCTGTTATTGTATTGACCGTAAAAAATACAGCGTTAGTTACGGATCGGGTAAGTTCGTTGAAAACCTGGGTGACATATTATCTATCGTAATTATTGTTCTTCCCAGTCGCCGTTTTCTTTTATGATACGTTCAAGTTCAATGACTGCATCTTCGTAAGGAATATGTCTTTTTAAAACCTTAGGCCCTTTGTAAAGGCTTATTTTACCACTGCCTTCGCCTACGAAACCATAATCAGCATCAAGCATTTCACCCGGACCGTTTACTACGCAACCCATTACACCAATTTTGAGATTTTTCAAATGGCCAAAATGGTTTTTAATATCCATTGTTGTCTTATGCAAATCAAATTGAGTTCGCCCACATCCAGGGCACGAAATAAACTCAGTTTTGGATATACGCATGCGAGTGGCTTGCAGAATATGGAAGCTGGTATTTTTCAGATCAGAATAAAAAATATTAGGATCTTCATTGGTAAGCATAATCCCGTCGCCGTATCCATCGATAAAAAGGCCTCCCAGATCAGTTGCTGCTTTCAGCTGTAAATCTTCAAGTTTCTTCTCGTTGTAATGCCCCCAAAGCACAACAGATAAGCGACAAATAATAGATTCGAGCAACATGAAGAACGCCCGCATATCGGCATAACGGTTTTCATTGTCTGATTCGAGCAAGATAACCGCTTTTCGCTCAGCCTTAAGTTTAGCAACAATTTCAGGATTCGATTTTCTGAACTCAACCAGTTCTTTCCTATTGCAACGAATAAAACGGTGAGAACTTTGATAAATATCGTTATACAAATAATCCTCGAGTGTAAGGATAGGAAACTTACGGCCTTTACGGTTCAAAATTGATTTACCGTCGAAATAATAATCAGGTTCCGTTCGCCCGTTCAGGTTCGATACTTCAACAATACAGCTTCCCTGTAAATGTGCAATAACAACTGGCAACCGGCGGTTCCCTATTTTTCGTACAGGGCGTCCGTAACGGTGCTCATATTCAAAGGGGTTGGTTTGTGTAAAAACCGGGGCTTCAATATGCTCATGCCCTTTCCGGGCTTCAATTACCTTGATAAGTTTTTTTGCATACGGTATCTCTTTCTCAGGATTTTCGGTTAGGGAAACCCTGATAGTATCTCCCAAACCGTCTATTAACAAGGTGCCAATACCAATTGCTGAGCGTATACGGCCATCTTCGCCCTCACCGGCTTCGGTAACCCCAATATGAAGGGGGTATTTCATTTTCTCAAGGCGCATTTTATAATTCATGAGCCTTACCGTATAAACCAAAAAACGTGTATTCCACGATTTAATAGAAATAACTATTTTATGAAATTCATGTTTCTGGCAAATGCGCAGAAATTCCATTACAGATTCAACAATCCCCAGGGGAGTATCACCATAACGGCTCATTATCCGATCGGATAACGAACCCTGGTTTGCACCAATACGAATGGCTACATCCTGTTTTTTGCAAGTGTTCAAAAAGGGTACAAGCTTTTCTTCAATTTTTGCCAACTCGGTACGATATTCCTCATCAGTATATACATGTTGCTGAAACTTTGCCCTTTTATCGTAAAAATTACCGGGGTTTATGCGTACTTTTGAAACATACTTAGCTGCAGTTTCTGCAATTTTTGAATTGAAATGGACATCAGCAATCAATGGTGTTTTAAAACCAAATGAACGTAATTTTTCCTGAATATTCTTAAGGTTTTCAGCTTCTTTGGTAGTTTTCACAGCAAGGCGCACATAGTCGGCCCCTGCTTTAATAATGCGAATAATCTGCTCAACCGTAGCATCAGTATCCATGGTATCGGTATCAGTCATCGACTGAACCCTGATTGGGTTATCTCCACCAAGTGGAATTCCACCAATATTTACTTCAACCGTTTTTTCCCTTCGGTATTCTGTTAACGTTTTACAGTAATTGAAGTTCTTATCCTTCATTCTATACCCCCGATTTTAATGACTTGCAAATTTAAAATTTTACTAACAAATAGAAAACATTGATTTCACAAATAAAGTAGAATATACCAACAGAAGTTTGCACAAAAACATCAAAACTCGAACAACATCAATCTTTTTTTGTGAATTTTGTTGATAAAAACATTACTCATTCAATGTGATCTTTTACCGAAAAGTTAAAAACAGAACCACCACCTTTCCGATTCTCGTGCCAAATTTCACCACTTAAAAGCTTAACTAATCCGTTGCAGAGGGTTAAATCGAGACCTGTACCGCTAACTTTTCGGGTTTTCGATACTTCCAGTTCAATAAAACGGTTAAATAAATTTGATCTGGTTGGCTCTTGTATGCCTATCCCGGTATCTTCAACTGAAAACAGAATATGTCCTTCAACTTTTTTATAGCTGGCTTTTATCCACCCGTTTTTGGTGTATTTAATAGCGTTATCCATCAACTTTGATAAAATACGCAAAATAGTATCTGGCGAAGAATGGATAACAAACTCTTCGCTGATCATATTCTCAATGAAAAGTTGCAAATCCTTTTCTTCAGCAAGTGGCCGGTATTTCATTAAAAGGTCAAACAACATATCGTTTAAGTCAAAAGCCTCGGGATACACATTATACAGACCCGCGTTAATTTTTGACAAATCGAATACATCATGAATAATACTCATAAGTACAATGCCACTTTCTTCAATCACATTTGTATAAACACGACTTTCCTCACATGAAATTTCTTCGGAACGGAGCAACTCAGCAAAACCCAGTATCCCATTCAGCGGATTACGAATTTCGTGGCTCAGGTTGGCAAAAAGAATTGCATTCTGCTTGTCTGTTTGTTTTTTTTGCTCTTTTAATTGTTTTAATTCAGCTTTAAGTTGCTTGTTTTCGTTTTTCAGCTTTGGCAATTCATCGTTTTCCCCTTGCATAGAAATCTGTTTTTTATAATCGCATGTTAATTTAAAATAATCGTTCACGTAATCAAAGAAAATATGCAAATAAAAAAGGGGCAAGATTTCCATCATTGCCCCTTCAGCTTTTCAATTGAATTAATAACATATTAAAAACCAAGACGTTTTATGTGTCTTTCAAATATATTCTCAAAAACTTGTTTTTCAATATTTGGTTCAAATTTTTCGAGTGCAGAATAATATTCATCACCTTTTTGTGCAGCTACTTTATACCCTACATGAATAAGTTGCCGCAAATCGGGATTAAATGATTCACAATTCTGGTCGTGAATTAAGGCTTTACCAAACTGTACCCCATCCCATTTTTCAACCTCTTCGGGTTTAGGCAGCATTTCCGTCCTTATATCGATAACCGACGCATAAGGAGCAGTAAGTTCTTCCATTTTGGCATAAGCTGTTGCATATACCTCTTTGGCCAGTGCCAGACCTTCACCATCAGAAAGTGCCAACCCGGCAATTTCTTCTAACCAGGTTGTTCCGGCAGTTTTAATATGTATCCCGGTATCGTGTTCGCGTATTAACTTACCAATAACCGGATAAATTGCAAATTTATCACTACCCGAATGTACACTAAGTTTCAGGTTATCGGGTAATCCAAATTCTTTCACCGCGTATTTGATAACCAGAAGGTCTTGTTCAAATTCTTTTTCAAACTGTGCTACATTACCAACATAATCAACCCCTTTGTTGAAGCGTCCTGAAAAACGTGGTGCAATGGTTTGAGCCGGTACGTTAAAATCAGCCAACAATTTAAAAATAAAAAACAAATCAAGAGGCGATTGTGGTGTGTCGGTTTCATCGCAGGATACTTCGGGCACAAAATTTTCCTCTCCCTTCTTGTCAACCAAGTGCTTATAAACTTTCGAAGCCTCTTCAATTGCTTTGAGGTAATTAGCTGCAAACAACTTCAGCCATTCTTCGGTAACCGAAAACGATTCATTTATCCCCGGTATATTCAGTTTTCCCATAAATTTTTTATGGTTCGAAACAAAAGCTGCAATTTTTTCAGCGGAGGCCGGCTCCCCAATAAAATCGGCCACGTCGATGGTGAAGAAGTCACTGGGACCTATAAATGATTCAACATTTTTAAGGTTGATATGATCGGCATCAACAAAATAATCGCCTTGCCATCCAAGTGCTTTAACAGCAGCATCAGCCTCTGTCCTGACTTCAGCAGGCTTCGTTCCTATAGTAGTGTGTTCGCGATGCGATTTATTCCACACCGGTGTAATATCAATATTTAATTGTTCTTTTGCTGCGATGAAAGCTTTTAACTGAGCTTTCCCCTGGTGACCAAAACGATCACCAACACCAAAAGAATATTTTCCTATTTTCTTCATAATTATTTAGTTTTTATCGTTTATACTCCAAATAAATTCGGTAACCACATACTAATTTCAGGTATATAGGTTACCAGAAGTAATGAAATAACCATTACAATAAACATTGGGATGAGTGGTTTGATGACCCGCTCAATTCGGACATTGGCTACACTACATCCTATAAAAAGTACAGATCCTACAGGTGGTGTACATAAACCAACACTAAGGTTCAGCACCATGATAATTCCAAAATGCACAGGATCTAATCCCAAATTGGTTACAATGGGTAAAAATATTGGTGTAAAAATCAGTACTGCAGGAGTCATATCCATAAAAACACCAACAACAAGCAAAAGGAGGTTTATCACGAGAAGGATAACAAACTTACTGTCACTCAACCCTAACAAAACATCACTAACATTTTGTGGAATATTTTCATAAGCCATTATCCACGATAATCCAATACTTGCCGCGACCAACAACAATACAATTGAAGTGGTACGCACAGAGTTCAATATGATACGGGGCATATCTTTAATGGTAACCTCCTTGTATAGCAATGCCAGTACAAAAGCATACAAAACAGCTATTGCCGAAGCTTCAGTCGCAGTAAAGAAACCGGATACAATACCACCAATAACTACTATCAATAAAAATAAACTTGGAATAGCATCCCACAATATTTTAAAAGCGCGCCTGGCTCCTTTTGGGCTCTTTTTAACCTTCCTGCCAAAAAGAAAAAGGATTACCCCTATAATGGCAGCCAGAATTATCTTAAAAGAAATGGGTGAAACACCATTCAGATTGTACATTCCAACAGCAGACAGAATAATCAGTGCTGTTGCTACAAATATTTTCAGAAGAGTTTTTGACACAGCTTTAAAGCCTTTTTGTTTATAAATAAGCATACTCATGGCCATAAGCATAATAGAAACACCAGTCAAAATACCCGGCAAATAACCAGCGAGGAATAATGCTGTGATTGATGCACCACCACTGGCTAATGAATATACAATTAACACATTACTCGGTGGAATTGAAAGCCCGGTTGTTGCTGAAGTAATATTAACGGCTGCGCTATAGTTTTCGTCATATCCCTCACGTTTCATCTCGCCTTTCATAATGGCACCAATAGCCGAGGCCGAAGCAGCTGCCGAACCCGAAATAGCGCCAAAAAGCATGTTGGCAAATACGTTAACAAAAGCCAGACCTGCAGGCCACTTCCCGACAATTACACGCGCAAGGTTAATAAGCCGCAAGGCAATTCCCCCGCTGTTCATAATATTGCCGGCTAATATAAAAAACGGGATTGCCAATAGTGTAAAACTATCGAGCCCGGTTCCCATCCGATGGGCAAAAGTTGTTATAGCGGGCACAAAGTCAATGCTGACCAACATGGTAAGAATGCCAGATATACCGATGCTAAAAGCAATTGGTACACCCAGAACAAGTAAAACGACAAAACTTACAACTAATATTATAATTCCAAGAAATTCCATATTTATACGATTAAATCTGCATTACAGTTAATTTATTTCTTCTTTTTAATATTCTTTCTTATAATCTCGTTTGAATAATATGCCATTAGTAAACCACTTATAGGTAAAACCAGATACACATAACCCAACGGCAAACGTAAAGCCGACGATACTACACCAAACTGAAACCGGGTAATGCTCAACCACGTTCCGCCAACACCTAAAACAATAATCGCAAACAAAAGAATTAAGATATTAATAATAATGATAAGAATGCGCTGCCTTTCGGGTGCTGAACGTTGTAAAAGCAAATCAATGGCAAGGTGCTCTTGTTTTCCGTGGACATAAGCAGCACCAAGAACACCTACCCAAATTAAAAGATAACCTGCAAGTTCGTCAGTAAATGAACTTGGAGACGATAATAAATACCGGCTAATTACCTGCCAAAGCACATCTATCACCAAAATGCCCAATAAGGCAACCAGTGTATGCTCCAGCGTTTTGTCAATTTTTTCTCTTACTGTCATATTCTAATCCTCTACTGCTTTAATTCGTTGAATCAAGTCGTACAATTCAGGTTTTGACCGATACGATTCAATCATGGGTTCAACTTTTTTGGCAAAAGGTTCTTTATCTGGATAATTAATTTTCACACCTGCCTTTTTTACTTTTTCTAAAGATTCCTTTTCAGATTTTGCCCACATCTCGCGTTGGTGTGGTACCGATTCATCGGCAGCTTGCTGTAGCCATTGTTTTTCCTGATCCGTCAATTTGTTCCAAATAACTGTACTAACAATCAGCACATCAGGCACCATGGTATGTTCGTTTAACGAATAATAGTTACATACCTCATAATGGTGTGAAGTATAAAAACTGGGAGGGTTATTTTCAGCTCCGTCAACCACCCCACTCTGCAATGCTGTATAAAGTTCACCCCATGAAATAGGTGTTGGCGATCCTCCCATAGCCTTCACAAGCTGCATGGCTGTTTGGCTTTTCATTACCCTCAATTTAAGTCCATCTAAATCATCTGGGGTTTCAATGGGCTGATCAATAGTGTAAAAACTACGAGCCCCTGCATCGTAAAAACACAACCCTCTTATTTTAAATTTTTCAATACTCATTAATAACTCTTTGCCAATTTCCCCATCCAAAACATTAAAAGAATGCTGTTTTGAACGGAAAATGTAAGGTAATCCCAGCACCTGAAAGTTATCGGTAAAACTTTCGAGCACGGCAGCCGATACTTTTGTAATGGCCAGGCTGCCAATTTGAAGCATCTCAACATTTTGTTGTTCTGATCCCAGCTGGCCGCTCGGGTATATATCAATTCCCATTTTGCCTCCTGATATTTCTTCAAGGCGTTCAGCCATAGTAACCATACCTTTGTGTACCGGGTGACTGGGTTCAAGACCGTGGGCCAATTTCAATACCGTTTTCTCCTCTTTAAGCTGGCATCCAGAAAACAACAACACAATCAGCGGTAATACCAAGAGAAGATTTGAAAAACTAAGCTTTTTAAACATTCTGTTTCCTATTTTATGAGAATATCCGGAGATAAAATTTATTATTACCCCCGGATTAATAAATCAATAATGGACAATTAGTTATTTATGCATTATAAGTTGACGAAGCAGTATCGCCTCCACGGCCGGTCCAGTTGGTATGGAAAAATTCGCCACGTGGTTTATCTATCCGCTCGTATGTATGCGCACCAAAATAGTCGCGTTGTGCCTGTAATAAATTAGCAGGCAAACGTTCGCTGCGGAACCCGTCGTAATATGCCAGGGCCGATGAAATAGCCGGTACAGGGATGCCATTTGCCACAGCAGCCTGCACTACCCTTCTCCATCCTTCTTGTGCTGCTTCAATTTTTTCTTTGAAATAATCATCCATCATAAGGTTTTCAAGTTGAGGGTTCTTATCAAAAGCTTTTTTGATATCGCCAAGGAATACTGACCGGATAATGCAACCACCACGCCACATCAACGCAATGCCTCCGTAGTTCAAATCCCAGCCATGCTCTTTGGCAGCTTCGCTCATCAGGTTATAGCCTTGTGCATACGACACAATTTTAGCTCCCAGCAATGCGTTTTCAAGGTCGTTTATAAACTGTTGCTTATCACCATCAAACTTAGGTTTTGGCCCGTTTAATATTTTTGAAGCTTTAACACGCAGGCCTTTTTGCGATGAAAGCACACGCGAAAAAACAGCTTCACCAATTAAAGTAAGGGGTGCACCAATATCGAGTGCTGCAATTCCGGTCCATTTACCCGTACCTTTTTGCCCGGCTGTATCCAGAATTTTTTCAACAAGCGGCCCGCCATCTTCATCTTTAAAGCCTAATATATCGCGTGTAATCTCGATAAGGTATGAATTGAGTACACCTTCGTTCCATTTTGTAAATACATCGCGCATTTCTTCGTGGCTCAACCCCAGCATTTCATGCATCAACTGATACACTTCGGTAATAATTTGCATATCGCCATACTCAATTCCGTTGTGAACCATTTTCACAAAATGACCGGCTCCGTCTTCGCCCACCCAGTCACAACAAGGACTTCCATCCTCAACTTTGGCTGCAACAGCCTGAAAAATATCTTTTACATGTGGCCATGCTTCGTTTGAACCACCAGGCATCATCGAAGGACCTTTCAAAGCACCTTCTTCACCACCTGACACACCGGTACCGATGTAAAGAAGGCCTTTACTTTCAACATATTTTGTGCGACGAATGGTATCTGGAAAGTGAGAGTTACCACCATCAATAATGATATCGCCTTCTTCGAGATGAGGTATAATCTTTTCGATAAATTCATCAACCGGCTTACCGGCCTTTACCAACATCATAACCTTACGTGGACGCTCAAGGTTGGCACATAGTTCTTCTATAGAATGCGCACCAATAAAATTCTTTCCGGCACCACGGCCGTTAATAAATTTATCAACTTTTTCAACGGTACGGTTATACACAGCTACCGTGAAGCCTTTACTTTCCATGTTCAGCACGAGGTTTTCCCCCATAACTGCTAAACCAATCAGACCAATATCTGCTTTTTTTGCCATAATTATATCTCCTTTATTTTTTATTTTTATAATATCGATTCACTATTTGTTCCATTATTTTATTGGTACGGACTCCTGTTTCGCCTGTGCTAACAGGTTTTTCAGCGTTGCGAAGAACATTAACGACATGCTCGATCATAGGTTGCTGAACATGTATGGGTTTCGCATATTCAAAATGTTCTGTTCCATGCTCGTTAACCAACTTTACAGGAACAAAATCAAAGCATGAAAATTCAATCCTGCCCTTAGTACCAATAATTTCCATTACATCCCTGTCGTTAACAGATGATGAATTGAAACACCAACTACCATTCCCGATCACTCCGTTTTCAAATGAAAAAGAGGCAGAAACGATATCTTCAGCCGGATAGAGCCCTCCATGATTATCAACAACTGAACAAACCTGGTTTACCGGCCCAATTACATAGTCAAAAAAATCTAACTGGTGAGATGCCAAATCATAAAAATGACCACCGCCGGCTATTGCTGGATCAACACGCCAGGGTAGTTCGTCCATTTTTTCTTCTTCGGCATGTTTATAAAGTTGAATTGAAATGTTACGGACCTTTCCAATTGTACCATTATCAATTAGCGACTTCACCTTCAAAAAACCGGGAAGCTTCCTGCGATAATATGCAACAAACACCGGCACATTGTGCTTTTTGGCCAGGTCATTTACCCCGACACATTCGTCATAAGTGCGGCACATGGGCTTCTCAATATAAACAGGTTTACCTGCCTGTATTGCCATTTTTGCATAAAATGCATGCGACGAGGGAGGTGTAGCCACATAAATTGCATTTACTTCGGGATCATCAACTAATTTTTGTGCCTCGGAGTACCATTTTTTTACAGAATGGCGACGAGCATAATCCACAGCCTTTTCAGCATCGCGTCGCATTACGGCTACCAATTCAGAATGAGCGACTTTACTAAAAGCAGGACCGCTTTTCACTTCGGTAACATCACCGCAACCTATTATGCCCCATTTAATTTCTTCCATCCTGTAAAAATGTTTTATTTAAAACGTTCTTTATAAGCCCACAAACCCAGTGCAGGGTTAGAAATGTAGAATATTTCTTCACCATCGGGCATTATGTTAAAACCGTTTTTTAACTTTTCGGGATTGTATTTTTTTGTTACTTCATCAATGTCAGCATAGTTAAAACCAACACCTTCAATTTCTTTTTGCGATATGTTCCAGTCGTTTTTGCCGGGGCAATAAGTTATACCAAACCTGCCCTCGGATGATCCATGGATAAGATGGGCTGCAGCCCCAAGATTTTCCTGCAAATCTTCGTTTTCATCAACCGCTTTCAGGGTTGCCGGGGTTCCATAATACCCATACTTACGAATCAGTACATCAATTTGTTTATCTTCACCAAATTCTTTCAATGCCGGGGCCAGCACAATTAATTCACCATCGTCGGCCATGGCCATACGTGTTCGGTATATGCTTTTATTTCCAAGCCATGTGCTTTTAAACTCGGTAGGATCGAGCCATACAATAACTTTTTTAAGCGGCCTTTCAACCATGTCGAAGTTAACCTTGAGCGACAAATCGGCAGCTTTTTCAAAAACCTCAAAATCGTCGCCAACAAATAGCCCACGGGTTACCAGCTTACCAGCATCATCAACCCCAACCACAGTTTGAACATAAATGATGGGCAAGTGTTGTGCAAAATGATCGGTTGCATAGTTAAAAACCTTACGGACCGGCGTATCTGCACGTCCCATCATTTTTTCCATGCCATAAGCAGCACCAATAAAATGGCTTTTATTTATACCTTCGGAACCACCGGTGCCTACAAAAATATTTTTATTATAATTGGCCATTCCAACCACTTCATGTGGCACAACCTGCCCCAGTGAAAGAATTAAATCAAAACCGCCTTCTTGCAATATTTTATTGACTTGTGCAGGCCAACTAAAATTCACTTTTCCTTCCGATACTTTCTCAACATATTCCCCGGGGACTTCACCAAGTGTAATTACATCATTGCGCCAATCGTGCACCCGAAAAATATCGCGGGGCACACCCGGAAACATATGTTCAATTTGCTCATTGCTCATTGGTGAATGTGTACCCAGGGCCGGCAAAATATCGGTTAATTTAGAACCATAATACTGGTACGAAAAAGCAGTCAATTCGCCTGCTTTAGAAGGCAGTCGGGTATAATCAGGTGGTATGGCCAAAACTTTCGACTTTTGGCCTATTTTATTTAATGCCTCAAACAAGCCTTTCTTTAAATCATTGTCAGAAAGGACTGCATCCGGGGCCCCTGTTTCAAAATAAATCATTTAATACAGTTTTTTAATTATTAACAAAAACTTCATCGCGGGTAAAAACCCCTTCGCCAATCAGTTCTTTCTCAAAGTTACTTTTATCAATGATGTAAGGCGAAAACAATTTGGCCGGAACATCTTTACGCCCATTATTGACTGTTTTATCAAAACTTGATGTGGCTTCTCCTTTTACTATTTTTACCACCAGGTCAACAGCACCGTATGCCAATTCTTTGATTGGCTTACCAACCGACATTGACATTCCGTCTTCCAGCATTGAATGTACAAATTCAAGTGTAGCATCCTGTCCGGTTATAATCACTTCGCCAGGTTCATATCCATGCTCTTTCAACGCATCGTATGCACCAATGCCTAACGGATCGTTACAAGCAATTACAGCGTCAATTTTCTCAGGATAAAAATCAAGAATTTTATTCATTTGATGATATGCGTTTTCGTATGTCCAGTCTTCAACAAAAGTTTTATATATCGTTTCGATATTGTTTTTATCTAAAAGATTTATCACATTTTCATGACCTTTTTTCACAAAAACAGCATTCGCATCAGAAGCATCGCCCCATAAAATCACGCAATTGCCATTTTCAAGATTGTCGGCAACATACTCAACCATCAATTCCCCTACCCGTTCGTATTCAAATGAAACCAAATAATCCAGTTCTGAATTCTTAATTAACCTGTCATATGCAATTACCGGAACATCATAATCATGCGCTTCACGCACAATACCTGCTGCTGTATTTTGGTTGGCAGCAACAACAATCAGGGCATCAACCCCCATCTCAAGTAATTCATTTGCCTGTGAAAGTTGCATGTTTTCATCACCACCGGCATTCTTGAGTATTATTTTTGCTCCAACTTCGGCAGCTCTTTCCTGTACATAAGCAATATCCATTTGCCAACGCGAACTGGTAGTTGAATGCATTAATAAACCAATGGTAACATCGCTGCCAGTTTGTTTGTTGCATGAACAAAAGGACAACACAAAAAGGATGATAAGCCCCGGGTAAAAAAAACGTTTCATTTTTAGTTAAATTTTAAGTTTATAAGCATGTGAAATTAACAAAAAAAGATTCAGGGACAATGCATTTATCCATTTCTTTATCGTTTCACACGGGCATTTCCGCTCCATATGCTCCATACCATATCCTCGTCGGCAGGCTGGGCATAATCGGTAAGGAAAGTTGTTGCCATAGCTCCGGTAGCCCATCCAAACTGAGCCCATTTTTCTGATGGCCATCCTTTCAGTATACCATAAAGTAAACCGCCAACAAAACCGTCGCCTCCGCCAATACGGTCGAGCACGGTAATTTTGCGTGGTTCAATAACCTGCCATTCATCTTCGGCAAGCATGATAGCACCCCAAAGGTGTTCATTAGCACTTTTTACTTCGCGCAATGTTGTTGCAAATACAGATGCATTCGGGAAGGTTTTTTTCACACGGGTGATCATTTCCTTAAAACCATCAATTTTTTCCTGGATACCTTTTCCACCGGCCTCAGGCCCTTCTATACCCAAACATAGCTGGAAATCTTCTTCGTTACCAATCAGAATATCTGAAACCGAAGCAATCTCGGTAAACATTTCGCGCAATTCTTTTTCACGCCCTTTCCAAAATGAAGCCCGATAATTCAGGTCGAATGATATTTTTGTTCCATATTTTTTGGCAGCACGCGCCAGTTCAAGGCAAAACTTGCTGGTTTCGGGTGATAATGCACCGATCAAACCCGACAAGTGAACAATTTGAACCCCCTCTTCACCAAAAATACGTTCGATATCAAAATCTTTCACATTAAGGGTCCGGCCTACCTCACCGGCACGGTCGTTCTGTACCCGTGGCCCGCGCGAACCATAACCGCTATCGGCAATATTAAACTGGTGACGGTATCCCCAAGGATTACCCTGTTCTACTTCAGGTCCTTCATAATCCATATGGCGACTGCGCAGGTTACTTTTTATAAATTTAGCAACCGGACTACCTTTCACAAAGGTTGTTAATACTTTTACAGGCAGGCCTAAAAACGATGAAATACTGGCCACGTTAGTTTCGGCACTTGTTTCCTGCATTTTAAAGGTATCGGTTGAATAAACGGGCTGACCGTTTACCGGGGTAATGCGCACACCCATACTGGTTGGCACTACCATTGAATATTTAAAGGTTTTTTTAAGTTCCATATTTTCTTAGTTAATTTGTTTATTAGTCATTGGTCATTGGTCATTGGTAAATTAGTCATTGAGTCATTGGTCATTGAGTCATTAGTGTACTAATTTCTAATGACTATTGACTAAATGACTACCTGACCCGACAGGTGTCGGGTTGGTTAGACTCCGCTGTAAGCGCTGAAGCCTCCATCAATTGGTATTACAATACCGGTTACAAATTTTGACATATCACTCAGGAGATAAACTGATGTCCCTACAAGCTCTTCAATTTCACCATAACGCCCCATTGGGGTACCATTTATGATTTTCTGTCCACGTTCAGTAGGGTTACCATTTTCATCAACCAACAAAAATTTATTTTGTGTGGTTAAAAAGAACCCGGGTGCAATAGCATTAACCCGAACGCCTGTTTTTGCAAAATGAACGGCCAACCACTGCGTAAAATTATTTATTGAAGATTTAGCAGCCGAATAAGCCGGTATTTTTGTCAGCGGCCTGAATGCATTCATTGAAGAAACATTAAGGATACCACCGCTTCCACGGTCAATAAGGTCTTTCCCAAATACCATAGATGGAAGTACCGTCCCTTTAAAGTTCAGGTTAAATACATGATCGAAACCATCCATTTCCAAGCCAAAGAAGTCTGAAAGATCCTCGTCCTGCCCCGGGATAATTTGCTCAGCCTGGGTTGTTGCCTTTGGAGAATTACCACCGGCCCCATTAATTAGGAAATCGATTGCACTAACAAAACTTAAAATTCTTTTTTTCGCACTTTCAAGCGAGCGTTTATCCAAAACATTGGCAAAGAAACCCTCGACAATTACATCAGGATACTTTTCTTTCAACTCGCCTGCTTTTTCAATTGCCCTTGCTTCATCAATATCGAGCAACATCACGTTCATGCCCACTTCGCATAAACCTTCGGCAATACGGCTGCATATAACGCCACCGGCGCCGGTTATAACAGCCGTTTTACCTTCTAATCCGAGTAGTTGGTTCATTGGTATCATTATTTTCCTTCCTTTATTGATTTAATTAATTCAATTGTATCTTTAACCTTATTGGCCAATCCTTCAAAATCGCCATTTTCAATATATTCTTTTTTCATCAATTGGCTGCCCATTCCAACACAGGTAGCTCCTGCATCAAACCATGGTTTCAGGTTGTCATATTCGGTTGTCACGCCCCCCGAAGGCATAATATCGGACCACGGGCAAGGGCCTTTCAGTGCTTTAACAAATGCAGGACCGCCAACCTGAGAGCCGGGAAATATTTTTATCAGTTCGGCCCCCAGTTCTTCAGCCTGGTTAACTTCGGATACTGACCCACACCCCGGCGACCATAATACTTTGCGGCGATTGCAAACTTTGGCCATCTCGGGATTTAATAGCGGCGATACAATAAAATCAGCACCTAACTGAATGTATAGAGAAGTGGTACCGGCATCGATTACCGACCCTACCCCCATAGCCATACCAGGAAGTTCGGCTTTAGCATATTTCGAGAGTTCAGCAAAAACCTCGTGGGCAAAGTCGCCACGGTTTGTAAACTCAAAAGCACGGGCACCACCATCGTAACAGGCTTTTACTACTTTTTTACACTTTTCAACATCTGAATTATAATACAAAGGAACCATACCGGCTTCCTTCATTTTCAGAAAAACATCTATTCTTGAATATTTTGCCATCTTATTTAGTCTTTATAGTAATTGGTCATTAGTAATTGGTCATTAGTCATTAGAGTAATTGGTAATTGAGTCATTGGTCATTGGTCATTGAGTCATTGGTCATTAAGTCACTGGTCATTGGTCATTGGTCATTGGTCATTGGTCATTGAGTCACTGGTCATTAAGTCACTGGTCATTGGTCACTGGTCATTGGTCATTGGTCATTGAGTCACTGGTCATTGGGTAAGTTGCTATTTACTATCAATGTAACTAATCCACTAATCCACTAATGACTAATCCACTAATGACTAATTCACTAATGACTAATCCACTAATCCACTAATTTACTAATGACTCCCGGTTTTTAACCGGGGTTATCGTGCAACACGTCCGGAAGCATCACCTTCCATCAATTTCATTACTTCATCTACACTAACACGGTTGTAATCACCATAGATTGTGTGCTTCAGGCATGAAGCTGCAACCGCGAAATTCAATGCTTTTTGGTCATCTTTGGGCCATGTCAATAGTCCGTAAATTAACCCGCCCATGAAAGAGTCACCACCACCAACGCGGTCAACAATGTGGGTAATTTGGTATGTAGGTGCTTCGTACAGCTTATTGCCATCCCACAAAACACCCGACCAACTATTGTGGCTTGCACTAATAGAACCACGCAATGTTGTAATTACTTTTTTACAACGTGGAAATTGTTCCATTATTTGTTTCGATACCGATTCGTAAGCAGCACCGGTTACTTCACCGGCCGTAACATCAACTCCTTCAGCTTTAATGCCCAATACTTTTTCAGCATCTTCCTCATTACCAAGAATCACGTCACAACCAGCAACCAATTCGGGCATCACTTCACTTGCCTTTTTGCCATATTTCCATAAGTTTTTACGGAAATTTAAATCGGTTGAAACGGTAATGCCTTTTTCGTTAGCAGCTTTTATAGCTTCGAGGCAAACGTCGGCAGCACCTTGCGAAATGGCCGGGGTAATACCTGTCCAATGAAACCAGCTTACACCTTCAAAAACAGCATCCCAGTCAATCATTCCGGGTTTGATTTCAGAAACCGACGAATAGGCACGGTCATAAACAACTTTACTACCACGGCTTACAGCACCACTTTCAAGAAAATAAATACCAAGACGTTCACCGCCCCATATTATTTTATTGGTACCTACACCATGTTTGCGTAAGTCTTTCATACATGCCAAAGCAATATCATTTTCGGGTAAACGGGTAACAAAATCAACATCAACACCGTAATTTGCCAGCGATACAGCAACATTTGCTTCACCACCACCAAAGGTTGCCGAAAAGTTATCAACCTGATCGAAACGTTGAAAACCGGGTGTTGCCAATCGTAACATTACTTCACCAAAAGTTACTACTTTACTCATAGTATTCAGATAAATTTTTGATTTAATTTTTGACAAATTTAAAAAAATAAAGACAGAATGCAAACGTTTGCATTTTAATTTTTTATCTTTGTTTTATATTTTAGTTTTCAAAATTCTATGAAAAAAAAGCAAACCACAATACAAGACATAGCCAAATATCTTAACATTACGGCATCAACAGTATCAAGGGCCCTTAACGACCACCCGAAAATTAAAAAAAGCACTAAAGAGCTTGTCCAACAAACCGCCAAAAAACTTAATTACCAACCCAATAGTATTGCTGCAAATCTGCGAAAAGGCAGGGCCACAACTGTTGGAATGATTGTCCCCCGCATTAACCGGCATTTTTTCTCCAATGTAATTACCGGTGTTGAAAGTGTTTTAAACCCGGCCGGGTACAATTTAATTATATGCCAGTCGGAAGAAAGTATCGAAAAAGAAAAAGAAAACCTGAAAACCCTTATTGCAAACCGTGTTGGTGGTATTTTAATTTCGATATCAATTGAAACGAAAAAACTTTCACACCTTGAAAAGGTTATTGCCCATCAAATTCCACTGGTTATGTTCGACCGTATTTCTGAACAGTTAGACGTTAGCAAAGTTGAAAACGACGATGTTTCCGGGTCATACGACCTCACAAAACATATTCTAAATAAAGGTATCAAGGAAATTGCATGGGTAGGCGGTCCCCGAAGTTCAAACATTTACAAAAACCGCTATAACGGGTATAAAAAAGCACTGGAAGAGGCCAACATCAACCCTGCAGACCAGGTTTGTTTTGAAGGACCAATAACCTTAGATGCAGCCCTTGATTTCATACGTACCTATATAAAAACCAATAAGCCCCCCGGGGCAATTTTTGCTGCTTCTGATTATATGGCAATTGGAGTTATACAAGGTCTTCGGGAATCCGGATATAAAATACCTGATGACATTCTGGTTGCCGGGTATTCAAATGAACCTTTTGCCGAGTTAATCAGTCCTAAACTTACAACTGTTGACCAGTTTAGTGAAGAAATGGGACGTGCTGCTGCACAACTCCTGTTGGATGAGATAGAAACAAAAGGCAGCACAACACATAAAAAAGTAACCATAAAACCCAAGCTAATCATAAGGGGATCAACACAAAAACTATAAGAATTTTATTTTGTAACACATAAAAATATAGAATATGAAAAAATTTATGGATGACAGTTTCATGCTGACCACAAAATCGGCTGAACGACTTTACCACGAGTATGCTAAAGACATGCCCATTATCGATTACCATAACCATTTGCCGCCTCACGAAATTGCCGGCGATGTAAATTTTAAAAACCTTACGCAAATTTGGCTGTACGGCGACCATTACAAATGGCGTGCTATGCGTGCCAACGGCATTGACGAGGAACAAATAACGGGAAAAGCTTCTGATTTTGAGAAGTTTCAAAAATGGGCCGAGACTGTACCGTACACTCTTCGCAATCCATTGTATCACTGGACACATATGGAATTGCAACGCTATTTTGGTATTAACGATTTACTAAACCCTTCAACAGCTAAATATATTTTCGATAAAACCGAAAGCATGTTGCAACAACCTGAATTTTCGGTTCACAACCTGCTGAAGAAAATGAAGGTTGATACACTTTGTACAACTGACGATCCGGTTGACAACCTGAAATACCATAAACAAATCGCCGGGCAAACTTCAGATTTTAAAGCGTTACCCACATGGCGCCCCGACAAAGCCATGAATGCCGACAATGCAAAGTCTTACAACAAGTATCTCGACAAGCTTGGCGAAGTTGCCGACATTGACATTAATTCGGTAGATGCTTTGATCAAGACGCTTCAAAAACGCCACGATTTCTTCCACGAAGCCGGATGCCGCATATCAGACCACGGTATTGAAGAAATATATGCCGATGATTTTACAAAAAATGAAATAGACAACATTTTTGAGAAAGTGCGTGGCGGAAATGAACTTAACGAAAGCGAGTTAAAAAAATTCAAATCGTTTATGCTGCTCGAAGGCGCCAAAATGGACCATGCCCGCGGATGGGCACAACAACTCCACTATGGGGCCCTGAGAAACAACAACACCCGAATGTTCGAGAAACTTGGACCTGATACCGGGTTCGACTCGATCGGGACATTTAACGTTGCCAAATCGATGTCGAAATTTTTCAACACCCTTGAAATGGAAGACAAACTTCCGAAAACCATTATTTATAACCTCAACCCAAGCGACAACGAGGTAATCGCCACCATGCTGGGCAATTTTAACAAAGGCCCCGTGGCCGGTAAAATACAGTTTGGATCGGGCTGGTGGTTCCTTGACCAGAAAAACGGCATGATTGAACAAATGAACTCGCTATCTGCCCTTGGCTTAATCAGCAAATTTGTAGGTATGCTAACTGATTCACGTAGTTTCTTGTCGTTCCCCCGTCATGAGTATTTCCGCCGCATCATGTGTAACCTGTTCGGACAAGACATGGAAAACGGAGAAATACCAAACGATTTCGACCTGGTTGGACAAATTGTGCAAGATATCAGCTATAATAATGCCAAAGAATATTTCAAATTCTAAACATACAGAATGATTAAACCTGTGATTGAATGTTCAATCTAAATTCCGTCGGCTAAAGCACGACGGCAATTCATATGAAGACTTCGATGTTGCTCATTTGCTTTATTGCAACTTTTTTCTTTCTATCGAAGCATTAAAGAAGCATATTAGTCATTTGAAGACTTATACGCAGCATATGAATTGCCGTTCCGCTTTAGCGAACGGATTACTAATTATTTTTTGCAATTCATATGAAGACTCCGATGTTGCTCATTTGCTTTATTGCAACTTTTTTCTTTCTATCGAAGCATTAAAAAAGCATATTAGTCATTTGAAAACTTATCCCAGACATAAAAAAAACCGTTGAGATTACTCCCAACGGTTTTTTGTTTATATATATCGTTTTTTTATGCTTTCTCCAACTTTAAAGTTTCCGACACACGGTCACAAACTTCTTCAGGACCAAAGTACTGAATTGGACCAGGATATACAAAATCAGTTTTCACGGCCCACTCTTCGCGTTTCGAAGCAAAGTAATTAAATGGTTTGCCATCAAGTTCAACTAATGCTTTTTGGATTACAGGCTTCATGTGGCCATGACGACGTTCCATGTTCATCATCATAGTAATAGGTATACCACCGGCAATCCACTCATCAGCCGGAGCTGTAGTGTTACGTACCGATGACATATAACCTGTTTTTCCACTGGCAATAAGTGCTGAAGCATTGTACCCCAATGAATAGCAATAATCGGCATCGAAGTTTGACGGAGCTGCGCAACGACCTTCGTAACCAAAGAAATGGTTCTGTGAACCAAACTTGCCTGAAAACTTGTTTTCGAGCTTACGCTCGCCCAATTCAGCTTCAACCATCTCGATAAGAAGCTTTTCAGTTTCAATTTTTGATACCTGAACGTTTCCATGAGGGTCACGGTCAAGGGTAAGTTGGTTGGCAATACCTTCGGGCAACGAACGAAAAACAACCGATGACGATGGTGAAAGCTTTTCAGCCACCCAATCGATGCGGTGTGATTTTTTCACATGCGAGAAAGCCTGTGCCGATGCAGTTCCTTCTGCCAACAAGTCATTCAATTCGTTTATTAAGGTTTTCATTTCAGGAATGAACTCAATCAACCCTTCAGGAATTAAAGCAACACCAAAATTGTCGCCATTTTCGGCACGCTTGGCAATTACATCGGCAATGCCATCAACAATTTCGCTCAAGGTTTGCTTTTTCTCGGCAACTTCTTCCGAAATTAAACAAATATTTGGCTGGGTTTGTAAAGCACATTCTAAAGCAATATGTGATGCCGAACGTCCCATCAGTTTAATAAAGTGCCAGTATTTTTTTGCAGAATTGGCATCGCGCATAATGTTACCAATCAACTCAGAATAAACCTTACATGCTGTATCGAAACCAAATGAAGTTTCAATCATTTCATTTTTGAGGTCACCATCAATTGTTTTTGGACATCCAATTACCTGTACACCTGCATCTTTATTTTTGTAATATTCGGCCAAAACACAAGCATTGGTGTTCGAATCATCGCCTCCTATAACGACAACAGCATTAATACCTAATTTTTTACAATTTGCAAGTCCTTCATCAAATTGCGACTCTTCTTCGAGTTTTGTACGTCCTGAACCAATAATATCAAAACCACCTGTATTACGGTAAGCATCAATAACATCATCGGTTAATTCAACTACATTATTATTGATAAAGCCATCAGGGCCACCTAAAAAACCATATAATTTATTTTCGGGGTTTAAAGCTTTTAAACCATCGAAAATACCCGAGATAACATTATGCCCACCGGGTGCCTGCCCTCCTGACAAAATAACACCGACATTCATAACCGGTGCATCCATTTTCTCATTTGCAGCTTCAAATGTAATAAGTGGTAACCCGTTTGTGTTTGGAAACAATTCTTTAATTGCCTCCTGGTCTGCTATCGATTCTGTCGCTTTGCCTTCAATAGCTTTTACATTTCCCTTTAAAGCCTTTGGTAATTTAGGCTGATATTTAGCCCTTTCTTTTTGTAGTGCACTAATTGCCATTGTTTTATATTTTTAAAAGATTTAATTATTCAAAAAACATCTCAAATAAAGCAAAATAATAGCAGCATGTTATTTGCTATTTAGTGTAACAAACTTATATAATTGGCTAATAATCTATAAATTAATAAAGCTTAATTAAGGTAGTAAAATGAAAATTTAAACATTTATTAGCATTGCATCAACTGGTAAAGAAGTCAAAAACGTTTCCAATACCCGATGTGCGCCCCTTATATAATTCAGTGTAACCACAACGTACACATGAAACTGTTGTAAATTTTTTGTTCTGTACATCAAATATTTTTGCAAACGCACCTCCTGTGGCCCGCATGCGGTCAACTTCGTACTCTCTGCTGCCACATTTAGGACATAAATATTGTTGTCTTTCCATTGTAATGTATTTTTTGATTGTTTATACAGCTTTATTTGTCATAATTGCTTTACAAAAATTACAGCTACATGATAATAATTTTATAATCAATAAAAAAAGCTGGCAACAAAAACATGCTACCAGCTTCTATCATACGTAATTAATCATCAATTCATAATCATTTCTACTGTTCCAACATTTTCACTTTCAACCGAATCGTAAGCTTGCGCAAACGACATGATATTGTCAACACACTTTTCAGGAGCTTTGTATAATCCATGGGCTTCACTGAAATTAGTACTATCATTATTTAAAAAAGTTGAACGTAAAGATGCATAAAAATGATTCACATAAAAGGTAAAGATTTTCTTCATAGGCATATTCTTACTTGTTATTTTACTTCAGAACGTGCCTGCTCAATGAAATAGTATTTAAGACATTGAAAAAAATCACATTTTCGTTAAAATCATTTGTTTTTCTTCAATCAGCTTCCGTAAATTAATAAGCGCATAGCGCATTCTGCCCAAAGCAGTATTAATACTCACTCCAGTTTGCTCGGCAATTTCCTTGAAGCTCATATCCATATAATGCCGCATCTTCACAACCTGTTTTTGATCCTCAGGCAGTTGCTCAACTAAATTCTTAACTGATCCTAAAATTTGGTCATTGATCATCAAATCTTCAATGTTTTCATCAGAAAATTTTGTTGAATTGAACAAATCGTATTCAGAAGCATCGTTTGAGCAGGTACTCATATTTTTCTCCCTTCGATAATGGTCAATTATCAAATTATGGGAAATACGCATTACCCACGAAGCAAATTTGCCATTATCAATATATTTGCCCGCCTTTAACGAACGTACAACCTTAATAAAAGCATCCTGAAAAATATCTTCTGCTAAATGATGATTTTTTACCGTAATTAAAATATAGGTAAAAATTTTGTCTTTGTACCGATTAATGAGGGTTTCAAGTGAAGCATGGTCACCATCAACATAGGATTGTATCAACTCATTATCGCTCAGATTTTTTCTGTCGATCATTACCTTTAATATTTAAGTTAATTTAAGGTAGAGTTGTGTCGATAAGTATTCTCCTATTATTTAAATGGTGTTACAAAATGTTAACTTTGCATCAAAAATAGATATTTTTTATTAACGCGCAAACAATTTACTGTTAAATGTCAGGTAAAACAAATTTCATCGATCATATTCACATTAAAGGGGCACGCCTCCACAACTTAAAAAACATTGAGCTTAAAATTCCACGAAACCAGTTTGTTGTCATAACTGGTGTTTCGGGATCAGGAAAATCAACACTTGCTTTTGACACTTTATATGCCGAAGGCCAGCGCCGGTATGTTGAAAGTTTATCTTCATATGCCCGCCAATTTCTTGGGCGGATCAATAAACCCGAAGTTGATTTCATAAAAGGAATACCACCGGCCATTGCTATCGAACAAAAAGTAAACACCCGCAACCCGCGTTCAACTGTAGGCACATCAACTGAAATATACGATTACCTGAAACTGTTATATGCGCGTGTGGGCAAAACCATATCACCGATTTCGGGCAAAATTGTTAAAAAACACGATGTTAGCGATGTTGTCGACTATATTTTATCGTACCCCGAAAAAACACGTGTGCTTATCCTAACCCCGCTAAAATCGTATCATAAACGTGGCCTCGAAGAAGAAATTAAATTATTGTTCCAACAAGGTTTTACAAGAATTGAATCGAAAGGAAAAATCATTAAAATTGATTCGGCCGATGCCATTGAAGAAATTAAAAGCAATGAAGCATCTATCAATATTGTTATCGACCGGATATCAGCAAACAATGATGATGACACCATTAGCCGCTTGGGCGATTCGGTACAGGCTGCATTTAACGAGGGGCAGGGACTTTGTGTGGTTAAAGTATTCAGCAATGATGAAATAAAAGAAACAACTTTTTCGAACAAATTTGAACTTGATGGGATTGAATTTGAAGAGCCCTCACTAAATATGTTCAGCTTTAACAACCCGGTTGGTGCGTGTCCTCGCTGTGAAGGGTACGGAAAAGTAATTGGCGTTGACGAAGACTTGGTGATCCCCAACAAATCGCTTTCGGTTTACGAAGATGCCATTGCATGCTGGCGGGGCGAAAAAATGTCGGAATGGAAAAACCAGCTCATCAACAACGCCGATCAATTCAATTTTCCGATACACAAGCCCATACAAGACTTATCAATTAAGCAAAGAGAACTATTGTGGACCGGCAACCAATTTTTTCATGGGTTGAACGACTTTTTTGAATACCTCGAATCTAAAACATACAAAATACAATACAGGGTTATGCTTGCCCGCTACCGGGGCAAAACAGTATGCCCCGATTGTAATGGCTCAAGGCTGAAAAAAGAAGCCGGTTACGTTAAAGTGGCAGGCACATCGTTACAAGAAGTGGTTTTAAAACCCGTTTCTGAGCTAAAAAACTTTTTTGAAAAACTTACTTTTGATAAACACGACAGCAAAGTAGCCGAACGCCTGCTCAGGGAAATCAACAACCGTATTAACTTTTTATGCAATGTAGGACTGGGCTATTTAACCCTCAACAGGTTGTCATCAACCTTATCGGGTGGCGAATCACAACGTATAAACCTGGCCACATCGCTCGGCAGTGGACTGATTGGTTCAATTTATATACTTGATGAGCCCAGTATCGGGCTACACTCACGCGATACGCAAAGATTGATTGGTGTGTTGGACAAACTACGTGATTTGGGTAATACCGTGGTAGTAGTTGAGCACGATGAAGAAATTATCAGGGCAGCCGACAGGGTTATCGATATTGGCCCCCTGGCCGGCGCTAATGGCGGTGAAGTTATTTTTCAAGGTGACCAAAAGGCACTTCAAAAAGATAAAAAAAGCCTCACTGCCGCATACCTGAACGGGGCAAAAAATATTGAAATACCGGCGTTTCGCCGCAAATGGAATAATTTCATTGAAGTGAAGGGGGCCCGCGAAAACAACCTGAAAAATATCGATGTGAAAATTCCGCTTAACATCATGGCCGTAATTACCGGTGTAAGTGGCTCCGGTAAATCATCGCTTGTTAAACAGGTACTCTTCCCTGCCCTGGCTAAACGTTTTGGAATGTATGGAGAACAAACCGGGAAACATGATAAAATTACGGGGGATTTACACCTGTTACATTCAATTGAGTTTGTTGATCAAAACCCAATTGGAAAATCATCACGCTCGAACCCGGTCACTTATTTAAAAGCTTATGATGAAATACGTTCGCTTTTTGCACAACAACAAGCTGCTAAAGTATTGGGCTTAAAACCTTCGCATTTTTCTTTTAATGTTGATGGAGGAAGATGTGATGAATGCCAGGGCGAGGGCCGAATTAAAGTTGAGATGCAATTTATGGCCGACATTTACCTCACTTGTGAGAGCTGTGGGGGAAAACGGTTTAAAGAAAATATCCTGGAAGTAAAATATAAAGGGAAAAGCATTGATGAAATTCTTGACCTGACTGTAAACCAGGCTATTGATTTTTTCAGTAAAGAAAACAAATCAACAGAAAATAAAATTGTGAAGCGCTTGCAACCTTTACAGGATGTTGGCTTGGGCTATGTTCACTTAGGACAGGCATCCAGTACTTTATCGGGGGGGGAAAGCCAACGGGTTAAACTTGCTTATTTCTTATCGAAAGAAAAAACAGAACCAACACTCTTCATTTTTGACGAACCAACCACGGGGCTCCATTTTCATGATATTAACACCCTGCTAAAATCGTTAAATGCGTTAATTGAGCGCGGACACACTGTTTTGATTGTTGAACACAACCTTGAAATTATAAAATCGGCCGACTGGTTAATAGATTTAGGGCCTGAAGGTGGCGACCAGGGTGGACACATCGTGTTTACCGGAAAACCCGAAGATATTGTAAAAGAAAAAAAATCGTACACCGGACAAACGCTTCAATTAAAAATCAGCCCTACTGAAAAATAAAGGATAAACTATTTGTATAAAACGAAAGCGATAGGATTTGCAAAACAGCATTTCCCATCGCTTTCCATTACCTCCTATTGCTTCCCATAGCCTTCTATTGTTTTCTATTGCCTTCTATCGCCTTCCATTGCCTCCCATCACAACAATTTATCTTTACTATCAATCAATTCATTAAGCTTCAACCTTTCTTTCCTGAAAAAATAAGCAACAATCAGGGCCGACACAAAACTGGAAACCGGCATTGACATCCAAACGCCGTCGAGCCCAAAAAACCTTGGCAAAACAAACAACATCGGGATAAGAACAATAACCTGCCTGAGCAACGAAATAAACATTGCCAGCTTTGCTTTACCCGTTGATTGAAAATAATTGCCCATCACAACTTGGAAACCGATAAGAAAAACAAGCGACATACCAATGGTGAGCCCCCGGGTCCCAATTTGGTACAAGCGAATATCGCTATCATTAAATAATTTAACGATGGCACCGGGAAACGACTGAACAACAATGAACCCCAAAAGGGCTATTACTGAGCCAAATACAATTCCCTTGTACAAGGTTTCCTTTACGCGACTGAAATTTTTAGCACCAAAATTAAAACCGATAATAGGTTGAATAGCCATATTTACAGCAACTACCGACATTAAAATCATTGACGAAACACTCATTACAATTCCGTTGGCTGCAACGGCAATGTCATTACCATAGCTGACCAATTGCGTATTTAACAGCCCCTGAACAACACTGGCAGCAATTTGCATTGAAAACGGTGCCATACCGATTGATACAATGTCCCACACAATGTTGGCCCGCAGTTTCATGTTTTTCAGATAGAGTTTTACAACTGATTTTCCATTTAAAAAATGAAACAACACCCAAATTGTCATTAAAAACATTGATACAACGGTGGCCAATGCTGCCCCTTTTACCCCCATGTTAAAACCAAAAATAAAAATGGGATCGAGAATAATGTTCGACCCGGCACTTATCAGCATCGTTTTCATGGCAACCCGGGCATTCCCTTCGCTGCGGATAACATTATTTAAAGAAAACCCAACCACCTGAAAAATAATTCCCGGTAATAAAACCAGCAAATAATCGCTGGCGTATTGAAGTGTCTGATCGGTTGCCCCAAAAATTTCGAGCAACGGATCCATTATTAAATATACAGCAACCGAAATAAAGATGGAAACCAAAACCATAAACAAAAGCCCATTCCCCAGTGTTTGTTCAGCTTTGTCATGCTTTCCTTCCCCAAGCCGTATCGATACATTTACGCCGGTACCGATACCAAAAAGCATCCCAAAGGCCATAAATATAAGCATGATGGGAAACACGATACTCACGCCCGACAAAGCTTCAGCCCCTACGCCCTGTCCAATAAAAATACGATCGACAATATTGTACAAAGCACTGACCGACACACTGATAAATGCCGGCCAATAAAATTTTTTTATCAGAAGCCCGATTTTTTCGTTTCCTAATTCGTGGGTTTTACTCATTCAGTTATTTTTGCGGTTAATATTATAAAGTAGCGGAATGATAGTATTTTTTATTCAATTAAAACAAACAAGTAACCACAAAATATGTTTCTGACATATAAAAAACCGCTAAATTAAGCAATACACAAATTTTATTTATATGGATAGCAAGAAAGTAGATAATAACATCATTCAGGAATTGTATGCCAATGATTCAACAATAATTAACCATGCCCTGGACGAGATAAAACAAAACGGGAACAGCAATTATATACCAATACTGGTAGAATTACTGCACAAAAATGAAGAACAGGTAATAGTTGACAAAATTTTAAAAATCCTTTCAGAGATTAAGCACACTGATGCCGTACCTGAACTTATAAAAGCAATCGAAAACGAAAAATATTCAAGCATACAGGAAATGTTAGTTAGGGTATGTTGGGAAAACGGCCTTGATTTTACAAATCACATCAGCACCTTTATTGACATACTGATAAACGGTGATTACATGACAGCTTTTGAAGCCTTTACCGTTATCGAGAACAGTGAAGGCAAAATATCGAGAACATCGGCTGATGAATATATCAACACACTTAATGAAAAAATTAATGATGTTCCGGCAGACAGGGCAACATTGATAAATCATACCATTGAATACATTCCTGCCCTGGTAAAATAGTCTCCTATTTACTTAGTAAGTTAATATCGCGTAATAACATCTCGCGATATGATTTTCCAATAGGTAATTCCTGAAGCCCTTCACTGGTATCAACTTCTATTGTTGAAGTTTTAATGGTTTCAATTTTTCTGCGGTTTACAATGTATGAACGGTGGATCCTGAAAAACTTTTCAACAGGAAGTTGGTCCATAATGGCTTTCATTGTAAAATGAATGGTATATCTTTCATCGTAAGTATTCACTACAATATAATTCTCCATGGCCTCAACCCACACTACATCATCGTAGCTCAATCTTTTCAGGCTGGCATTATTTCGTATAAAAAAATCATCTTTTGACGATGAAGAAGGGAGCATTTCTTCATGCAACTTACTTACTGCTTTTTCGGTTGCCTTCAAGAAACGAACATAAGTTACCGGTTTTAATAAATAATCGGTCACATCATATTCAATGGCATCAAGTGCATACTTTTCTTTAGACGAAACAACAATAATCTGTACAGGGTGGTCACCTATTGATTGCATAAATTCAACGCCGTTCATATCAGGCATTTCAATATCCAAAAAGATCAGGTCAATTTCCTCATCATCTTTCTTCAAAAAATTTATGGCATCAATAGCGTTCGAAAAAGAAAAATAATCATCCAGTAAATCTGTTTTTTCTACAAATTTCTCCAGTAATTTTCTCGAAAGCTTATCATCATCAATTATCAAACAGTTCATAGGTCATTAGTTATAACGTAGCCAAATGTAATTAAATAAAATATTTAATAAAAGAAAATTTAATAATCAAATAGCATTCCTTTCATTAAAATAATTAATAATTGCCTCACTACCTTTAACAGAATTCTTTAACCACTTCATAATTAATTCATCAGATTCAGCGGGGCTCAATTGCCATTGAACCGAACTTTTTTTCATTTTATATGTCAAATGATGCAATACAATTGCAGCCGATACCGAAATATTAAAACTTTCGGTAAATCCATACATCGGAATTTTCAGAAAAGCATCAGCATTTTGTTTCACCTCATCTGAAATTCCAAGCAGTTCAGTTCCAAAAACCAGAGCAAATTTTCCGCCCTCAAAATCAAAATCATCTAAAAGCACATCATTTTCGTGTGGCGATGTAGCAATAATCCGGTATCCGTCATTTTTTAATTTTTGAAGTGCTTTTTCAGTGTTGTTTTCACCTTCGTTATAATGATTAATTGCAAGCCACTTCGATGCTCCCATTGCCACATTGGGATCTACTTCAAAATCGTTCCTGTTTTCAATCACATGTACATCCTGCACCCCGAAACAATCGCATGAGCGCAAAACAGCACTTGCATTCTGGCTTTGATAAATATCTTCGAGGACAACTGTAATATATTTAGTCCTGTTTTTTACAACATCCCTGAAAAGCGACATTCGTTTTTCAGTTACATATTGTGATAAATATTGAATAAGATCTTTCCCCATTGTAATTATTTTAGGGCTAAAAATAAAAAAGGGAGAACAAATATTTGCCTCCCTTCAATTTTTTTTAATAGCATTTTTTAAACACTTTCAGATAATTCACTTCCAGGTTTAAATTTAACTACAGATTTGGCAGGTATTTGAATTTCTTTACCTGTTTGTGGGTTACGTCCTGTGCGGGCGCTTCTTTTTGAAACTGAAAACGATCCAAATCCTACTAATGCTACACGGTCACCTGATTTTAAGGCTTCGCCTGTAGCTTCAATAAATGCATCCAACGATTTTTTTGCGTCAGCTTTAGTTAGGCCTGATTTAGCAGCCATAGCATCGATTAATTGAGCTTTATTCATAAGTCGAAATTTAAGGGTTATAAAAAAACTACTTTAACTCTCACAAATATATTGTTTTTACTGAGCTCTGCAAACGTTACGTATGAAAAAATACACTGAAAAGTCAGAAAAACAGGGACATTCAGAATATTTCCCCCTTTGCTGTGCATACATATGCATACAACACAAATTATGTTACTTATTGATATTCAGCAACATAAAACATACGCCACTTTTTTTGAATGTTTCGAAATGAATTTAATCTGATTTTTAATGCTTTATAACAATCCCTTTTAAAAATGAGAAATATCAAGGAAAAACAATGAGAAAATATCTCATTTAATTTTTGGGGGAATGAAAAATTCATCTATTTTTGCATCGCATTTGACGGGAAACACACGTTAAATGCAAGTTCTACAAAGATTACTGGAGAGATGGCAGAGTGGTCGAATGCGGCGGTCTTGAAAACCGTTGTACCGCAAGGTACCGGGGGTTCGAATCCCTCTTTCTCCGCAAAACATCAAATCCTGACAAACTGTGTTTCGTCAGGATTTTTTTTTAAAAATTTAAAAGATGAAATGTAGCGTTTACATTTTATACTCGGAAAAATATGACATTTATTATGTTGGTGCAACCTATAATGTAGAAGACCGGCTGAGAAGACATAATATGGGTTTAGAAAACTTTACTAAAAAACATAAACCTTGGAATCTTGTTTGGTTTATTGAAAAACCTAATAAAGCAGAAGCATTTAAGCTTGAGAAAAAGTTAAAAAATTTATCTAAAGTTAGAAAGATAAAATTTATACAAAAACATTCGAACACTGACGAAGCGTAGCTTGTCAGTGTGCTGACCGTAGCGTCAGCATCCCTCTTTCTCCGCAATAAAGTCTACAACGATAGTTGTGGGCTTTGTTTTTTTTAGCATATAAGAAGTTTGTTTTCTTAAACGTTTGAATTGGATTTCATTTTTAGAATTATTGAAAATAACCCCTCTTTCTCCACTAAATAAATCCTGAAAAGCCTTTCTTCGTCATAATTTTTTCATGAAAAACTATGTTTACACTGTATGTCTTTAAAAGCACAGATAAATTAAGTGGGCTAAACAAAAAAATATTAATTTGCCACACATTACTATATAACGCCATGATTTATAACGATATTATCGGTAAGGCTTTAATTGATTATCACAACCATATTTATGATAAAAGCAAGAATACAATAATAGAAGATATTTTGACTTGGACTAGTATATCTGATATTGACACTTTACCTACTTCTTATTTTTTTAGATCATTTAATGATATGCCTTCAGTTGAAAAATTTGCTTTAGAGCAATGTTATGGAAAAATTTTAGATGTTGGCTGTGGTGCTGGAAGCCACGCTCTGTATTTGCAGAATAAAGGTTTTGATGTCAAAGGGATTGATATTTCTGATGGGGCAATAAGGGTTTCAAAAAAAAGAAGAGTTCTTAAAGTTGAACAGCTTCATTTATTGGATGTTGAAGAAAAATTTGATACAATTTTACTATTGATGAACGGTACAGGTATTTTTCAGCAATATGATAAAGTTCAAGTTTATTTAAAACATTTAAAATCAATACTCAATCCAAATGGTCAGATTTTAATTGATTCTTCTGATATTAAATATATGTTTGATGATGAATTTATTTTTTCTTCTAATCACTACTATGGAGAGTTAGACTATTACATGAGTTATAAAGGAGAAAGAGAAAAACCTATGAAGTGGCTATATTTGGATTTTGAAAACTTAAAAAAGAAATGTACTAAAGTTGATTTAAAATGCGACAAAATAATGAATGGAAAACATTTTGATTACCTCGCTAAAATTTCAAACAAAAATTAAGGTGTAAACGATGTATTAAAAAATCAATATGCATCTTTATTTTAGTTAAACACCCACCGTTTTATTTTAAATCGAGAAACTTTATGATGTCCAGCCAAAACACCTTCATTAGAACTTATCATTTCTACAGTGTAAAAGCCTTCGTCAGATAATTTTTTCCAGTTTTTTCCTTGATTTCCACTCCACCAAATTCCAGGTGAGCCAACAGCCAACAATTCTTGACCTTTGGTTTCTGGAACAAAAATAATATCACTGCAATATCCTGGTCCAGTTTCATTCGATAATAATTGCCATTTTATTCCGCCATCTGTTGTAATAGCTATGTTGTTTTTTTTAAAATTTTTATTGTTCCAGTCACCACCTATTATTGTGCCTAAATTTTCATCGTAGAAATCTATGGCATAAATTCCTGTCATTTGTTGCCCTGAAATTATTGGTGTGTTGTAGACTTTCCAGTTTTGGCCTTTATTTTCAGAATGAAAAACACGAGAATGTTTACCACCAGTTACAAACCACACATAATTTTTGTATATTTTTAAATTAGAGTTGCTTGCTGCAAAAGCGGCTTCTCCAGGTAAAGCTTCGGGCATAGCTTCACATTTTAATTTTTCCCAAGTCTCGCCTCCATCAATAGTTTTTATTATGGAAAAACAAGTGTTTTGTGGATCACCTAAAGCTATTCCTTCATTATCATTCCAAAATTTCATAGAATCGTAGAAAACACTCTCGCCTTTTTCGGAATAAACCAGTTGAGGAACTCCATTTTTGTGAGGTATTTTGTAGATCAGTGCAGGATTTCCTGCTGTTAATATGTAGGTGTAATTTTCTGTGGTAGCCAATGACCTAAATTCTAAATTATTTTTTATTTCAATTTGGTGCATTGTAACAGAATCTGTCAGATCATTGATATGACCATATTTACCATTACTTCCAGCAAACCAGTATTTTTTATTTTTAAAATCTATCGCCCTTATGCTTATGGAATCTTCTAAAATTCTTGAGATTTCAATTGAAAGTGAATCCGAGGTTGACTCCGGTTTTTTAACCTCAGATTTACAGGCCAGAATTGTTGATATTAATACTACTGCTAATGATTTAAACACGGTTTTTTATTTAGAATTACTATTCTCTTATCAAGTCAGAAACAAAATAACTTAGGGCTTTTCCCGTAGTTGAACTTGGAATGGCTTCGCAAATATGAATGTATTTTAATGGATTATTTTTTAGCATTTTTATCATATTTCTAATTTCATCTATACTGAAACCGCTTGGTGTTTTAGCACTGGAGTTGAAATTTTGAATACTATCGCAATCAATTTCAAGTCCAAATTCATTCATTAAGAAATTACAACCCGCTTTGAGTTTTGACAATTTTTCTAATTGATTGAGGTGCAACAGTTGGTCAAAACAACAATAATCAATTTGATTTTTCTTACCAATATATTCAAAAATATACTCGGGTGTATAATTTTTATGTAGTCCAAAGATGTAGTATTTGTTTAAAAATTCCTTTTGAATGGCATAAGAAAATCCATTACCGGAATGACGGTGTTTACAATGTCTCAAATCGGTATGAGCATCGATATTTAAAACGTTAATAGCCTGACCTTCTATCTGCGAACAAGCCTTAATAATACCGTAGGCGTTATTATGTCCGCCGCCTATAATGATAGGTGTTTTTCCAAAAGATAAAATTTGCTCAACGGTCTTGTAAACGTGCTCGTCTATTTGCTCAACTAAATCGCTCAGAAATACGTGATAATCATTGTGATTAGGGTCTAATGCATTAGCCTGATTTAATAAATCTTCAAAATTTAAATGACCTAAAATCAAAAGGTTTTCAGCAGAATTAAATCGGTTATTTTGAATGTTTAAAAACGATTCTAAAAAAGCAGCCCAAGTTTTTGATGCACCTGCATTACCGCGATTAGCTCTCACGCCAATGTCTTCTGGTAAACCTAAAATAACATAGTCTTGAGTTTGCTTTTCTAAGTCATTGATGTCCTCTAAAAGTTCTAAGTGTTCTCCCAGTTTAGTTTCGCCGTGACGAGGTTTGACATATTTTTCTATTTGTGATTTATCGAAATATTCTAATCTATTCATAATCAAATTTTTTACCGTTAATCCAAACTTGTTCAATATGGTTTTCTCCAAATGAATAAGGTATAAAACTATAACTGTTGATGGGTTTTGTGATAATAAAATTGGCTTTTTTCCCTATAGTAATACTGCCCAGAGAAGCAGACATTTCAAGTGCAGCTGCCGCGTTTAATGTGGCTGCATTAATGGCTTCTTCAGGTAGCATATTCATTTTGATACAAGCCAAAGCCACTACAAAATTCATATTGCCATTCGGTGCGCTTCCGGGGTTAAAATCACTTGCCAAAACTAAAGGTAAATTACTATCAATAATTTGTCTGGCAGGCGTGTAAGGAATATTAAGAAAAAAGGAACAACCTGGTAAAGCTACGGGCAAAGTTTGAGAGACTTGAAGTGCTTTAATATCGTCTTTAGTTAATTCTTCTAAGTGGTCGACGCTCAAGGCATTAAATTCTACCGCTTTTTGTACGCCACCAAAGGCATTAAATTGGTTGACGTGAACTTTAGCTTTAAGTCCAAATGTTTTTGCAGCTTTGAGTATTCTTTCCGTATCTACTAAATCAAAATAGCCTTTTTCACAAAACACATCTACATAATCGGCTAAATTCTGTTTGGCAACTTCTGGAAGAGTTATATTAATAATTTCATCTATATAGGCTGTTTTATTGTTTTTAAACTCAATAGGCAAAGCGTGAGCCGCAAGATAAGTCACTTTGATAGGAATAGGCGAGTAGCGTTTTAATTTTTGAATCACTTTCAACATCTTGATTTCAGCCTCGTGTGTTAAACCATAACCACTCTTGATTTCAATGGCTCCTGTGCCGAGCTTTATTAAGTTTTGCAAACGTGCAAAAGCCTGTTGAAACAAATCTTCTTCTGAAGTGTTTTGAAGTTTATAAGCCGAATTCAGAATGCCACCACCTTTCTCAGCAATTTCTTGATAACTCAACCCCTGAATACGATCTTTAAACTCGCTTTCTCTTGTGCCAGCGTAAACTAAATGGGTATGGGAGTCAATCCAAGTTGGAAGAATAATTTGTCCAGAAACATCGATGCTTTTATCGGTGGCGTTAGGTTTATAATCAGACATTGATCCATAACCAACAATGTTCTCATTTTCAATACTGAGATAAGCATTGTCGAGTTGTGGCAAATGTGACATCGATTTGCCTGAAGCCAAATTATCATTAGGTTGTCTTATTTGAAGTAAGTTTTTAATATTGATAAAATGTGTTTTCATAAGGTTAAAGATATAAATTATTGTTAATCTTAAATCATTCAACCAGTGACATTTTTAAATGAAACAAAAACAAACTAAATTTACTACAAATATTATTTCAAATGAAAACATCTCAAGGCTTAAATACCATCTGTGTTCACGAAGGTGAAGTTGATGATAAAATCTATAAAGGTGCGGTTTCACCAATTTATCCCTCAACCGCTTACGCTTATCAAGGTCAAGAAGAGTCAGCTTACCCACGTTATTTTAATACGCCAAACCAAGCTAATTTAGCTAAAAAAATAGCAAGACTTGAACACGCAGAATCGGGTTTGATTTTTGGTAGTGGAATGGCTGCTATCAGTTCAGCAATGCTGAGTATATTGAATTCTGGCGATCATGTCATTGTCCAAAATCAGATTTATGGCGGTACGCGTAACTTCATTAAAAAAGAATTAGAAAGCTATAAAGTGAATTATGATTTTGTAGATCTGAATAATGAAAAAGCAGTTGAAAACTTAATTCAACCCAATACCAAATTAATTTATTTGGAAACACCTTCCAACCCGTTGATGGAATTGGTGGATATGAAAAAAATTGCTCAAATAGCAAAATCACGCAACTTGATAACAATGGCTGACAATACTTTTGCTACGCCTATTAACCAAACACCAATTGATTTTGGAATTGATATCGTTGTGCATTCTGCAACTAAATATCTTGGCGGTCATAGTGATATTACCGCTGGCGCTGTAGCCACTTCAGAGGCTTTAATTAAACCGATTTTACACAAAGCAAGAAACTTTGGCGGAAGCCTTTCTGACCAAACTACTTGGTTACTTGAGCGCAGTATGAAAACTTTAAACTTAAGGGTTCAGCAGCAAAATAAAAATGCGGCTGAATTAGCTAACTTTCTATACCATCGTGATTGGGTGAAGCAGGTGTTTTATCCAGGTTTAGAATCGCATCCTCAATATGATTTAGCACAATCTCAAATGCACGGATTTGGAGGGATGTTGTCTTTTAGGTTGATTGATGAAATTTCAGCCATTGCATTTTTAAAAGAACTTAAACTCGTAAAAGATGTACTAAGTCTAGGTGGTGTGGAAACCACAATTTTATCGCCAGCCAAAACTTCTCATAGCTTATTATCAGAAGAAGAAAGACAGGCACAAGGTATTACCAATCAAGTCTTAAGACTGTCTTGTGGTATTGAAAATGTAGAAGATATTATTGGTGATTTTAACCAGAGTATTAGCAGAATAGTTTAAATCTATTAACTTAAATTTGAATTATAGTTTTTGTTTATATCAATATAAAAAAAGACAACTTGAATTTTACATATAAGCTGAGTTAATCGCTTATTTTTGTATCAGAATATTAATCTTAAAAAAAAATATAATTATGTCAATTGTTGGAAAAAAATTCCCAGATTTAAAAGTTAACGCCATGAATGACCTTGGCGACACTATTGAAATTAATGTCTTAGAAGAAGCCGTTAAAAACAACAAAAAAGTAGTCTTATTTTGGTACCCAAAAGACTTTACTTATGTATGTCCTACTGAATTACACGCTTTTCAGGAAGCTTTACCAGAATTTGAAAAAAGAAATACAGTTGTTATCGGTGCATCTTGCGATACAGCCGAAGTTCACTTTGCTTGGTTAAGTACCTCAAGAGATGACGGTGGTATTGAAGGTGTATCTTATCCTATTCTTGCAGATTCTAATAGAAATTTAAGTAGCCGTTTAGGTATTTTAGATATCACTAACGAACGTTATGATGAAGAAACAGGTGACGTCACAGTAGATGGAGATAATGTTACCTACAGAGCAACTTACCTTATTGATGAAGAAGGAACTGTATTTCACGAAGGTGTTAACCATATGCCACTTGGCCGTAACGTATCAGAATTTTTAAGAATGATTGATGCTTACACACACGTTCAAAAGCACGGCGAAGTTTGTCCAGCTAACTGGGAAGAAGGAAAAGAAGCAATGCAGCCTAACAGAGAAGGCACAGCCTCTTACTTATCTGGCAATTAAGAATTGAAATTAATCCAAACACAAGTCAGAATTAAACTTTTGACTTGTGTTTAAAAAAACAAAAAAACTATGTTTAAAGAATTAGAACAAGATAATCTCGCAGAAGAATTAAATGACAATGAAACCGTTGTGGTTCAATATGCTGCAAGCTGGTGCGGAAACTGCAGATTGATGAAGCCAAAATTTAAAAAATTAGCTTCTGAAAATGAAGAAATACCATTCATCATCGTTGATGCAGAAAAATTTCCAGAATCAAGAAAGCTTGCTAACGTCAATAATTTACCAACATTTGCAACTTTTAAGCACGGTAAATTTGTCAATCAAGTACAGACCAATAAATTTGAATCTTTAAAAGACTTAGTCAATGAAGTTACCCATAATTAAACATTTACAGAAAAACAACTCTGCTGAAAAACTTCAGCACACTATGGATGTTTTAGAGTCATTTTCAGAACACCGTTCTGTAAAAGAAGAAGAAATGGACGTAGTAGGAGAGTTGATTACGAATATTGCTGGTGCCATTGAAATGGACAAACTCGTTCAAGATGGCTTATCGGAAAAAGACGCAGCTAACACCTTTGCTAAACGGGTTTTAGGCTCTATTGACCAATAAGTAGTTTAAACTAATATTAAAAATAAAAAGGCTTTATCTAACTATGGTAAAGCCTTTTTTTACAGGAATTTAATATAAAAAAAGACACTCTCACATCGAGTGTACTGACGTTTTCTTTTATGTTAACACTTCCATCACATTGATCCAGCACGCTGTCGCATCGAGTGTTTTATGATTTTTGACGGCAGGAGAAAATTATAAAATGTATCGAGATGCGCAAACCCAGCACTTCAACTCACTGCAATCACTTATTTTTCAAATTGAACTTTACTTATTTCAAAACCTCTTGCCACTGATGCTTGACCACATCCCAATCAAAAGTTTCTGCTAATTCTCGCCCATTTTGAGAAAGCTGTAAGCCAAGCTCTCGATTATTTAATAATTTTAGAATCGCTTTTTGCATTTCATTGACTTGATTTGGATTAACCAATAATGCATTTTTTTGATGACTCAGCAAATAAGGTAAGCCACCAACATTTGTAGTTACAACAGGCAAGCCTAAGGCCAATGCTTCAATAACACTAATCGGAGTGTTATCAACATTAGTGGTATTCAAAAAAATATCAAAATCTTTGGCATAAGCTATCCAGTCTTCTTTTGGTAGTTTACCTGTAAAGGTTACGGGTAATTGATTTTGTTTTGCAAAATCTTTACAATGCTTAATACTGTCGTCCTTAAAAGGTCCAACCATACTCAATTTAGCTTCTGGATAATGTTTTAAGAGAGCTTTCAAAACTTTAAGCGCTAGCAATGGATTATAAATATCGGCAAATGCTCTTACCCATAAGAGTTTAGGTTTTAAAACTTGCCTTTCTTTAAACTGGTAGTTTTTGATTTCAATGCTGTTGGGAATCAATTTCAAATTATTAAATCCTACTTTTTTAAATTCTTGAAATAAATAATTTGAAGGCGCAATATTGAGGTAAGCCTTTGAAAATAAAGATTGGCATAACTTGGGATTTTTTTCTAGTCTTTCTGGTAATTTGCCGCCGTGCAAAATCAATATATATTTTAATTTAAAAACTTGTGCCAATTTAGCAGATAACCAAGCAAACCAAAACGCTGAAGTACTATAAGTGTCAATGAGCAAAAAATCAAAATCTTTATGTTTAACAATAGCCCAAAGCATTGATAATAAACGCCTAATTTTATTTCTTTTATCTGAATAAGTTTTAATCTCAAAGGATAGAGATTCTAGCCGAAAACTCAATTGTTCAATTGTAGTTAAATTTCTATTTTTAACTGAAAGCTTATTGCCGAGATATAGAATTTTTACACCCATTAATCTTTATCAAATCTAACTTTTAGCAGAGCTAAACCATAAATAAAACCTGGTGCTGCAATTCGCATAGCAGAGTGATTGATTGTAAGAAACCAAAATATTATAAATGGTATAATAAAAATATTTCGATTATCTGTTAGGTATAACACCACTGGAATACTTATAAGAAGAATAATACTGAGAATACCTAAAAATCCATGCTCTGATATTAATCTAGTTACTTCGTTGTGAGATGCTGCTTTAATTCCTTCTTCTTTAGCTCTAAAAAATTTACCCATACCAACACCAATGCCTAAAATTGGATTTTGCTCAAAAGCTTCAAAGTCAGTTTTTGCAATATCAACTCTTCCAGTTGTGATATCACCTTGTTTTTTACCACTTGCATTTCTATCAGTATATTTGTTATATAACATGTTATTTGTTGCTATCAAGGTTAATGACCAAACCGCAATAGCACCAACACTTATTACAATAACTTTTGCCACACCTTTAGCTTTTGCTGTTGGAGTTGCGTACCTAAAAAAACTTAACATGAAAAATAAGCTCATAATTACAGCTGTAAAAACACCACCCCTAGATAATGTCGCTAAAGCTCTAAAACTAAAAAAAGCTAATACTCCATACATGATAAATCTTAGTAGTCTGCTCTTGTAAGTCAAAAATAATCTTACAAACAAACAAAACATGCCCAAACCTAAAATAGTAGAAACCTGATTAGGACCAAAACCACCAGATGCTGCAAAATTAGCATCTGCTCCTGTAACAACATCTTGTAAGTTAGGGGTATAAAAAAACAAATAAGTCGCCGTGGTAACAATTGGCAAAACCATAGTATCTAAAAGCCTTAAGTATTGACTTAACTTTACCTCACGTTGATAACAGAAAAGGGCTGAGGCAAACAAACACAATGGGCCACTTAGGTTAAATAAAATCGTTTTTCTAAAATCGGTTTCATAGTTAATATCGAAAAAAGTGACAAGAATACCTGGAATAAGTAGAAGTAAAAATATAATATAGACATTAGCAGACCTTTTAAAGTTATGGTTATAAAGGCCAAATAGCATGAATAAGATAACAGCGTATTTACCTGTTTCATAAAAAAATAACCCACCTGTCATTCTTAAAAAAACTTCTGCGGCCATAATATAAGCTGCAGCTTGTAAAATAATTACAGGTTTATTAGGGTTTCTAATAATTTTTATAATAAAAAAGATTAAAATTCCTAAGGTGTAAATTATGGATAATGGCCTTATAGTAAATATGGCAAATCCTAAGAGAGCATGAAAAATAACCTGATTCAGATAGGGTAAATCTGTAGGTTTTTTAATTCTTTCACGGATATTTTTTTTGGAAACCATAAATTAAATTTACTACATTTTTAGCTTATTTTTAATTTTTAAGTGCATTAGCATAAATGTCTATAATTTGTTGTATAATTTTATCAGGATTAAATTCAGCTGTAATTTTTTTATACAATTTAATTGCAAGTTGGTAAACTTCATTTTCATGCTTTAAATTATATTTAATAGCTTGAGCTAAAGCATCATGATTTTGTGGACTAATTACCTTAGCTAAATCCCCAACAACATCTTTACACTGTCCAACATCAGTAACTATAATGGGTATTTTTGCTTGAGCGTACTCAATTAGACTTACGGGTAAACCTTCTGAAACTGAGCTCAGCAATCCAACATTAGATTGTTTTAGCAATCCTGAAATATCAGTTTGACTGCCATAAATATAAACGTTTTTTGATAAATTATTTTTTTTAATGAACTCTTTAATATTTTTACAATACAAAGATTTTGAGTCATACATTCCAATTAAGTGATAACTTAAATTCACGCCTTCTTCATTTAGTTTTTTTATTGCTTTTAAAGCAGTTATATGATCTTTTTGTGGTCTTAGATTGGCTACATGAATAACTTTATATGCCTTAGGGTCTCCTTTAAGTTGAACGTTTTGAGATGAGTTTGTGTTCTGGCTTGGTAAACTAAAGTTTTGAATGTACGCTACGTTTTTACAATATAAATGTTTTTTAGCCCAAATTTTCAATTTATCATTGACAGTAATGATTTGACTAAAAAATATTGAGCAAACAAGTAGAGGAACATTTTGTGTTGTTGAGGTATTATGCCTAAAACCATAGTGGTCATGCCAAATGATTTTTATACTAGGGTAGATTATTTTTAGCAAAGTGGCTAAAAAATAAGAAGTGCTATGGGCGTGAACAATATTGATATTTCTTTGTTTTACAAAACGCTTGAGTTTCATAAGTGACTTAAAGTCTAAAGAATGTGTTTTGTAAAGACAGTGAAATTCTACTTCAGGAAAAACGTCATTTTCTAAAACACCAGACTGTCTTGAAGCTATCAACGAAGAAAATTTAATTTTGTTAGAGAGGGCGTTGGCTAAGTGCACAGACATCCGCTCACCACCACCAGCATCAAGTGAATCAATAAGTTGGAGGGCGTTGATGGGGTTAGGTTTAGGCATTTTGTGAATTGAATTTCAAAAGTATGTAAATTTCATAAATCAAAGATTGAATTTTTATCAAATGTTTATTTATTAAAATATTAAAAGTCTGTGCTTATAAAGTATGGCTTATGAACCATCAAAAAAAAATAATTAAAAAAATCTTTTTAAGGTTAATCCCTATGAAATTACTAATTTTACATTTCTAAAAATAAAAACTATGAGTCATAACATTAAACCCGGTGTTGCAACTGGAAAAGAAGTTCAAGATATTTTTAATCACGCAAAAGCTAACGGCTATGCCTTACCGGGCGTTAACGTGGTGGGTTCAAACACAATTAACGGTGTTTTAGAAACAGCTGCAGAGCTAAATTCACCTGTAATTGTTCAGTTCTCTAACGGTGGAGCACAATTTAATGCTGGTAAAGGCTTGTCTAATGAAAATCAACGTGCTGCTATTTTAGGTGCAGCAACGGGCGCAAAACATGTTCACGATTTAGCAGAAGCTTATGGAGCAACGGTTATTTTACATACAGACCACTGTGCTAAGAAACTTTTACCGTGGATTGATGGTTTATTAGACGAAGGCGAAAAATTTTACAAAATTCACGGTAAACCTCTTTTTAGCTCACATATGATAGATTTGTCTGAAGAGTCTATTGAAGAAAACATAGAAACATGTAAAACATATCTTGAGCGTATGAGCAAAATGGGTATGACTTTAGAGATAGAACTTGGTGTAACTGGAGGCGAAGAAGATGGTGTTGATAATACTGATGTTGATTCTTCAAAACTTTACACACAACCTGAAGAAGTAGCTTACGCTTATGAAGAGTTGAGCAAAGTTAGTGATCAGTTTACAATAGCCGCAGCTTTTGGTAATGTTCACGGTGTTTATAAACCAGGAAACGTTAAGTTAACACCGAAAATACTTAAAAACTCACAAGAATATATTTCTGAAAAATATGGTGTAGAACATAATCATATTGATTTTGTTTTTCATGGAGGTAGTGGTTCAACTGTAGAAGAAATAAGAGAAGGTATCAGTTACGGTGTAGTTAAAATGAACATTGATACTGATTTGCAATATGCTTTTATGGAAGGTATTAGAGACTATATGAAAACCAATGCTGATTATCTTGCGGCTCAAATAGGAAATCCAGATGGTGATGAAGTGCCTAACAAAAAATATTACGACCCAAGAAAATGGTTAAGAGAAGCTGAAGTGACTTTTAAAGAAAGATTGAAAAAAGCTTTTGAAGATCTTAATAATGTCAATGTTTTATAGTTTTTTCATTTTAAATTAAAACCCTATTGACTAATAGTAAAGAATCTCAAACTAACAACAATAATATGGCTTGGTTTAGAAGAAAGAAAAAAGGTATACAAACTGCGACTGAAGATAAAAAAGATGTTCCAAAAGGACTGTGGTATAAATCTCCAACGGGTAAAATTATTGACTCAGACCAATTGGCAAAAAATTACTATGTCAGCCCAGAAGACGGTTATCACGTAAGAATAGGTAGTGAAGAGTATTTCGAAATACTTTTTGATGCTAATAGCTATAAAGAACTATATAAAAGCTTAGCATCAAAAGACCCCTTAAAATTTGAGGATACCAAAAAATACACGTCACGCATCAAGGAAGTTCAAAAGAAAACTGGATTAAAAGATGCTATAAGAACCGCAGTAGGGGAGTCTAAGGGCAAAAAAATAATTGTTTGTGCTATGGATTTTAAATTTATAGGCGGTTCTATGGGCTCAGTTGTTGGTGAAAAAATTGCCCGTTCTGTTGATTACGCCATAAGAAATAAATTACCTTTAGTTATCATTTCAAAATCAGGTGGTGCCAGAATGATGGAAGCTGGTTTATCACTTATGCAATTAGCCAAAACCTCAGCTAAACTTGGTCAATTAGCTAAAGCTAAATTGCCTTATATTTCATTGTGTACCGATCCTACAACTGGCGGAACCACGGCATCTTTTGCTATGCTAGGTGATATTAATATTTCTGAACCAGGGGCTTTAATAGGTTTTGCTGGACCTCGTGTAGTTAGAGATACAACAGGTAAAGATTTGCCAGATGGCTTTCAGACTGCTGAATTTGTCAAAGAACATGGATTTTTAGATTTTATTACAGAACGTAAGCATCTTAAAGATAAAATCAATTTATATATTGATTTAATTCAAAATGAAAAGCTTAGAAAATAACACATTGAAATTGAAAGCAATTTTATTTTCAATTTTAATTATTAAGATTTTTGCTTAAATTGGCTGTTTAAAATTAAATATGCCTAATACAGCGTTTCATCTTGCTATACCTGTTCAAAATTTAGAGCAATCTAAAATATTTTACAATCAAACATTAGGCTTTGAAATGGGTCGAAGTTCTGATAAATGGATTGATTTTAATTGCTACGGGCACCAGTTAGTTATTCATAAGGTTGAGAATTATAAGCCACAAAATCATTTCAATTCAGTTGACAAACAAGATGTCCCTGTACCACACTTTGGTGTTGTCTTAGATTGGAAAGCGTTTTGGGATTTGAGTAAAAGACTTCAAAGTTTAAATATTGAATTTCAAATTGAGCCTTATGTTAGATTTGAAGGTCAACCCGGTGAGCAAGCAACAATGTTTTTCTATGATCCTTCTGGAAATGCTTTAGAGTTTAAAGCTTTTCAAGATCCCAACCAACTTTTTAAATCTTAAATGATGAAAACCATACCACCTAGAATTATTAGGCAAATATTTTTGTTGACGGTCATTGTTATTTTGGCTATTATTATTTACAATAATATTTTACCTTATATCTCTGGTGTTTTGGGAGCTATTACTTTTTTTGTAATCAGTAGAAGGATTATGAAAAAACTCAATGCAAAAGGTTGGCCAAAGAGTCTATCAGCTGGACTTGTAATTGTAGGTTCTTTTTTCTTGATTTTAATTCCTTTGGCAGGTGTGATTTTTATGCTCTCCTCAAAAATAGGGGAAGCTATCAAAAACTCAGAAAAATTTGTCGTTGCCGCTAAAACTCAACTTGCAGAATTAGAACAATATACAGGCTATAATTTATCACAAGAAATCGATACTTCTGGAATTGCTTCATTTATTTCTAAAAATGCCCAAAACTTAGCCTTAGGAACATTTGATGCTTTTATCTCAATAAGTATCATGTATTTCTTATTATACTATATGTTAGTTAATCAAGAACAACTTAAATCATCACTGCAAAGTTATATTCCTGTTGGCAAAAAAAATCTACAAACTATTGGCATTGAAGCCACTAAGAAAGTTAAAGCTAACGCTATCGGAATACCTTTAGTTGCCCTAATTCAAGGTGTTGTGGCTTTAATTGGGTATTTGATATTTGGTGTGCCCGATCCATTTTTTTGGTTTGTTGTGACAGCTATAGGTTCAATAATCCCTTTTGTAGGAACCGCTATTGGTTTTATACCTGTAACCGTTATTCTTTTATCACAAGGTATGACTTTTGAAGCTATCGGTGTATTAGCTTATGGTGTAATTGTTGTCGGTTCTAGTGATAATCTAATTAGACTATACGTATTAAAACGAATGGCCAACGAACATCCATTAATTACATTGATAGGTGTGATTGTCGGTATTCCTGTATTTGGCTTTTTAGGTTTGGTTTTCGGACCTTTATTAATATCTTTATTCCTTATCATTGTTGTAATTTATAAAGAAGAATATGCTAGTGGAGAAAGGCATCACAATGAAAGTGAACTAGAAACAGAACTCGAAAAAGAGCAGGAAGTCAAAACTCTTCCAGAAGATGAAAACACTAATGAAGATGAAATAAATGAGAAAACAGATGAAAAAGCATAAACCTCATATTGATAAAGAATTTGTGTCTAAAAATGCAGAAGACATAGATAAAGACGATTTAAATAAAGTTAATAGAAAAAGAAAACGTCTGCAGAAAATACTTAATCTTAAAGTTTTTGCTCAACAAAAGAAAAAATTCAAATTACTTCTAGAAATACTTCAACAATATAAAAAAGGAACATACAGAAAAATACCCTGGCGTTCTGTAGCTTCAATCACTTTTACATTACTGTATGTTATCAATCCTTTAGATATTGTTCCTGACGTATTGCCCATCGTAGGTTATGTTGACGATGTTAGCGTTTTTATGGCATTAATGCGTTTAGTTGATGAGGATATTAAAGATTTTGAAAGTTGGAAATCTTCTCAAGTATCAGAATATTAAGCTTTTTTTCGGAGTCTATGTTGTTCTCTGGCCAGAAGAGTGTTTTTAAGTAACATAGCAATAGTCATTGGCCCAACGCCGCCAGGAACAGGTGTTATAAATGATGCTTTTTTTGAAACATTTTCAAAATCGACATCTCCTGTAATGCGATAGCCTTTTTTGCGAGAATCGTCTGGAACTCGCGTAATTCCTACATCAATAATAACAGCATCGTCTTTAACCATTTCAGCTTTTAAATAATCAGGAATACCTAAAGCCGTAATAATGATATCAGCTTGTGAAGTTATTTGTGTGATATTTTTGGTATGACTATGAGTAAGTGTAACGGTTGAATTTCCAGGAAAACCTTTTCTGCCCATCAAAATACTCATTGGGCGTCCTACAATATGACTCCGACCAATTACAACGGTGTGCTTTCCGTTTGTTTCCACACCGTAGCGCTCTATGAGTTCTAAAATTCCAAAGGGTGTTGCTGGAATAAAAGTCGTCATATCCAAAGCCATTTTTCCAAAATTTGTAGGATGAAACCCGTCCACATCTTTATCAGGGTCAACCTGCATTAAAACTTTTTGGGTATTGATTTGCTTTGGTAAAGGTAGCTGAACAATATAGCCATC
>JASMTI010000245.1:0-23045 GCA_041694375.1 Bacteroidales bacterium | reverse complement strand
CGAAGTTCATCGTCGGCAGTAGCAAAAAGTGTTTTGTTGATACCGTTAAGCAGTACATCGTGGCTCATGGCTACCGATGTTGCTTTTTCGGGGTTGATTGCTTTTGCTTCAGGGTATTCCTCGCCATCCTGGCCAACGATGCTGAACTTACCGTTTTCAGAGAATATTTCTACGGCGTAGGTTTCGTTATTAACCTGAAAAGTTAGTGGCTGTTCGGGAAACTCTTTGAGGGTGTCAATTAGTAGTTTTGCCGGTATTGCTATTTCACCAATGCCTTCGGTGTTTTCGAGTTCAACCCATGTGGTGAGGGTCGATTCCAGGTCGGAGGCAGTAATGGTGAGTTTATTTTCTTCAAGGTTAAACAGAAAATTGTCGAGTATGGGCAAAGTGCTTTTTGAACTGATAACCCTGCTGATTGCAGTTAAGTGGTTTAACAATTCGGTACTTGAAACTACAAATTTCATGTGTATAATCTTTTTGGTTATTTACTTTTTGTTGGCTATAATTTACAAATTTATCAGAATTTTTAAGAAATATATACAAGTTTTGTTTTTTTGATGCTGCTTTATGAATATTTCTTTTTCCTGTACACCGAAACAATAATGCCCATGACAATGAAAAATAAAATTGGCGTAATGGTATTGGCCAATTGCCATTTTAATTTTTCGTCCCTGATTTTTACTTTATCGAGCATGCGCAGTTTAATTACCCGTGAGCGTAGTTGCATAATTCCTGTATCATCGGTCAGGTAATCAATACAATTTAACAGAAAATCGCGGTTTCCAAAAGATTGCTGTGAGTATTGGTCGTATCCCAGAGGTAGAATTTGGGTTTTGCCATTACGGGTGCGTACTTTATTTTTGATGATGTTACCATCGGCAATCACAATCATTTTAGACTGGGGGCTTTGTTCTTTAATATTTTCTATTCCGTACTGGGCTGTCATCCGGTTTTTAAATGATGAATGAAATTGCCCCTCAAGTAACATGGCAATGGGGATATTGGGTTCGTTAAACAGTTGTTTGTCGGGCGGGTTGGTTGCAGTGAATAGACTTACCTCAACAGGTGTTTGAACCCTTCTTGCGTAAGGTGATGTACCAAGGACCGGTGTTGCTTTGATGTTTTCACCAATAGCTGTAACTGAACTTGTAAATTCGGTTAAAACATTGTTTAAATTTCGGCTAAGCGGATGGTTTGGGTTGGGCAAAGCCAACGGTGCATAGTAAAATGGTGCCGGTGTAAATTTGCTATCCTGCCCCGGTGGAGCGGTGTTTATGGGGTATTTAAGGCAAAAAGCGTCTTGCAAAAGGTCGGGGTTGAGGCGCACACCATAACGGAACAACTGGTCGCGCAGGTTAAGCCCTTGCTCAAAGGCAATGGTTGAATGCCCTTTCGATAAAGAATCGATATGGACCGTTACCGGGTCAACACACCATAATACCCTTCCGCCGCGCATGATAAACTGGTCAATATGTAGTTTTTCGGTTTCTGTGAATTTTTTTTCGGGGGCATCGATGATTAGGGTTTTAACACTATCGTCGGCATATAGCTCATCAGCATTGCGGTCAACAACTTCGTAATTTTCGCTTAGCGAATAGCGCAGGTCTCCGGTTTCATATTCGTTAGCCGTACCTTCTTTATCGAGAAAAGCTACCTTTGGCTTTTGTGATTGCTGTAGGGTGCGGATAGCGCGTGCAAATTCATATTCAAGCAGTTCAATTGATTGTTTAAAATTTTCGTTATGGTTAAGCGCCGGGTTGTTTCTTAAAAGGTTTACAACCATCGATTTTGTCCGGTTCGAGATTGCCACCCCCGGGAATATTTGTTTTGTCGAAAGCCCTTCGGTGGTTTTGTGTTCAAAGTTAACCGGTTGTATGCCTGCGTCAATAAGTGCTTGTATGGTATTTTCGCGTTCTTCTTTGTTGCTGATTTTATACACATCAATAACCTCATGAAATATGCGATATGGTGAATAAGCGTTTAGGTCTTCAACTTTTTCAATTATTGATTCCTGGAACTCTTTCATGCCAGAGGGTAAATCGCCGGCCAGGTATATTTCAACAGCCAGTGGGGTGTTTTGCCTGTCAAGTATTTTTTTACTTGTATCGCTTAGCGAGTATCGGTTTTCGGCAGTGAGGTCGATGCGGAACAGGCGGGTGCCGGTTGCTGCAATTCCGGCTATAAGAACAATGACAATAAATACAATTTTTTTCAGGTTGAAAGTTTGAAATATTTTTGATTTGCGCAAGTTGTAACGTGTTAGCAACAAAAACAGGTAGGTGGCAAGCAAAAAGTAAGTCAGGTCACGCGAGTCAACTACCCCGCGGCTTATCGACAGGTAATGTTCGTTGATGCCTGCATTCAGTAAAATATTTTGAAGGGCAATGGGCAAAGAAGTGCCGGCAATAAACTCAAACCCGGTATAAGTTATAAACGAAAGCCCAATGGCAATTAAAAATGAAATAACCTGGTTGCTGGTAACGATAGAAGCAAAAAGTCCTATACTGATGTAAACCGATGCCAGTAACAACAGACCGGCAAACGAACCCCAGGTTGCTCCGGTGTCGATGTTCCCAACGGGGTTGCCAAGTTGGTACACCGAATAAAAATAAAGCAAGGTAGGAAGGAGCGATATGGAAACCAGAATTAATGCAGAAAAGAATTTTGCCAGGATAATTTGAAAGGTTGTCAGTGGCCTTGTAATGAGCATTTCGATGGTGCCGGTGCGTTTTTCCTCAGCAAACATGCGCATGGTAATGGCCGGGATAAGGAATAAATAAAGCCAGGGCGCTAAATCGAAAAAACCCTTTAGAGTTGCGCGTTCGCCTTCTATGATATTATAACCACCCGGAAATACCCAGAGAAAGAGGCTGGTTGTCAGTAAAAAAATTGAAATGACAAGATATCCGGTTATCGACCCGAAAAATAAATTCAATTCTTTTTTCAGCAGGCTATACATGGTGCTTATATTTTAATCCATTCAACAATATTTTGTGCAGCTTTTATGGCAGCACCTTCGGAGTGTAATTTATTGATAATGCCATCGTACCCTTTTAATATAGATGAACGGTAATTGGTGTCTGAAAGTATTTTATTGAGCTCATCGTTGATTGTTTCGGGTGTAGCCTGACTCTGAAACAACTCTTTTACTACTTCTTTTTCGGCAACCAGGTTTACAAGCGAGAAAAATTTTGTTTTGAGAATAAAGTTCCTGAATTTTTCAAGAAACCACCCCATGCTCATTTTATAAACCACTACTTGTGGGGTTTTTAGTAAGGCTGTTTCGAGCGTAGCCGTGCCCGATGCAACAATGGCGGCTTCGCTGTTTCTCAGCAGCTTGTATGTTTGCCCGAAAACGATGGGCAGGTTTTCGTTAAGTATCTTCCTGTAGTAATCTTCTTTTTTGCCCGGGGCACCTGAAACAACAAACTGATAATTCTTTTTCATACGGGCAACTTCTTCCATAACGGGCAAAAGTAAATTTATTTCATCGTTACGGCTGCCGGCCAGTAAGGCAATAATGGGTTTATTGTTGAGTTTGTTTTTTGCGCGAAATGCATCTGCGTTAATTTCTTGTTGGTTTTCCTCACGGATGATGTCCCAGACCGGGTTTCCCACGTACGTTACCGGATAGTTGTATTGTTTATAAAAATCGGTTTCAAACGGAAAGATGGTGTACATCTTGTCAACGTACTTCTTAATTTTTTTTACGCGTTTGGTTTTCCATGCCCATACTTTTGGCGAGATATAATAGGCTGTTTTAATGTTGTGTTTTTTTGCAAAACGAGCCATGCGCAGGTTAAAGCCCGGGTAGTCAATTAATATCAGAATGTCGGGATTGAACTTTAGCAATTGTGTTTCGGCATACTTGAAATTTTGTTGAATGGTGCGTAGGTTCATCAATACCGGGAGTATGCCCATGTATGCCATGTTATGGTAATGCATTAGCAGTTTGCCACCTTGTTTTTGCATCAGGTCGCCACCAAAAAAATGAAACTCGGCTTGCGGGTCGTTGTTCTTTATTTCTGCCATTAAAGTTGCGGCATGCATGTCGCCCGAAGGTTCGCCGGCTATTAAAAAGTACTTCATTGGTTCGTTAGTTAATGATTCGATATCCCATTACGGCAAATGCAAATATAAAACAAGCCATTACAACACCCCTTGCCCCGCGCATCATTTTTAACTGTAAAAAGAGGTAAAAAACGGGGAGGTCGGACAAAACACACAAACTCAAAACCTTAAAAAGCAGCTTGTAATGGTGCATCGATGCCAGGTAATCGGTAAATGGGATGTCGTTAAATTTTAAAAAGTAGTAAATAACAAATACGATGATAGGAAAAACGAAGCCGGCAATAAAACCGATGTACTGGCGGTCGAAAACCGATGTTTCTTTATTTTTTTTTGTCATTTGAGCCGATGGTCCCTTCATTTTGTTTAAAACTCCCATTTTTTTAGTTCAGCAAGAAAACCATGGTTGGTCATGTCAATGTTTATTGGGACAATCGACATCCGCTGAGTTTCCAGTATGTGGTTGTCGGTATCGGTTGAGCCATTGTCCATGTTTTTGTAAAACCCGGTAATCCAGAAATAGTCGCGTTTTTGAGGGTCGGTGCGCTTTTCAAACTCTTCAACCCAGCGCCCGTGCCCCTGCCGGCAAACTTCAACGCCATCTATTTTGCCTTTTGGGGCATTTACGTTGAGGCAGGTGCCGGTTGGCAAGCCGTTTTCGAGTACGTTAGCAATTATTTTTCGGATGTAAGGCCCCATGGGCGAAAAATCGGCATCGGCACGAAAATCGCAACTCGAAAAGCCGATGGAAGGTACTTCGTGTATGCAGCCTTCGATGGCGGCCCCCATGGTGCCCGAATAATGGACACTCACTGATGAGTTTGAACCGTGGTTGATGCCCGACAGGATAAGGTCGGGGTTTTCGTCGAGCAGCTGGTCGAAAGCCAGTTTGACACAATCAACCGGTGTGCCGGTGCAGCTGTATGATTCGTAGTGTTCTTCCGATTCGTATTTTTTGAGCCTTACCGGTACTTCAACGGTAATTGCGTTTGACATTCCCGAGCGGGCAGTGTGTGGCGCAACAACCAGTACATCGCCAAATTCGCGTGCAATTTTGGCCAGTTCATGAAGTCCTTTGGCATGAATGCCGTCATCGTTGCTTATGAGTATTTTTTTTCGTTTCATATTGACATCGATTTATCAAACTTCTAAATTATAAAAATGATTTTTTATATCTCATTTTTGAGACAGAAAACAAACATAAACTTCTTAAAAGCAATTAGAATGCAATTTTAAGCTGCACGTTGGCTGGCAGCGTTGCTTTTGTTTCGTTGTAAATTTTCACTACTTCACTTCTGCAACGCCCGCAGCCGGTCGATGCTTTTGTAGATGATACCAGTTCATTTTCTGAAATATCGGGGTGCTTGCGGATAAACGATACAATTTCTTTTTTGGTGACTTGCTTGCAGTGGCATATAACCATAAACCTATATTAATTGGTTTTCGACATGGATTTTTGTTTTCCGGTACGCTTCAAATACATCGTCATTTTTGGGCAGGGTATCGAAAAGTTGTTTCAAATATTGCTTCTGGTTTATAATTGAAAATGTTTTTTTGAAGTTGATGTCGTAAACGTATGCCATTTGCATTAACTTAAAATCATTTACTGTATTCAGGTTTTTTTTATCGGGCAGTTTGCCGTTAATAATTGCCTTAACAATGCTTTTGGTTGTTATGGGCTTGCTTTCAAGGTCGAGTGTAAATTTTTCATTGCGGTGTGCTGGCTTCTTTTGGTATTCTTTAATGGCAATGTCCAGAATATCGATTTTATCAGCATCGCGGATTATTTTGGAGTGTAAAATTGTTTTTTCGTTTTCATTTTTAGGGATAAAAAGCTTGTTGTGGTAATAAATTGCTTTTTTAATGTATTCCTGAATATAATCGGGTAGGATGTCAATCCATCTCTTTTCACGGATAATGTCGAGTGCCATTTGTGCATGGTCTTCCGATTGCGAATCGTTAAAAGTGTTGTATTGTTCAAGTTGGTTAAAACGGCCAATATCGTGCAAAAGGGCAATGAGCTGTGCAGTGAGCACATCGTCCTGGTCAAGTTCGAGATTTCTTGAAAGTACTTCGCTGTAGCCAATTACGCGGTTGGTGTGTTCGCGTTTAAGGGTGAAGTTGTTTTGTATCGTTTTGTTTTCATTGCTGAACGATAAAATGTAATCAAGTACATTATTGCAAATATTGTTGTAATCTTCTGTGGAAATATCAGAAGCAATAATTTCACTATTGTGCATTTCGTTGTTCATCATGTTTTATAGAATAGTTTTGACGAGCTAAATTATGGAATTTTTATTAGTAATGCATTACTTTTTTATCAACACAACAACTATTCGATTGTTTTGTCTTCCTGAAAAACGTTTTTAGATATTTCAATTTCGGGGGCACGGTAAAAATCAATCATTGCATTTATAAGTTTTATTTTAGAGTAAAACTTTAGGTCGCCTTCATTTATTGTTTGAACAGAAATTTGTTTTTCCCGCAATAAATATTCGCGTTGAGTGCCTTTGAGTAAAGGTGTTGAAGGTGTATGCCATTCTTTTCCGTTAAAAAGGATAATGTTTGCTGCCCATGCATCGGTTATAAACCCTTTTTTTACGATGATAATATCGTCGCACCCGTTGCGCATGGCAAAAGCTTTGTCGAGTTGTTGCCGGTTGTCGGTTTTTATAGGATAATCGATGTGGTCAATGTGTACAATGCGTAAGCTGTGGACCGGGCGTTGGTAGTACGGTTTAATTGTGTACAACAAGTTGTTGCCATCGTAGGTTACCCGGCACTTGTAACGGTTATTTGAAATATCGGACGGAACCTTGATGTGTGCTTCGATTTTGATTAAATCAGTTTCGTTAAACATTGATTTACGGGCTTTTTGAAAACGTTCGTTATGCAACCCGATGTTTTGTAATTGTTTGTTTTCAATTCGTATTGATTCAATTATTTGGGACATATATTTTATCAATTAGTTCGTTGTATTCATCTTTAGCATTACTGAGCGAGGTGATACCACCGCCACTTTTATACACGAGTGGCCCATTTTGTTTTTCAATATACCGGATAAGCACACAACTGTCGAGCGTTTGGCCATCGTAAAATCCGGCAATTCCCGTATAATAGCCCCTTTGGTGTGTTTCGGCTTCTTCAATAATTTTGAGCGTTTTGTCTTTAGGTGCGCCCGAAACCGAACCTGCCGGTAACATATCGAAAATAACGTTGCCCATGTTTTTTAATTGTTCATCATCAATATGTCCGCTTATATGTGAGCTTACCTGTAGTAGTTTTTTATTTTTTGAATGTATGATTTCGGTATACCTGAACCGCTTAACCGAAACGTTAGTGGCATGGCGGCTCAAATCGTTTCGCAATAAATCGACAATAGTGGCATGTTCGGCCATCTCTTTTTTGCTGTTAAGTATGGTTTGTTCAGCATTAGGAATGCCGGCATCGATTGTTCCCTTCATTGGGTATGTTGAAATTTCATTGCCTTTTAGTTTTATAAATGTTTCGGGCGAAAAAACCACGAATTTATTTTTGAACAATAGTTTGTATTTAGCTTTGGAGCTATGAAAAATTTCAGTGAGGCTTGCATTGATGTTTACCGGGGTTGATGCCGTTAAGTTAACCAGATATGAATTTCCCCTTTTGATGTTGCGTGTAACCGTGTTGAAACTTTTAGTGTATTCATCAAACCCTACAGGGTGTTTATGACAATGAATTTCATTTTTTTCAGGTGGCAGGACTATGTGGTTTTTTTTGTTGTTGAAGTTGAACAGTATGCCCTGTTCGAGGGCTTCGCCGGGTGTGCCTGCCCAGCAGTTGCTCATGTCGAAGCTGACAGCAAAAAATAGTGCTTCGTGTTTGTGAAACGCCTTGTTGATTTTTTGTATGGCTTCTGTTTTATTCATGATTTTTATGCAAAAATAATGTTGTTTTGCACAGGGGGTGCGTATAATTTCGATAAAAAATAAAATTGATACCAATAGTAAGATGAAGTTTTTTAAATTTGTGCCCCGAAAATAGCGTTTCAGATAACAAATGGCCCCATAGTTCAACGGATAGAATACTGGATTCCGGTTCCAGCGATATGGGTTCGAATCCCGTTGGGGTCACTTTTAATTTAAGATCTTTGTAGGTATGATTATACTTGCAGGGATTTTTTTTTGTGGGGTGTATCCGCAGATATAAAATGAATCCTGTTGGAGAAAATAAATAGTAAAAAGAAAGGGGCTGTCTAAAAAGGCAGTCTCTTTTTTTACGCTAATTATTTATGATAAATACAAGATTGTGGGTAAAGTTCAATTTTTGGCCCCCATTTGTAAATATTTTACTAAAGCTGACCTTGCAATTGTGATATAAACCCACATTAATTCATAATAAATGTAAAAAAAGGCCTTTTTTCCTGTAGTTCTGGTAATATTGGCCACTATTTTCCTAAGGTTGTGGGATATTGCAACCAACCCAAACTCAATATCGACTTTATCGAGCCCCCTTAATGTGAACCGGTTGAACTTGTTGTTGAACTTTATTTGCCCAAATACCGCTTCGGGCTCTATTGGCCGCTTGCTGCGGTGCTCAAGGCCCTTTTCGCCCATCAGCTTTTCACGTGCCCGCTCCCTGTATTTTTTTAAATTATGGTTTATTTCTATCCTTCTGTTTTTCTTTCCTTTATGGCAACAGCCACGCATGGGGCACCCCTTACAGTTGATGGCCTCGTAAATGTGTACTGTTGACTTGTAGCCTAAATCAGATGTCCGTTCTTGCACCGATACACAGTTCATTTTTTGTCCGGCAGGGCACACCAAGAAGTCACCCTCTTCATTGTAAAATAAGTTTGCCGGTAAAAATGGATTGTTTTTGTATTTTTTCTTCTGTTCCTTATGAAACCAGTTGTATTTAACAAATGCCTCAATGCCATTATTTTGGGCGTATTCATAGTTTTGTTCGCTCCCATATCCGGAATCGGCTATTATTTCCTTTGACTGTTTGCCTTGTTGTTGTTTAAATTGTTCAAGATGGGGTTCCAGTGTTGCCGTGTCACCGGGGCGCTGGTGCAACGAGTAGTTGGTTATTACTTGGTTTTCGGTGCTGATTTGTACATTGTACCCCGGTTTTAGCTGCCCGTTTTTCATGTGGTCCTCTTTCATCCGCATGAACGTGGCACCGTGGTCAGTTTTTGAGTAACTTTTCCGTTCTCCTAAAATATCGAGTTGGCCTTCATACTTCTTTAACCTCGGCAAGTCTTCTTCTTCCAGCTTTCTAACATCTTTCTGTTGCTTCTTGTTAAGTTTGTCAAGGCGTTGGTTGAGTTCGTCTATTTTCTTTTGTAGTTCCCCTGAATCTATATTATCTATTTCATCGCCCGAAGATGTGGCTTGGTCATCTTGTTTTATGGCCGATTCAATATCACTTAATACCCGCTTTATTTTATCTTCCAGTTTTGCCTTGTATTTTTCAGCTGACCCCTTCCATACAAAAGTGTACCGGTTGGGCGCTGCCTCTATCTTTGTGCCATCAATGTATTGTTTGTCAAGGCTTACGTAACCCAAACCGGCCATCAGGCGTACCATTTCGGCAAATAAATCCTGGATGATATTTTTTAACCGGTTGCCCCTGAAGTGGTTAATTGTCCTAAAGTTAGGGGTGTTGTTGCCGCTGATCCACATAAAATAGATATTTTCTTGCAACATTTTTTCGATGCGCCTGCAAGAGTAGATGTTATTAAAATAACTGTAAAACAGTATTTTAAGCATTGTGCGTGGATGATAAGAGCTTGTACCGCCACCCTTGTAAAGCTCTAAAACACGGTCGATTTTTAACTTGTCAACAATATCATTTACAATACGGACCGGGTGGCTGTCCGGTATCCTGTCACCTATGTAACTGGGAAACAGTACGGTTTGCTGAGAGGTGACTTCTTTGAACTTTATGTTTGAACGACTTGTCATAATACAAGCAATATAATAAATATTTATATCATATCAAAATCAAACATAAAAAAAGACTGCCTAATCTTTTTAGACAGCCCCTTTTCTCAACTAACCTAACTAATCTAACTAAACCTAAAACTATGAAAAATAAACCTAGCACAAAGATATGTTGTTAAGCACAAAATCGAAAAAAAAACTTTGTTAATCCTTGTTAAATAAATAAATTTTCACAATGATTTAACAATTAACGACTATTGAGCAACGAATAGGTATTCGATATATCCATTTTGATTTCCTGCCGATAAAGCGACTTGGTTGAAGCGGGTTCGTAAAGCCGCTGTTTTTGCATACGAAAGAAGTTGTTCGTTGCTTTTACTTGTAATGACAGGTTCAGCTTCAATTACTTTTCCGCTTGGGGCAACAGTAATATTAACCTTAACTTTTCCACCATGATGCGATAAGTAAACCGGTATTGGTAAGCGGGTATGATATCTGTCTTTAAGAAAATATTCAATGTTGCTTTCCCCACTGTAAAGGTTGTTGAGAATAGAGTCGGGGTCAATGCCTTCAGTTGTTTCTTCTGGCATCTTAAGATCGTCGATCGTTGGGATTTCTTTCGATAACTGTTGACTTACATCTTTAGCAAGGTTGCGTGCCTCTTCGAGTTCACGTTGGTACGAGTCATCAAAAAAATCGTTTGTAGGATCGGCAGCTTTGTTTGATGCAACATTGGTTTGTTGATTTGAAGTGAGATTATTATTGTTCTCTGAAGTTTCCTTTTTTTCTTCAATATCGTTCATAAATTCTTCCTCAGATAAATCTATAACCATCTCTGTTTCAAAATATTCTTTTTTGACTTTGAATTCGTTGATGTTTAATAGTAAAAAAACAACGATATGAAAGCTTAATGTAACAATTAAGCCATCTTTGTATTTATGATATATTTTTTTGACTTTGCTCATTTATCGACAAATATATAAAAGGTCCATTTATCAATGATGCCAGTGCATAAATTTTAACTGGGTTTTTAAAAGTTTTGTAGTTATATGATATTTGAATGATTTGAAAATCATTTCTTTGCAAGAAAATCATTATAATCCTATACTCAGCCAATACAAATTTTTATGATTTCTTATATAATTCGGGATATTATTATATTTTTATAAATTAAATTAGTTAGCAAATGGTGGTTTTTTAATTTAATTGAATAATTATTACCACATAATCTTTAAAAATGCTTAATTTAGTGTAGTTAAGTTGTGCGTGTTATTAATGAATTCTACTATTTGTCAGATTATTAAAGAGATATCTAATTAAGGTTAGGTTTTCTTTGAAATGGTTTAGTGGTTAGATTATGAAAATCATAGAATTATGGATGTTAAAAATTCTACAAATATAAATAGCATTTTAGCTTTTTTTACCCTTTTGTTTTTTTTCTATTCCTGCAACACCGGAAGTGTAAATACTTATGAGGTGGAAGATGAAGAGCCAGTGCTTGAAAATATTGAATTTTCAGAAAATATGTTTTCACTTGAAGGTGACATACAACCTTTTAATTCAGAAATACGTATTGACACCCTGGGAGAGAATAAGTTTCTGATTAATTTAACTTTATATACCGATTTTCCTTCGTTGTTGCCACGTTTTAAGTTTAACCTGAAGTATCCCCGGAAACTAGCCCATGCCCTTTGGAGTTCCCGGACATGGTCAAACAGTTCTTATTTAACCATCCCCAATTATGCACGGCTTCAATCGGAATATAATGTAGTTTCGGTTGTAGAACGAAACAGCAAAAACCGCGTTACAATGGCTACTATTGATGATTTCCAGAGCCAGCATACGCAAATTGATGTGACAGAAGATGGTGATTCACTGGTTTTTTCATTCAACTTTTTTAAAGATATCTTGCCAGATGCTGAGATGCTGGAGTATACAGCCAAAATATTGGTTGACATGACCGATGATCATTTTTCAAATACAGTCCGTTCAACATCGCAGTGGAGGTTAAGTTTTGAAAACCCGGGGGCCATTACTAATATCGATTTATCATTAAAACCCGTTTATTCTGTCTGGTATCCAATGGACCGAAACATTCCACTGGAAAATATTACTTACTATTTCGATTCAATTTCATCAATGGGGTTTGAATCGGTATTGTTTGATGATGCATGGCAAAATGTCGTTAGGTTTGAAGTTGATTCAACCGGGATGTGGGATCCCTCGAACATTGAGATTATTAAAAATTTCATAGATAAAACCCAAGAGTCGGGAATGAATATTGCTTTGTGGTACACCAAACCTTTTATTGGTGCCCACAATAGTGTTTTTGAGCATTTTGAAGGAAAATACCTTCAGTACAGAACATCAAGCCAGCCAATATTAGATATTCGTTATCCCGAGGTGAGGGATTATTTGACTGAAATGTATGCCCAGGTTGTTTCTGAATGGGAAGTTGATGGAATTTGGTTCGATTTTTTAAATGGTTATTATCCTAACGAACATATTATTGTAACTCATGATGAAGGGCGTGACTTTGTCTCAGTACGTAAGGCCCTTGATTCTTTACGTACCCAGATGAAATATGCCATGCATTACGAACGTCCTGACATGTCTATTAATCAAAGTTACAAGTCGGTTGGGCCATTGCATACTTCAAACACAAAAACAATTAATGGCTTTTTGGGGACTACTGTTCTAACTGAAGTGCGGGAAAAGCTTGTAAACAACCGTTTATTGTACGGTGAATATTCTCCTTTCATGGAGGTAATAGGTATACACCCCAAAGATCCTGCTGTTGATGTAGCCAAGAAATTTCAGTCGGTGCTTTTCGGTACGCCTTATGTATCCTATTTTTCTTATACACTTCCCGACGATGTTCGGTTAACATTGAAATTTTGGGTTAATTACTGGAAAAATAATGCTGAATATTTAACGCAAAATGAATTTAAGGCTTTTAACCCTGTTCAGCGCTATCCGGTTTTAATTGGAGGAAATACTGAAAAGCAGATACTCGTTTTTTATGACCGTGTTGCACCATACGATTTTGAAAATTTTAATTTTGAACAAGCTGATGTTATAAATTCTTCCGATTATCCCTATGTAATGCTGAAGGGTACTCCCGAAGAAAACATCGATTTTATAAGTTACAACCATATGGGCCAATATTACGAAAGGGGCTCGCTTAAATTTAAAAACGATATTGCTTTACTTGAAATTCCTTTGGGAGGTTATGCACAATTAATTAAGGATTAACTCTTTCTTCTTTCTTATAATTTACAACTACAGGATGAAAGTAGCACGATTAATATATATTGTCCTGTTGCTGGTTTTCATGTTTTCATGTTCATTATTCAATCAGGGGACTAAAGCAAATAAATCTGCTGATTTTTTTGATGGGGGGCTTCAGGCATATCGCATGGGGCAATACCAATATTCAATTGATTTGCTTGAAAAATCAATAGAGGCTGATAGCTTGAACGTCGATGCGTATTTGTTGCTTTCTGATGTTGCTTCTGAATTGAATGATCATAAAATGCGCCTGCAGTCATTAAAAAAAGTAGTACAACTGGCACCCGATAAATACCCTTTAGCTGAAAAACTTTTGGCAGAAAGCTATACTAAAAATGGAGACTTTGAGAAAGCAATTATTCATTTTAAAAGGTATGCCCAAAATAACACTAAAGCTGATACTGGTGACGTATATAACCATATTCAGAAATTAAAACGGCTACAAAATTTAATTGAAGACCCTGTTGATGTTGAAATTGAGAATTTTGGGTCTTCGGTTAATACTATTGCCGATGAATATTGGCCTTTTCCGTCGGCCGACGATTCAACCATATATTTTACAAGGCTGGTGCAATCTGGCGCAGGGTATATGTTTGAACGATTGTATTATGCCGACCGGGGTGACAAGGAGTGGCTGAATTCCCATCGCCTGGCTATTGGAGATAGAACAGAGGTAAACGAAGGTACCATGAGCATGACCGCCAATGGCAGCCTTATATTTTTTACGGCCTGCGGAAGGCCGGATGGCATGGGGAGCTGTGATATTTATTACATGCTTAAAACATCAGGCAAATGGTTTGGGCCCATAAATGCCGGTCCCATGGTGAATACCGGGGGGTGGGATGCCCAGCCTTCAGTCTCGGCTGATGGCAGGTTTTTGTTTTTCTCATCTACCCGAAACGGGGGGATAGGCAAACAGGATATTTGGATGTGCACAATAGATAATGTGCACAATGATTTTATTGAATTTGGCGAGCCCACAAACCTTGGACGTGGTGTGAATAGTTCGAAAAGTGATTTTTCACCATTTATTCATGCCGATAACAGTACATTGTATTTTGCATCTACTGGTCATTATGGCTTGGGGGGTAGCGATTTATTTGTAAGCCGTTTTCACGGCAATGAATGGGGCAAGGCTCAAAATCTCGGCTATCCGGTCAATAGTTTAAAAGATGATGACGGGTTGGTGGTTTCTCCAACGGCGCATCTGGCAGTCTTTTCTTCTAACCGTGCCGAATCGCTCAACCAGTCGAAAGATTTATATTACATGGAACTACCGGCAGAGTATATGCCTAAGCAGATGGGGTACCTGAAAGGCTTTGTTTATAATAAGCGGGCCATGGAAAAAATTTATGCCGAAGTTGAACTTTCAAAACTGGGCAGTGCTGAAAAGCAAATTGTTGAAAGTGACAAAAATGAAGGTTATTTAACCGTAGTGGAAGCTGGGCACACTTATGCTTTAAATGTATCAATGCCGGGGTACCTTTTTTATTCAAGGCATTTTGACTACAATACCCCCGAATCATTTACAGATGCTACCATCGAAAACATCTTTCTCGACCCGATACAGATAAATGCAAAAGTGGTTTTGAATAATATATTTTTTGAATTTGACTCGTATGAATTAAAGACCGAATCGGAGATTGAATTGAAAAAGGTGGTTGAGTTTATGAAACAAAACCCAACAGTCAGGATTGAAATATCAGGTCATACCGATACCATTGGAAGTGAAGAATACAACTTACAGTTATCTGAAAACAGGGCAAACGAAATTGCTGAATTTCTTTCAAAGTATATTGATGGTTCAAGGATTAAGGCTGTTGGTTATGGCTCGTCAAAGCCCATATCATCAAACAAAACCGAACAGGGAAGGAGAAAAAACAGGCGGTCTGAATTGAGGGTTATTGATTTCTGATTAAATCATTGATAACGACCGAGGCAATGTGGCAGCCAAAAGCGGGGGGCAAATACGAAATGGTGCCCACAGTTGATTTCTTGTTGGTGCCTTCATCTATGATAACAGCACTTTCGGGTACTTCTTCGGGTGAGTAAACAACTTTCACTCCCTTTTTTATGCCCAATTTGTTAAGTTTTTTACGTAGGGCCCGTGCCAGTTTACAATTATATGATTTTGATATATCTGAAGATTTTATCATTTCGGGGTTCATTTTGCCACCTGCACCCATTGAGCTCACAATATTGTGGTTCATTTTCACCGAATGGTATATGAGGTATATTTTCGGGGCAAGTGTGTCAATGGCATCCACAACATAGTCGTAGTCATGCTCCAGTATTTCAATCATACGTTTGTCCTTTATATATTCACTGATGCAGGTTATGTTAATGTTTGGGTTGATGTCTTTAAACCGTTCGTACAATATATCGGTTTTATTTCTACCAACGTTTGCATGCGTGGCAGGCAATTGCCTGTTAATGTTTGTGTGTTCAACCTTGTCGCCGTCAACAATTGTGAGGTTCCCTACACCTGCCCGGCAAAGCATTTCGGCAGCGTATGCACCAACACCGCCCAGTCCTACAATAAGCACATGGCTTTTTTTCAATATTTCAATTTTTTCTTTACCCAATAAAAGCTCGGTGCGTTTAGTCCAACTCATTTTTTAAATATATTGTCGTAATTTGTTTTAATTTGTTTTTTGAGTACATCAACAGGTATGTGTTTTATTTCGGCGGCGCGAAGATAAATCTTTTCAATGGAAATATCTTCCTCATCAGTTTCAAAGAAAATATTTTCAATAGGAGTTCTGATAAATGTTGATATGGTTTTTTCATTATTAAAGAGAGCTGCCCCAAATGAAAAAAACGTGTTATACTTTGAGAATTGTTGTTCTTGTTGAATATTCCCTTTGTATCCGTGGAGGATTAATGTGCCTTTGTAATTTTTTTGGTTAAGGGTTTCAAGTATATCGGAATAAGCCTTTACAGAATGAATAATCAGTGGTTTTTTGTTTTTTTCTGCGGACAAAATGTGCAGGGCGAAAACTTCTTTCTGCAATTCAACCGGAGTGTCAATAGCACGGTCGATACCACATTCGCCTATAGCAAGAATTGATTCATCACCGGAAAATGTTTCGATTCTCCCCTTAATTGTATTAGTGTCAGTATTGTTAATGTACCAGGGGTGCCACCCAATTGAGTATTGGCAATGTTTTTCGGGTTTAAATTGTTCTAAATCATGTAAAAGGATATTCTTTATACTTATTTCCGATGGATTAAGGCATGGCTTATGGGTGTGTATGTCGATGTATGCTGTCATAATGTTAACAAATTTATGAATAGATTTTTTATATAGTATGATGAATGATAGTTGATTTTTCGTAATTTATCGAGTACTTTACTGTAAAAATATTTCAATGGAACAATCCGGATTCTCATTTATATTTGAAAAGTTAAAAAATATCCCGTTACGGAGGTTGGTGGTAGCCAATGGTGTTGACTTACATACGCTCGAAGCAGTTCGGCGGGCTGTTGATGAAGAAATCGTATCGGTTATTATTACAGGGGCAAAAGAAACGGTTTCAGATAATTGCAAAAAAGCCGGTATTGCTGAAAACTTGTATGAGATTGTTGATTGTGGCACCGAGGAAAAAGCAGTTGATAAAGCAGTAGAAATTGCCCGCACAGGCAAGGCTGACTTAATTATGAAAGGTCTTGTTAGTACCGATGTATTTATGAAAGCCATCCTGAACAAGGAAAAAGGATTGCTGCCCAAGGGGGCTTTGCTTTCGCATGTAGCCATGCTTAATAGCAATGTGTACCATAAGCCCTTATTTGTGAGCGATGTGGCGATTTTGCCGTTGCCTTCGTTAGAGCAAAAAAAGCAAATGACGAAGTACTTGATTGAAGTGGCTCGTAGAACCGGTATTATACGTCCCAAAGTTGCTTTTTTGGCAGCAACCGAAAAGGTTATTGCCAAAATGCCGGCTTGCGCCGATGCCGCTGAATTGAAAAAAATGTGGGGAGAGGGTATTTTCGATAATTCCATTTGCGATGGCCCCATGGCGCTTGACCTTGCAGTGGATAAGCATGCTGCCGAAGTTAAAAATTTCTCTTCGCCTGTGGCTGGTGATGCCGATTGTTTGTTGTTTCCAAATATCGAATCGGGAAATGTATTTTACAAGGTCAACACCAAATTCTGTAATGCAAGCGCCGCAGCAATAGTTATGGGTACACAGGTGCCAACTGTTTTATCATCGCGTGGCGATTCAACCGATACCAAGTTTTATTCAATAGCCCTGGCTGCCTTAATTGGATAATCTATGAGCAACTTTAAACCTAAAATACTGGTCATTAATCCAGGTTCAACCTCAACAAAGGTTGCCGTATTTGAAGGTGAAAAATGCCTTTTTACCCAAACAATACGTCATTTTATTGACGATTTGGTTCACTACAATTCAATAATTGAACAATACGAGTTCCGCAAGGATATTATCATGGGAACCCTCGAACTTGAACAGGTTGATTTGTCGGATATTGCTATTGTAATGGGGCGGGGAGGCTTAACCTACCCTTTAAAATCTGGCATATATAAAGTGAACGACCGCATGCTTACCCATGTGCGAAAAGGAGTTTGGGGGCAACATGCATCGAATTTAGGACCGGTTTTGGCTAATGCAATAGCCAAAGAAATTGAAGGGGCTGAGGCGTTTATTGCCGACCCCGTTGTTGTTGATGAACTTGACCCCGTAGCCCGGATAAGCGGTCATCCGCGCTTTGAGCGGCGTTCAATTTTTCATGCGCTTAACCAAAAAGCTGTTGCCCGTTTGTATGCCCGTTCGGTCAATAAAAAGTACGATGAGCTTAATTTAATTGTTGTACATATGGGGGGTGGCGTTTCTGTTGGCATGCATTCAAAAGGAAAAGTTATTGATGTAAACAATGCCCTTGATGGTGAAGGGCCATTTAGCCCCGAACGCAGTGGGACATTGCCTGTGGGGCAGTTGATTGATGCTTGTTTCTGTGGTAATTTTAAGCGTGAGGAAGTACGGCAGATGGTAGTTGGCGAAGGGGGCATTTCGGCATACCTGCACACCAATAATATGATGGATGTTGAAAAAGAGGCTGAAGCAGGAAATAAAGAATTTGCCGGTATTTTAGATGCTTTTGTTTATCAGGTGGCCAAGTCGGTTGGTGAGATGGCCACCGTAGTAGATGGAAATGTTGATGCCATTATTTTTACCGGCGGTATAGCCCATAGTAAATCAATCACCGAACAGATTGCAAAAAGAGTTGAATTTATTTCACAGGTTGTTGTCCGTCCGGGAGAGGATGAAATGGAAGCCATGGCTTTAAATGCCTGTTTAATGCTGAAAGGTGAACTTGATGTTCAGGAATACCCTCACTAACGATTCTTTTTTAATCCCTGAACCTTTTTGACATCTCTTCGTAACTATCTATTCTCCGGTCGCGCAGGAATGGCCATATGCGTCGTACGTCTTCCGAGCGCTTAAGGTCGACATCCACAATTTTGTTTTCTTCTTTATCAGTTAGTGCTTCATATAAAAACTCACCCTGGGGACCGGCAATAAAGCTGTTCCCCCAAAAATTTACACCATCACTTTGTCCGCTTGGGTCTTCTTCGGTTCCAACCCGGTTAACGGCAATTACCGGTAGTCCGTTAGCTACGGCATGACCGCGCTGTACAGTAATCCATGCATCGCGTTGGCGTTGGCGCTCGGCTTCACTGTCGCGCATGTCCCAGCCAATTGCTGTTGGGTAAATAAGCACCTCGGCACCTGCCAGTGCCATCATTCGGGCTGCCTCGGGGTACCATTGGTCCCAGCATACCAGCACGCCAAGTTTGCCCAGCGATGTTTTGATGGGATTGAAACCCATATCGCCGGGGGTAAAGTAAAACTTTTCGTAAAACCCGGGGTCGTCAGGAATGTGCATTTTGCGGTATTTGCCGGCAATCGAGCCATCATTTTCGAATACCACGGCTGTATTATGATACAAGCCGGCAGCACGTTTCTCGAACAAGGATGTAACAAGAACAACCTTGTGTTTTTTAGCCAGGGCTCTATAGAATTCGGTGGATGGACCAGGTATAGTTTCAGCAAGGTCGAAATTATTAACATCTTCAACCTGACAAAAATAAAGACTGTTGTGCAATTCCTGGAGCACAATAAGTTCAGCGCCGTTTTGGGCACATTCGGCAATGTTTTTTGCCAGCTTGGCTTTGTTTTCGTTAGTGCTTGCTGTGTTGCTTTGTTGTATAATTGCTGTTTTCATGTTGTTGTCATTTCGATTACCTGTCTTCTCGTTTATAACCTGATTCAATGTTGCAAATTTATCAGTTTGATTGGAATTATACGACATTAAATTAATAGTGTTCCTTTTTTCTCCATTATTCATTTTTGTGCCAATCGAGCCAGTCGAAATGTTGTCTTTATTATCCTCCCGGTTCTGTGGCAATCGAGCTTGTCGAGATGCAGCATATTCAATTAATTTATTTTTTTCGCCGTTAATTAGTGCTTCTTTCTTCTTATGGCTCCATCGTTGTACTTGTTTTTCCCGGTAAAAAGCTTCGTCAATTCTTTCGTATTCTTCAAAATAAACAAGTTTAACAGGTCTGTGTTTACGGGTGTAGTTAGCTCCGAAACCTTGTTGATGTTGTTCAAGTCTGAGTTCTATATTTGTTGTGCTTCCGGTGTAGTATGATTTATCAGCACATTTAAATCTTTGTTTCGGGGTATTGCATACTTATACAGTGCAACGAACCATGTTGCCTGATGAGTACCGAACAGTCAATGGGTACAATTTCCCTGTTAGGGAAGGCTTTTTTCAAAGTTTCGATGGCAGCCTGGTCGGTATCGACATTGTAAACCGGTAGCAATACTGCTTTGTTAATAATCAGGAAATTTGCATAGGTGGCCGGCAGGCGGTGACCGTCGTCGGGGTCGTAAACGGGAGTTGGCAGTGGCAATGGTAAAAGTTTGTATGCTTCGCCATTACGTTGCCTGAACCCTCTGAGTTCTTCCTCCATTTTTAATAGTGCGGGGTAGTGTTCATCATTTGTGTTGTTACATTTAACGTAAGCTATGGTCTCCTTGTCACAAAAACGTGCTAATGTATCGATGTGGCTATCGGTATCGTCGCCTGCGAGGTATCCGTTTTTAAGCCACAGCACCTTTTGGGCACCAAAAAAACGGCGCAGGCAGTTTTCAATTTTAGTTTTCGAAAAGCTGTCGTTCCGGTTGGCCGAAAGTAAGCATTCTTCGGTAGTCAGCAGTGTCCCTTCGCCATCACTTTCGATGCTGCCGCCTTCAAACACAAAATAGTTCATGTTGGTGTATCCGTATCCCTCAAATGCCCCGGCATTGTACAATTGGCGTGTAATTTGATTGTCGTGGTTGGCGGCAAATTTTAATCCCCAGCCGTTAAAACAAAAATCATAAATCAGGGGATTCCCATCTTCGAAAATTGTAATGCCCCCGTGGTCGCGTGCCCATGTGTCGTTGCTTTCAATTTCGTAAAACGATATGTTTGAAAGGTTAGCACTTGCAAGTTTATTTTTTACATGTGCCGTATTTGAGCATACAACAATGAGCAGCTGTTGGCGGGCAATTTCAGTTGCTATTTGGATAAAGCATTTTTCAACCTCATCAATAAGATAAGACCAATCGCTTTGTGCGTGTGGCCAAGTGAGTTGAACTGCATGTTGCGGGTGCCATTCGGACGGGAAACTGATATTTTTCATTATTGAGCTTAATAATCAAGAGGTTCTCTTTTTACGTGACGGATTCTTAAAATCTGAATAAATTCTTCAGTTATTTTGTAGGCAATTCTATAATTATATAATTCAAATGCCCGATAATTGCCTGTGTTGTTATTCCTGTGTTGTTATTTTTTAATTTGTCTGGAGGATATTTGTATGGATGCTCAGGAGTTGTTTCAATCGTATTGATAATACCATCCCTCACCGTAATAGCTCCTTGGTAAGATTCTTTTAATATTTTTTTGTAGGCACTATTTAATTGGTTTTTTGCAAGTTTATCCCAAACAATCTGAAGTGTATTGGCTTTTACCATTCTTTAGTTTCTTCTTTTATCGATTTGTGTGAAATAAACTGGCCGGAGGCTATTCTTTTTTCGGCTTCATCTAATTCTTTGTTGTATTGTTCTACAGAAATTCTTTCAGATTTATTTATAAAAGATTTCATTACTGACAATAATGATTTCTTCTGTTCTTCAGAAAGCATGTTATAATAAAAATTGAATTCCTTGTTTAATGTGTGTTTCTTCATAATATGTGACTTAATCCTACAAAGTTAACATCTTCAGCTCAATTTTGTTAAGCAATTTTAAAAAATCCCCATCACATTTCGCACCGAGGCTTTGAACATTAGTACCCCTTTTTTGTGGTTGGGCACACTAAAGCGTTTTTTCAGGATTTCTTCAGGGGGGGCATTTTTAATTCGTTCAAATAAATTCAGGTAATACCGGTATGCCAGGTAAACCCCCAGACGGGCTTGCGGTTTTAATTTTACAATTCCTTTAAAAGCTTCATCAAAATCGAATTGAATATCGTTTTCAATTTTTGACTTTGCTTCGGGGGTGAAATTCCTGAAATCTATATTTTTAAAGTAAATACGCCCCTTGTTTTCGAAGTCGTCCTGTGCATCGCGCAAAAAATTCACTTTTTGGAATGCTTCACCCAGTTTGCGGGCCGGGTAAACCAATTCTTCGTATTTTCCGGGTTCGTTGCTGTAAAATACACGCAAACACATCAAGCCTACCACTTCGGCCGAACCATAAATATACTTCTCAAGGAGTTTGGTGTCGTATATTTCATGCCTGAGGTCCATTTCCATGCTGTCGAGAAAAGCATTTATGAGCTCCAGTTCAATGCCACATTGGTTTACCGTACGCTGAAAACTGTCGAGTATAGGGTTGAGGCTAATGCCACGGTCAATTGCTTTATAGGTTTCATCGCGAAATTCTTTCAACAATTCATCCTGTTTGTAATCGAAAAAAGTATCCACAATTTCGTCGGCATAACGCACAAATCCATAGATGCTATATATATGGTCGCGGTATGCTTTGCCCAATAAACGTACGCCCAGCGAAAACGATGTGCTGTAACGTTTTGTGGTGTTTTTACTGCATTGCAGGTTATTTTTTTGAAAGAGTTCTATCATGGGTTAAAAGTTTTTCAGTGGTTAGTTTTGAACTGATTACAGCCATGGGCAATCCGGTTCCGGGGATGGTTGACGCTCCTACATAAAAAGTGTTTTTATACTTTTTGTCGTGGTTCGATGGCCTGAACCAGGCTATCTGGTTCAAATCGTGTGCCAGTCCGAGCCCGCTCCCCTTGTACAAGTTAAACATATTCTGCCAATGTTCGGGCGAAAGAACCGTCTTGCTTTCAATCATTGAATTGATGTTGTACCCCAAGCGTTCCGATAAATCGTCAATAATGTTTTGAGCAATTTGCTCGCGGTCGCTGTAGTCGGGCTTAAAACGTAAATCGGGCGAAGGGCATAAAATAAACAGGCTGTCTTTGCCTTCGGGAGCATATTCAGGGTTGTTTTTCGATGGGACATTTACATAATAATATGGTTTCTCAAACGAAACTTTATTCTTGAAAACCCCCTTGGCGTATTGGTCGAAATTATTTCCAAGGAAGTAGTTGTGATGTTGCAGCTTGTCAACTTTTCCGTTTAGCCCGAGGTAAATGGTTAAAGGTGCCATGGTCCATTTTTTCTTGTCGAGCCGTTTTTCTGAATATTTCTTGTTTTTA
>JASMTI010000244.1:0-2982 GCA_041694375.1 Bacteroidales bacterium | reverse complement strand
ATTCTTGTAATATTAACCATCCTTGCATACTTGGGCGTTCAAAACCCCTTTGTGCCTATAGCCTTTTTAACGGGTGGCTTTTTCTCGGGATTATGCGGGTACCTTGGCATGAAAACAGCCACTAACGCTTCTGCCCGTACGGCCCAAGGGGCATCTGAGTCGCTAAACAAAGGCCTTAAAATAGCATTCCGAAGTGGTGCCGTTATGGGGCTGGTTGTTGTTGGTTTTGCCTTGCTCGACATTTCACTTTGGTACCTAATTTTAACTAAGCTGGTTTATACTGCCGAGCACATGCAGAATGGCCTGACCTTTTTAGGACTTAACCTTGTAAAAGCCGGCACCGAAGAATCGCACAAACTGGTTGAAATCACAGCCATCATGCTTACGTTCGGTATGGGTGCATCTACACAGGCACTGTTTGCACGTGTAGGTGGCGGTATTTATACCAAAGCTGCCGATGTGGGTGCCGACCTTGTAGGTAAAGTTGAAGCCGGAATACCAGAGGACGACCCACGCAACCCTGCAACTATTGCAGATAACGTTGGTGACAATGTAGGTGATGTGGCCGGAATGGGCGCCGACCTTTACGAATCATATGCCGGTTCCATATTGGCAACCGCTGCATTGGGCGCTGCACTTTCAGTAAATTCGGCTGAACAAACAGCCAATGTGGTAGCCCCGATGATTGTTGCTGCTACCGGTATTATCCTTTCAATTGTGGGTATTTTTATGGTACGCACCAAAGAATCTGCCACCCAAAAAAACCTACTCAATGCATTGTTGCTGGGCACGGGGGGGAGCACCCTTCTGATTATTGGAGTTGTGATTGTACTTGCCCTAACTGGTATGATTACCTGGGGAATTGTTGGTGCTGTTATTGTTGGTTTAATTGCCGGAACTGTAATCGGACAGGGGACTGAGCGATACACATCTGACGAATACAAACCAACCCGTGGCATTGCCCGACAAGCCCAACAAGGGCCTGCAACCACAATCATCGACGGTATTGCAACGGGTATGATCTCGACATGGTTACCTGTAGTTACCATTGTATTGGGTATTATCGGAGCTTATGGTTTTGCTGGTGGTTTCACAGATTTTGCAGCCGGTGTTTACGGAATCGGATTTGCCGCTGTAGGTATGCTCTCTACACTGGGTATTACATTGGCTACCGATGCTTTTGGTCCGATTGCTGATAATGCAGGTGGTAACGCCGAAATGAGCGAACTTCCAGCTGAAGTACGCGAACGTACCGATGCTCTTGATGCACTGGGTAACACAACAGCGGCAACCGGTAAAGGTTTTGCGATTGGCTCAGCAGCTTTAACAGCTATGGCACTACTTGCAGCCTATATGGAAGAAGTAAAAATATGGATAAAAGATTTAATACACCAGGGTGAGCCAATGGTTCAAAACGGAATTCAGTTTATAATTGATGGTTCTGAAACCGTTGTAACAGGAGCAAAACAAGTCATCATCACGGAGGCATCGTTGCTCGACTTTTCTTCCTACTACGACCTTTCGCTGTTTAATCCAATGCTTCTGGGTGGTTTGTTCCTCGGAGCCATGATGTCATTTGTGTTCAGTGCCATTACAATGAAAGCGGTAGGACGTGCTGCCGGGGATATGGTTGACGAAGTTCGCCGTCAGTTTAAAGATATGCCCGGAATACTTACCGGTGAAACAAAACCTGAATATGCCAAATGTGTAGCCATTTCAACCAAAGGGGCACAAAAAGAAATGGTTTTCCCTTCATTACTGGCCATAATCGTGCCTGTTGCTGTTGGTTTGGTATTTGGAGTTGCAGGTGTTGTTGGCCTTCTAATGGGTACACTTACTACCGGCTTTACCCTGGCCATTATGCTTAACAATGCCGGTGGTGCTTGGGACAATGCCAAAAAATACATTGAAAAAGGCAACTACGGTGGTAAAAATTCCGAAACACACAAAGCTAGTGTGGTTGGAGACACTGTTGGAGACCCTTTCAAAGATACTTCAGGCCCATCCCTTAACATCCTGATCAAACTGATGACGATGGTTTCAGTTGTTATGTCGGGAGTTACCGTTGCTTTTAGTATATTCTAAAAAAACATAATATCTAATTTAAGGCTGTAAGGATTTTTCTTTACAGCCTTTTTTTATAAAAAAAAAAGCTACCCAAAACCCGGGCAGCTTTTAAATCCATAATCTATTTTCTGATCAAACTTTTACCATGGTTTAAAACTCACCACCGTCCATGCCGCCTTCCATCATGCCTTCTCCCTGGTCCTGGCCGCCTTGTTGCCTGTTCTTGCGATAGTTATTTATTTTATACGAAAGTGTTAACGAAACCACCGGCGATTTTATATCAAAATTACGCGATGAATAAAAATTAGGACCTTCGTTAACATGCCCGAATTTAGCTGTATTAAATAAGTCGAATACCGACAGGGTCAGGTTTAGTTTTTTGTCAAGCAAGTCCTGGCGAACCGCAAAATTTGAAAACATAAAACCTTCGCGGGTACCCTGTGCAGTAACAGACGGGCTATGATACATGGCATCGAACTGTACTTTGGTTGTAGGGGTTATGGTAAACGTATTGCTGACGCGGCTATGCCAGTTAAAACTCTCTTGGCTTATATTTTCTCCATACATATTACCATCTACTTTATAATGATATGCATTACCCATTAAATTTAACATCCACCAGTCTGTTGGGTTCGTGTTCAACATTAACTCAAGTCCGGTTGAATAATCTTCACCTATATTATCAACAGTACCCATCATGACATTGCCTTCGTAAACGCTTGTTATCCGTTCAATTTTGTTGTTCGTTTTGCGATGGTATATTTCGGCCGAAGCAAATCCCTTACCAAGTTGCTTTTGATAGCCCAGCTCGTATGAGTCAATATATTCAGGTTCAATACCGGGGTTACCTTTGCGAACATTATAAGCGTCAACATAAGTTATAAACGGTTCGAGGTAATAACCCCGGGGGCGGTC
>JASMTI010000243.1:0-1430 GCA_041694375.1 Bacteroidales bacterium | reverse complement strand
AGCAAGGGAACTCCGAAAAGCAGGTAACCTTCCTGAAGTTTTGTTCTGGAATAGAGTTAAAAACAAGCAACTTAAAGGATTTGATTTTGACCGGCAAAAAATTATCGGAAATTATATTGTTGATTTTTATTGTACCAACTGTAATGTAGTAATTGAAATTGACGGAAGTAGCCACGATGGTAAAGCAGAATACGATGCAGAACGAGACAGATATTTAGAAAGTCTGGGTCTTACCGTTATACATATTCCGATTGAAGATGTGATGAAGAATTTGGATAGGGTAATGGAGATGCTTTTTAACCACCCCGCCCTAAAGGGCACCCCTCCACAGGAGGGGAATTTATGGGGCGAAAAGATTGCACTTTTAATAAAATACAAAGATGCTTCGTGCTTTAGTGAACCAGAAATTAAATTGATATCTGAAAAAATTGACAACGTAAAAATCTGCGACCCGGCAATCGGTTCCGGTGCGTTCCCCATGGGTTTGTTGCAGGAAATATTTAGCATTAAAGAACTCATTGCTTACGAAACAGGCAAGGAATGGAAACCTGCCGAAACCAAACTGAACATTATTCAAAACTCCATTTACGGGGTAGACATTGAAAAAGGTGCTGTAGACATTGCCCGCCTGCGTTTCTGGCTGAGTTTGGTGGTTGACGAAGAAAAACCCAAACCACTGCCCAACCTCGATTACAAAATTGTGGTGGGCGACAGCCTCATTAGCAAGTTTGATGGCGAAATTGTGGAGATTGACTGGGAACGAAAAAAAAGCGTTGGCAAAGCCGATGAATATGTAAAAAACGTACAGCGTTTATTGGTAGAAGTGGCCGACAAGCAAAAGAAATACTTTAACCCAAACAACAAGAACAAGAAAAAATTACAGGCCGAAATACGTGACCTGAAAATTGAACTGCTCATTAACCAACTTTCTTTTAACAAAGAACATTACATAAACAAAACCGTGCAAAAAGGGGGTTTTATGCCGACAGCTGCCGATATAAAACACAACACCGAACGGGAATTGCAAATTGCTGGTTTTGATAAACTTATTAGCAAACTGAAAAACCTGCTTCAACACCCCGAAGAGCCATTTAATCATTTCGACTGGAAACTCGATTTTCCGGAAGTGCTGAATCCTTATTTGGTTCCAGACGAAAATAAACGGGGTTTTGATATTGTGATTGCTAATCCGCCTTACATTGACTCTGAGACTATGGTTAATACTGGTCTTAATGGATTAAGAATACACTTAGCAAATAAGATGTCATTTTGTAAAGGTAATTTGGATATTTACATTGCATTTTTTGATATGGGTTATCACTTTCTGAACCGAAATGGTAATCTTGTTTACATAACTCCAGATAAATGGATTTCTAAGCCCTTTGGATACGAGTTACGCAAACAACTTAAAAATAAGTTTAAAAAAATTG
>JASMTI010000242.1:0-1140 GCA_041694375.1 Bacteroidales bacterium | reverse complement strand
AAACCACAGGTCCCATAGACATGGCAAACGAAGCAATAAACAACAAGACCCCGATTAATGAGACTAAACCTACGGCATCATTTTTAAGACTAAAACCCAGCAACAAAAATCCAATAATCATCCCAATACTACCTATGATTACCAAAGGTTTACGTCCAAATCTATCTACGGAGAACATGGCAACAAACGTAAATACCAAATTTACACCGGCTAATAAGATTTGCTGAGCCAAGACATCGTCCTTACCAAAGCCAAGTGCTTTTTCAAAAATATCGGCACCGTAATACAACACAGCATTGATACCTGTAAACTGCTGCAGCATCGAGAAAACGGTTCCAATCACAATAATGCCAAGGATGGTTTTAGAGAAGTAATTGACTTTTTTAGTTTGATTTTGGTTTTTTTCGATAGATTTTTTGATTTCTCGCTGTTCGTCAATGGCGACCATTTCACCATGAATTTTGGTCAAAGTTTTTAAGGCTTCTATATCTCGACCTTGTAAATACAACCATCTCGGACTTTTAGGGACGAAAAACAGGGCAAATAAAAATAAGGCGCAAGGAATCAATTCAGACCAAAACATTTGTCGCCAGCCAAATTGGATATTCTGTGCTTCAGTGAGATCTTTTCCGATAAAGTAAGTGACGAGAAACACCACAAAAAACCCAACAACAATCGCTAATTGATAAAAACTCACCAAAATACCCCGTTGTTTCGAAGGCGCTATCTCTGCAATATAAACGGGTGCAGACATTGAGGCTAAACCAATACCAATACCGCCAATAATTCTAAAGACAACCAAAAGACTTACACTTTCGGGCAAAAAAGAAGGCATTCCAGAGCCCCAAGCCGAAATTGTAAATAGCACTGCCGATAGAATCAAAGTATATTTTCGGCCAAATAAAGTATTAAAGAAACCTGATGATATGGCACCAACCAAACAGCCCAATAATGCACTGGCAACAACCCAACCTTTCATGCCGGGATCTAATTCAAAATACTTGCTTAAAAAAAATTGTGCGCCATTAATCACACCTGTATCATAACCAAAAAGTAACCCGCCAAGAGCGGAAACACTAGTAATCAATATTAAAAAGGCTTTTTTGTTCATGGGTTTATAGTTTTTATGAAAATTGCTTT
>JASMTI010000241.1:0-1041 GCA_041694375.1 Bacteroidales bacterium | reverse complement strand
AAAAGCCATTAAACAAACAGCAGAAAATTATCCGGTTTCGCCATACTACAATACCGCAGAAGTACTGACCTCTTTAGGGATTGGAGAGGCCTTGGTAACCGCTTTAGATGAAAAAGGACGACCAACACCGCTTGCGGCAACCATGCTGTGCGCACCTTCCAGTCGAATGGACATTTTAACGCCACAAGAATTGGATGATTTAATTTCAAAATCAACATTGGTCAACAAATACAACCAAGACATAGACCGCGAGAGTGCTTATGAGATATTAAATGAAAAAATTAAAATAGCCTCTGAAGAAGACGCTAAACAAAAGGCAAAAAAAGAAAAGGAGCAACTTAACAAAAAATCTTCATCAACCAAAACACGCAGCAGACAAGCGCAAAATCCATTGGTAAAAGTCTTGTCTAGCCCAACGGTTATTAGAAGTATTCTCGGTATTTTGACAAAAATGCTGAAGTAATTTTGAAATTTCAAAATCACAAAAAAATAAAACCAGCGACTAAAAACGCTCAACTATAAACTTCCAACTAAAAACTCACCCCAAGCGCTCACCGCCGTCAACAGGAATCACGCAACCATTGATCCAATTGGCTTTGTCATCGGCGAGCAAACTGACGACTTTGGCTACGTCTTCGGGTTGAGTCAATCTGTGAAAGGGATTGCGTTTTAGACTGTGATTTTTTAGTTGTTCTGCACCTGGTATTTTTTGAAAACTTGCTGTCTTGGTCATGCCCGCTTGAATACAATTTGACGTAATCCCAAGCGGTGCAAATTCTACAGCCATTTGTCGCATGATGGCTTCCAAAGTTGCTTTTGCAGCCGAAACTGCGCCGTAATGTGGAGACACTTTTTGGTTGCCTTCACTGGTAAACGCCAATAGTTTTGAATGTGGCAAATAGGCTTCGGCATCCACCAAAGCTTTTGCCCATTCGTAAAAATTGATACCCATAGCTTGTAGGGTTTGCAAATAATCTTGAGTGTTCAAAGCATGATGGCCTGTCATGGCTTTCAAATTACCTTTAGCCAAACTATGCACCA
>JASMTI010000240.1:0-15632 GCA_041694375.1 Bacteroidales bacterium | reverse complement strand
GCAAATAAAAATGCAACAATGCTTATAATCAATACTCGTTTCATAGCTTTTAATTTTTAAGTGTTTAAAATTTGTGTTTTCTAACTTGTGCAAATTAAACACCTAAAAAGTGCATAAAAGCTGATTAAATCAGGATATTGAAAGTATTTTCATTTAACATTTGTTAACACTTTTTACTACATGGCTTACAGTAAACTTTGTTGCTGATAACCAGGTGCTTGCCCTCCATGATGCTTTCGCCGCATACCGAGCAGTACACGCTGTTTTTTATGGGGGCATAGTGTGGTATGTCAGTTTTAATGTTTTCAACCTTGAAAAGGTCATTAAATGAGATGTTTAGCATGTCGAACGAACGTTTTATTGCAGCTTTTTTATATAAAGCTATTTTCTCGGGATCGTGGTCTTGCCGGGCAATCACTTCATCGAATAGTTGATTAAAATCAGGAAATTGGTTTTTGATGATTTGTTGGGAATTTGGTTTAGCGGCAATCCGTATTCCATTACCATCGCGGTGTGTTAAGGTAAAAGCTGATTTTCCGTAATCGTTAAAAATAAGTGCATTGTTGCCAAAGGTGCAACCGGTAACAAACTGGATGCCATCGGCCATACAGTTGTTGGTTTCGGTAATGGCCAGCAGGTCTTCCATACCGTCGGATTGTGCTTTGAGCTCGCGCATGGCTTGTGTTGCAGCCATAATGCCCATGGCAAGTCCCGGACAAAAATGCCCATGTATCTGGGCTGCTTTTATCATGAGGCCTTCCAGGTCGTTTTGGGCAATAAGCTTTTCGATTTCCATGCGGGGGCGTTTTTTTAACAATTCGCGCTGCTGGTATTCTGCATCATCGTTGTCGACTAAAAGCGAAGTATCGCTGCTTTTAATGTCGAGCACCGGGCTGTTGTTAATGGCATCCAGGCCTTCAACCAGCAACTGGTTTTTATCGCGGCGGATGAGTTTTACCCGGGTTACCCCGATAAGGTTGGGGCGAAACGGGCTGCGTGAGGCAAAAACCCCGCGAAAATCGCCAAAATGTGTAGTATGTGCCAACTTATCGTTGTGTGAAAGATGGAAGTTAAACACAATATCGAGGTATTTTATTTCTTCGATATTCGTAAGCGCTTCGGCATATTCATCGTTTATAACAATGGTGCTGGGTTGTGCTTTGATATCGTTAAAAGGTGCCGGCTTGTCAAAATTGTTTTTGACAATGCCAATTGGGTTGAAATTTATAGATTGCACAGCTTTATTCAGTTAATTTATTCAACAATTGTTTTACCTGTTCTTCTAAAGAGTTGTCAATTTTATCCATCACATGCTCAACAATTCTTTTATCAAGTGTAGCAATTTTATGGGATTCTGATTACAGAAGGAAGTTTAAGACCGGCGTTTGCCCAGTTTTGAATTTGTATATCATTCTTTGTGTGATATATATGACTAGTGATTCTACATACAATAATATCACCATCTCCAAAATCATTGATAACTAATGCGGGTCTCTTTTTTACTTTAGAATTGTCGGTAAATGGGAATTTCAGGAGGATAATTTCTCCAAACTTAAAGTATTCCATAATCAATAATTATCATAAATGGAATCTGACTCTGCGTAACCTTCAAAAAAATGCTTTTCAGATGCCTTGCAGAACTGAAATTCATCGTGTTTTTCAGAATCATCAATCAGAATAATCACTCTGACATTTTTTTCTTTCACTGTTCCAAATTCTGATTGAACATTTGAAGGAATAATAATTTGATTGTTCCTTATCTTTGATTTAAACTCAATAGCTTTCATACATTTCTTTTTTACAAAGTTAACGATTTTAAACTCAAATGAATAATTTCAAAGTTGCAACAAGCTATAATTCCATGCTTGTTTATCTTATTTCAATCCTTTGGGTATCACGAATAAATCTCCGTCATCTTTAATAATTTTCACTTTGATGCCAAAAAGGTTTTCAATATTTGGTTCGTTAATTATCGCGGTTGTCCCGGCAGCAAATACGCGCCCCGACTTTAGCATCATCATTTTGTTGGCATAGCGTGCGGCCAGGTTTATATCGTGTAGGGCAATAATAACAGTAAGCCCTTTTTGGGTGAAACTTTTTAATAGTTCCAACACCTCCAGTTGGTGTTGCATGTCGAGGTTCGATGTGGGCTCATCGAGCAATAACACGTCGGGTTCCTGAGCAAGGGCACGGGCAATGTAAACGGTTTGTTGTTGTCCCCCGCTAAGCTTGTTAAACGGGCGCATCGACAAATGCCCGATGTGCAGGGCTTCGATTATTTCGGCCGTAATTGATAAATCATGCCCCGATGGTTTCCAGTTGATGTATGGTTTGCGCCCCAGCAAAACCATATCGAAAACATTCATGCTGGCATTGCGGTTTTCGTTTTGCGGGATATAGGCCATTTCTTGTGCCAGCTGGCCGGGAGTAAAATCGCTGAGTGTTTTTTCGTTTATAAGAATCGTGCCCCGGTGTGGTTTCAGAATGCCATTTATACACTTGATAAGCGTGCTTTTCCCCGAGCCGTTGGGCCCCACCAGGGCTACAAGGTCACCTTTTTCAATATCGAAACCAATATCGCTAAGGGTTGGTGTGCCGTTGTAGCTAAATGATATGTTGTTGACGGTAATTTTCATGGTATTATCGTTTCATCCCCCGGATAAGCAAAAACAAAAATAATGGTGCCCCGATAAACGAAGTCAAAATCCCAACTGGCATAATGACGGGCGCCATGGCTGTGCGTGCAAGGGTGTCGCTAAGCAATAAGAATGCACCGCCAAAAAGGGCCGAAGCCGGAATCACAAAGTGCTCATCGGAGCCAATTATGCGCCTTACGATGTGGGGTACAACCAGCCCCACGAAGGCAATTACCCCGAAAAACGAAACCACCATCGCCGTAGCCAGCGATGCTGCCACCATACCGGTTAGCCGCACACGGGTTACGTTTACCCCGAGGCTGCGGGCATATTCGTCGCCCGATTGCAACGATTTATAATTCCAGCTTTGATGCAGAAAGAAAGCCATTACCGGTACCAAAACCCCTGCCATGATGATGGTCTCGCGCCACGTGGCACGCCCCATATCTCCAAAGGTCCAGAAAACGATGGCTGCCAGTTGCACATCGTCCGAAAAATATTGCATGGCCGATATGCCGGCGCCAAAAAGAGATGAAATGATGATGCCTGATAAAATGATGATTTCAGGTGTTGCCCCTTTGTATTTCGACAAAAACAGGATGACCACAACACTTACTAAGCTCCAGATAAAAGCCGAAAGGGTTACCACGTATGGGTTGTCAACAATAGCTGCATCGGCCGGGCCACTATAGCCACTGCCTGCGCCCAGAAAGATAATGGCAAAGGCAGCACCAAAAGCTGCCGCACCCGATATGCCAAGGGTAAACGGCGAGGCCAACGGGTTTTTCAGCAAGCTTTGAATAACGGCACCTGAAACTGCAAGGGCCGTACCGGCCAATACTGCCCCGATAACACGTGGCAGCCTTATCGAAAGTATAATTTGCGAAGAAAAAGGTTCGCCGTTTCCGCTCATAACTTTCAGCAACGACGAAAACGAGGTGTCGGCCGAACCCGAAACCAAAGACAGCACAGCAAAGCCGATGAGCAACAATACAGTAAGGCCCATGAACCAAACCCGCCGGCGAATAAACTTTTTATATTGTGCTACAATTTTTTCGGTCATTTTACTGGGTTGTTAACAGGTTTATTGGTTCAAATATAGGGTCATCTGATGTTAAGCGGTCGTACAATTCTGCACCTAAGAATTGTTGGGTTATTTCATCTGTTTTTTCTTTAATGTTGATATCCGAAAATTTTTCGGGATAAAGAACTTTTCCGATGTACCAGGCGTTGGCAAGTACCAGCCCGTAGTTGGTGGCATAATTGTTATAGGGCATTACCACGTAAGTTTTTTCGTTTTGAATGGCACCGAGGCTCTTTCGCAGCGAATTTCCCGATATCAGGTCGTTTTTCGAAAGCAACAAACCCGAATTATCGATAAATAGATAATCAGGATTCCACATCATCAATTGTTCCTTGTCGATGTATGTGCCCCTCACGTGCGATGTTATTTCTTTGCTTACCCCCGAGGCAACATTTTTTGCATTCAGAAATATAAAAGGCGGATAGTACGGCTGGGTTGAAGTAATGCCGTGTGCCCCGCTGTAAGGCACTCCGCCAATGTAAACTCCCGGTCGCTGTTTATCTGGTATATCGTGTGTGCGTTGGTCAAGTCCACTTATATTTTGGTTGATATATTTAATTAACGAATCGGCACGGTTTTCTTTATGTAATATTTCCCCTAAAAGTTTAAAAGAAGAAAACAGGGTATCGCGGGCTGTTCCAAATTCAGTTGCGTCGATGGCCACAACCGGAATACCCGTTTGCTTTTGCACCCGGTCGGCATCTTCAATAGTGGCATAGGTCATAAAAATAGCTTCGGGCCGGGCTTTCAAAATCAACTCGGCATCGCCGCCCATCATGGGGCCAATGGTTGGCAGCTCAAGTAGCTCGGGATAGGCCAGAATGTAGGGGCGGTCATTGCGGTGTTCAATATCCTCGATGCCAACAATTTTATCGGCAGCATCCATGTACAACAACATACGGAGGGCACTGGCACGCACGCCAACAATGCGGTTCAGGGTGTCGGGCAGTTGAACCTGGCGCCCCAGCATATCGTTAAATGTGCGGGTATTGGCCCCATTTTGGTTTTGCTGGTTGTTACACGCGGTAAATAATATTTGGAGGCACATTATGAAAAACAGAAATTTGCTCAGCTTCATGGTCTTTGTTTTGAAAAATAAACAGTGTTACTATATTTCAATTAAGTAACACTTGCACCATAAATGTAATAAGTTGAACTAAAAGAGCATAAAGAATTCAGATTTTATTTTAACCCGTAGTTGGAGAGTTGGAGTTGATGATAAAGATTATTGAAAAAACAGATGTTCAATCAATATTTTTAAACCTATCATTATCAAAACAATACCGCCAAATATTTCACCAACACCTGCTATTTTTTGTCCCAGTTTGCGCCCCATGTAAAGTCCGGCCATCGAAACAGCAAACGTTACCATGCCAATAATAATTACGGGTGTCCAAATGTCTTCAACGAAAAAAGAAAAACCAATACCAACTGCAAAAGCATCGATACTGGTAGCTACGGACATTGGAATGAGCACCCGCCAGCGGGTTGGGTGTTTTACTTTTCGTTGTTTGATGGGAACACGGCCTTCAAGTATCATGCGCACCCCCAGAAATGTTAGCAAAACAAAGGCAATCCAGTGGTCGGCCTGCGAAATTTCGTGCCTGAAAGCGCCACCCAGCCACCATCCTAAAAGCGGAAAAGCAGCTTGGAAAAGGGAAAGCGACAAAGCAATTTTAAGGGTTTGTGATGCTTGCAGAGTTTTACGGCACATTGACATACCGCTGCTAACCGATGCTGCAAACGAATCGAAAGATAAACTAATGGCAATAAGAAAAATTGTTAAAATACCCATGCTTTAATCAATACAATCTTTATAGAAGTTATACAATTCGTTGCGCAGGTTTGTTAACTCAAAAAATACCTTGCTTTTTCTTTTATTAAGTACATTAACACGTATACGGTGGAGTGTACGCATAAATAATTGTCCGGTTTCCCAGGCGATAATACCACTGGGAATGGACAAGAGTGCGATTGCTATTGCAAGGATCCAATTGTGGATAAAAGGCGTGAGAATAAAAGTTAGTGTTAAAAGCCAGATGGGATAAACCAAAAAACTTAGCCCGAAAGAAAATGTGCTCCAGAATTGTTTGTCTTTTATAGCTTTACGGTATGGATAGCGTGTTATGTAATACACCCAGCCGTTAGCTATGGCACCGTATATTCCAAACGGAAGGAGCAGAAGAATGATAAAAAAAACTTTTATTGTTTCTAAAATGCCAATTGGGCCTTTCAGTAAAGCGCGTTCCCTCAGTTTAAGGTGATCTTTTAGTTTTTGGTATTTCGTTGCTTTTTCTGTGAATTTGCTGGCCAATTCAGGTTTATCGGTAATTGAGCCATCAATTTTTGAAGTTATAAAACGTTCAGTTTTCACAAAGTACTTATACATGTTTTTAATCCCAAGTTGGCTAGCAGCTTCAGGGCGCATCATTTCAAAAGCTTGTTCGTAAAGGCTGTAATACTCTTTATTTGGGACATGCACCACTAATTCGCGAACGGCGTCAAATATATCTTTACGCATAATGTTCGCTGCCTTTGTTTCACCCTCTGTTTTATAAGTTTCGTAGTATTGTTTTGTTTTAATTGGTTTCCCAAAGTTGATGGTTACATTCCGCCTGAACTTATAGTAATGCGAATAATTGATTCCCACTGGAACAATGTTTATATCGAGGTCGAAGTTGGTCAGTTCGGCAGCAATAAATACAATACGGGGTATGGCTTTTTTATGGGGGTCCATGCTTTTCATCCCTACGTGCTTTCCTTCGGGAAAGAGGCATAAGTATCGGTTATTTTGAAGGATGCGGACGCTATTTTTAAAAACTTCTTTGTTTTTATCAAGCGATTGTTTACCATCGCGTATCCTGTAAACCGGGGCAATTTTCATGAAGTTTAGGATGCGGGCAATGAACTTCTTTTTAAATATGTCGGCCCGTGCTAGAAAAACGGGTTGAAAATCGCCGGCAAAAACAATGGCCAGTGGGTCTAACAAGGCATTCTGATGGTTTGGAGCAAAAATAACCGGTTGGCATTTTGGCACATTTTCGATTCCGTTTATGGTAAAATGCTTATGCGTTAATCGGTGTACAATTCCGGCAAAAAACCGGAGTGTTTGATACCCGAAAGTCCATTTTTCTACACGTTTCACGATCTCTTTTCTTTTTTTGTGATTACTTCAGATAAGGGCTTTCGTCCCCAGAGCGATGCCATAATCAATCCTGAGATAATGTGCCAAATACCCCACCAGGCAGCAATAACGGCCATACCGCCCAGCTCAAAGTCGGGCGGGAATATTTTGGGGTTAAACATTAAGGTTAGAGCTAAGCCCGAATTTTGAATGCCTGTTTCGATGGATATTGAACGGCGGTCTTTACGTTTCAAGTTAAAGATTGATGCGAGGCCAAAACCACTTCCCAGGGCAATGGCATTATGCAGTAGCACAATGATAAATATGAGGTGGATGCTTACGGTAAACTGTTCAAAATTGTTTTTCAGCATGACAAATACCATTATTAGGAAAAACAGTATGGAAAAGCGTTGTAATGGCTTTTTAACTTTCAGGGCTATCCTGGGAAAATAATTATTGAATAATAACCCCAGGATAACAGGTATGCCAAGTATGATAAAAACAGTAATAAACATTTGTAAGGGTTCAATTTCAAGCGTGCGTAAAAACTCACCGCCCCTTTTATTGTAATAGTTTACATATAATCCGCCCCAAAAAGAAAAATTGAATGGGGTCATAAAAATTGCTGATAAAGTGGCCAGGGCTGTCATGGTTACCGATAAGGCTGAATTTCCTTTGGCCAGTGATGATAAAAAATTTGAAATATTACCCCCCGGGCATGATGCAACCATAATCATCCCAAGGGCAACCGATGGTGTGGGTTTTATGAGCAAGACCAGCAAAAAAGTTAATGCGGGCAAAACAAAAAACTGTGAAATGTAACCAATAATAGTTGGCTTTGGTTTTTTAACGACTTCTTTAAAGTCGTCCATTTTTATGGATAGGGCTACCCCAAACATAATAATTGCCAGTGCAATATTTAAAAATACTAAACTTCCCTGGCTAAAATTGAGCCTTATATGATCCAATACCTCTAAAGATTCAAACATAGAGCAAAAATATATATGTAAATGATACCGTGCGAAAAAATGAAGTGTTTTTCAACATTATTGCACCCCCCCATAAAAAAAACAGTACAAAAATAGTACTGTTTTTTAAGAATAAAGGATAGAAATATCAGTTTTTTAGCAGGTTTTCAATTTTCTTGGGGATGTCAGTATTGTCATAAAAGCCTGTAAACTCGTCGGATCCTGGGCCAAAAGCAAAAACGGGGATCATCACACCGGTGTGCCCGCCTGTAGTGTATTCACCTAAAACTTCGCCGGTTTTCATGTTACCGTTGTTTATTGCAAAACCACCGGTTTCGTGGTCGGCAGTTACAATAACCAGTGTTTCTTTATTTTTGGCAGCAAAGGCCAGTGCTTTGCCTATGGCCTTGTCAAAATCATGTGTTTCGGTAACTAAGTAAGATGTGTTGTGTTGGTGCCCGGCCCAGTCAATTTGTGATCCTTCTACCATTAGGAAAAATCCGTCGGGGTCGTCATCTAAAATGTTGATAGCAGTTTCGGTAGCTTTTATCAGCATATCGCCACGCCCGTCCTCTATTGTTGTGGGATGTTCAGATGAAACTAAACCGGCCAATTTTCCTTTTTTGGTTTTGGCTATTTTTTTCATTTCAGTTTCAACCTGATAGCCTTTTTCCTTTAGTTCATCAACAAGATTTTTTCCGTCTTTTCTTTCGGCAAAATGCTTGTAGCCGCCACCAATAAATACATCAATGTTTGTATTAAGAAAATCAGCCGCTATGGCTTCGTACATTGAACGTTGAGGCTGGTGGGCCACAAATGCCGCGGGTGTTGCATGTGTAATTGAAGCCGTAGCTACAACACCGGTTGCCATGCCTTGTTTTTCACATTTTTCGCGAATATTTTCAACAACAACCCTATCGGTATTAACCCCTATGGCACCGTTGTATGTTTTGCTTCCGGTGGCTAGTGCAGTCCCCGAGGCAGCAGAATCGGTTGTATAATCGCTAGCTGAGTAGGTGGTTTGGAACCCAATTTTTTTAAAGTTTTGTATATACATTTGACCGAGGTTCGAAGTAATGCCTGCATAAATATGGGATACACCCATGCCATCGCCAATCAGGAGGATCACGTTTTTAGGCTTTTTATTCGATGTTGGTTCATCATATTTTTGAACTTTGTAAGTGTCGTTACCGGAGAAATATTTGGCATTGTCTTCGGTTGAAATGTTTTTGTAGTTCTCTTGCGCTTGTAAAGAAAAAGTTGCAAAAAGAAAAATGGAAATAATGATAAGTATTTTATTCATAATATGGATGTTTAAAATTTATGCAATTTAATAAAAAAGGCCTTTAAGTCATGTTAGGGTTAAATGAAATCTGTTTTAACCTAATGTGTCTATATCGAAGTTAGTCTCCAGCGAATAAACAACAGGTTTTTGGTTAAGTTCAATGTTGATACAGCCCATCGATAGAAATTCGGCCAGGATGTTTTCAGCTACAAATCGTCTGATATGTGCAATTTTACTAAAACGCGAAAGCGTAATGCTTTCATTCTCCTGTAAGTAGTTTACTAATTTGCGACGGGGTGTGTCGTAAGTAAACAGTAACCCTTTTTTATTGCGTTTTAGTCGCCATGATTTTAACAAAACCCGGTTTGCTAAAATGTTTTCGTCGTTCCGCCTAACGTATGCAATCCATTTTCGTTCGTCGTTTTCGGCATAATGGGGTCGTTGTTCACTGGGCTTAATAATAATTTCAAGCACAATTTTACCTTCGGCATCCCATTCAACCACCTCAAAATTTATTTTGGGGCTGCTGTAGATATTGGCAGCTGCTTCAACCATGTAATATTCTTCATCGGATTTTACGCCGGCAATTTTTCCGTTATCCTTAACCCCTACAAGTAAACGGCCACCATCGGTGTTGGCAAAAGCCACGAGCGATTTGGCAATTTTACGCGAATCGTTGATGCAGAATTTAAAATCCTGCTGTTGATGCTCGCCCCGTGCAATAAGTTCATATAGAGGATTGATGATAATCATTTTCTGTTATTTATTTTCAAGTTCAAGAACCTCGGCAACCACAAAAGTACTTCCGCCAACAAAAATCATGTCGTTTTCTGATGCTGCTTGTTTTGCTGCCTGATATGCTTCTTTGACATTGGTGTATGTTTTTCCATGGATGTTATATTTTTGGGCTTCATCTTTTAGTTTGTGTTCATCTAATGCCCTTGAAATATCTGCTTTTGTAAAATAGTACACAGCTTTTTTAGGCAACAGGGGCAAAATCAGCGATAAATCTTTATCGTTAACGGTACCAAACACAACATGGAGTTTTTCAAAATGTTCTTGCTTTAATTGGGCAACAATGTTTTTTATACCATCTTGGTTGTGCCCTGTATCACAAATTATTTTAGGGGTGCTTCCAATTTGTTGCCACCTTCCTTTTAACCCGGTGTTTTTCATTACATTTCTGAGTCCGTCTTTAACGGCTTTCTCGTTGGGCTTAAACTTTTTTAAATTAATAAGGGACTGAACCGAAGCCAATGCAGTGTTGATGTTTTTCAGTTGGTAATTTCCTTTCAGGTCGCAAATGAGATTTTTGTAAATTAACGAGTGTTCCGAAGAAAATTGCAGTGTTTCACCTGTTTTTGATAACAAGTATTCTTCATCCGCAAAGTGTATGGTAGCGTTCTTTTGTTTCGCTTTTGCAATAAATACATTTTGTGATTCTGATTGTGTTTCGCCAATAACAACCGTTGTGTTTTGTTTGATAATACCGGCTTTTTCGGCAGCTATTTCAGGAATAGTTTTGCCAAGTAAATTGGTGTGGTCAGGGCTGATATTTGTGATTATCGCGACTTCGGGGCTGATAATGTTGGTTGAGTCGAGCCTTCCGCCTAATCCTACTTCAATTACCGCAACATCTACTTTCTGCCATGCAAAATAATCGAATGCCATCATAACGGTAAGCTCAAAAAACGAGGGTTCAAACTTTCCTGTTCTATTTTTTTGTTTGAATTCTCCTACAAAACGGCAAACATCTTCTTTGTTTACCATTTGGCCGTTAATCTTGATCCGCTCCCTGAAGTCCAACAAATGTGGAGAAGTGTAAAGCCCGACCTTATAACCGGCACTTTGAAGAATTGATGCCAATAGGTGTGAAACAGAACCTTTCCCGTTTGTGCCGGCTACATGTATGGTCTTAAATTTCAGGTGGGGGTGGCCAAACATGTGGTCGAGGGCATGTGTGTTATCGAGATTATTTTTATAAGCAGCAGGCCCTGTGCGTTGAAACATGGGCAATTGCGTGTATAAAAATTCTATAGCCTGTTCGTAGTTCATGTTTTTCAAATATGATGGTACAAAAATCAGCAAAAAGCCGGATAAAAAAATATTTCACGCATAAAAATTAGTACATTTAAGGAATAACTAAGAACCTTACAAAAATCAAAAATATGGCTACAAATCATTCTAAAATTTTCGTCATCGATACAAATGTGATTTTGCATGACCACCAATGTATCTATAATTTTCAGGAAAATGATGTGGTGCTTCCAATTACCGTTTTAGAAGAGTTGGATAAATTTAAGAGGGGGAGTGACCAGCTGAATTTTCAGGCCCGTGAATTTGTCCGTTTGCTCGACCAATTGGTAAAAGATGATTTATTTAACGGAGGGCTATCGTTGGGGGAAGGAAAGGGAAAGCTTAAAATAGAAACCGGACGCCCTTTTTCAGAAAAAATACGTGCTTCGTTTAAGGAAGATATTGCTGACCACCGTATATTAGCTATAACCGAGTACACCAAAGAAAAAAACCCGGAGCAAAAAGTGGTGTTGATTACCAAAGATATAAACCTGAGGATGAAGGCCAAGTCGTTGGGTATAGATTCTGAAGATTATAAAAACGACAAAGTTACCAATACCGAAATTTTTAACCGCGGGGTTGATGTTATTGACGATTGTAATGATTCATTAATAGCTGAACTTTATGAGAAAAAATACCTTGATAAAAAAGTCGTTAAAATTGATGAAGAACTTCATGCCAATGATTATTTTATACTTAAAGGCGCCAATTCTTCAGCCCTGGCCCGTTACGACGATGAAAACGACCGCTATGAGAGGGTAGATAAAGTTACAGCCTATGGGATAAAGCCCCGAAATGCCGAACAAACCTTTTTGCTGAATGCTCTGCTAAATCCAGATATTAAACTTGTTGCAGTTACCGGAAAGGCAGGGACAGGAAAAACATTATTGGCACTGGCAGCTGCACTGGCGCAACATGAGATGTATGAACAAATACTTTTGGCACGACCTATTGTGGCCCTGAGCAACCGCGACATTGGCTTTTTGCCCGGCGATGCCGATGAGAAAATTCGTCCGTATATGCAGCCTTTGTTTGATAACCTTACCGTTATTAAACATGCCAATAACCCGCGTAGTGTTGAATCGACCCGTATCGAGGAAATGGAGAAAGATGAAAAGCTGGTTATTGCTGCCCTTGCATATATCAGGGGCAGGAGTTTGTCAAATTCATACTTTATTATTGATGAAGCACAAAATTTAACCCCGCACGAGATAAAAACCATTATCACCCGCGCCGGCGAGGGGACTAAAATGATATTTACAGGGGACCTTCACCAGATTGATTCGCCGTACCTCGACCAGCAGTCGAACGGGTTGGCATATTTATCGGACCGTATGAAAGGACAGAAATTGTTTGCCCATGTAAACCTTGTGAAAGGTGAACGGAGCTACCTGGCCGAGCTGGCAAGCGATTTGCTTTAATGTTGAATTTTAACAAACTTTAAATGTATTCATGGATAATGGTGCAATAATGTTGGGTGTGTGCCGTTTTTAAAAATGTAAGGATTGGGACATACATCCACTTATTGCAGGTTATCGTTGGTCACATTACCTTTTTATTTCATTCCCAATCCTTATTTTTTTGCTTTATGATTAAAGACCTTATTCTAAAAAACCGCAGCTACCGCAGGTTTTATCAAGACGAAAAAATTACAGAAGAACAATTACGAAAATGGCTCGAACTTGCCCGTTTATCGGCATCGGGGCGAAATGCACAGCCGTTGAAGTATATTCTTTCGAATACAGAAGAAAAGAATGAAAAGATATTTCAAACGCTTGCATGGGCCGGATTTTTAAAAGATTGGCCCGGTCCCGAAGAAGGTGAGCGCCCTTCGGCATACCTTGTGCAGGTTCTCGATGCCGAAATATCCAATCAGTATTATTGCGATGATGGCATTGCGGCCCAGAGTATTTTACTTGGCGCCGTTGAGGATGGATATGGAGGTTGTATCTTACGAGCAATTAATAAACCGCTACTCACGGAGGCTCTTGATATTCCTGAGAGATTTGAAATTATCAATGTAATTGCACTGGGTAAACCCAAAGAAAAGGTCGTGATTGATGAAATGCAAAATGGCGACTTTACTTATTGGCGCGACGAAAATGGGGTACACCATGTGCCCAAACGGTCGGTTGATGAGTTGGTGGTGAAAGATGGTTATTAATGTTTTTCCCAGAGTTTATTAAAATCGTCGAGGTCCAATTCTAAATCATCCCGGATGATTTTTCTAAGTAACCCTTTTGGTAAATCCTTGTTTTTATGAACCGGAATGGTAGTAATTCTTCCGTCTGGGTGTTTTAACCTATAATGTGAACCATTAACTCGAATTGTAATAAAGCCCAAGCTATGTAAGAACTTCAAAAACACTTTTCCTGATATAACAGGTAATTGGGGCATAAGATATTTACTTTATACGGCTTTATTTTTTAATGAAATCTGCATTTCCCTAAACCCAACAAATCGATTAATTTCTGTATTTTTTTCTTCTTCAATGCACATTTCAATAACCTCTTTGATATTGTTCAGGGCCTCGTCAATTGTGGAGCCATATGAGTGACAACCTTTGAAAACCGGGCAGCTTACAATATAAAAATCATCTTCATCTTGTTCTATCATTATAGGAAGATGTAATGTATCTTTTTCATATATATTCATGGTACAAAAATACATATTAATGTGTCATTTAGCAAGCCCAAACATTTGTCAGTTTTTTTTTGTTTGCATTATATGTACTTTTAAGGAGTTAACCTATAATGCTAATCAAATAATATAATCATGAACAAGCGCTCTCCGTACCCAAAGGTTTTCTGGGCTGCCAATACCATCGAGGTTTTTGAACGTTTCGCCTACTATGGCATTTATATGGGATTTGGTATCTATTTACAAAAGCTTGGTTTCTCCAAAGGTGATTTGGGAATTATCCAAAGTATTTTTCTGGCCGTGTCGTACTTGCTTCCTTTGTTTTCCGGAACCTTTGCCGATAAGTATGGCTTTAAAAAGATGTTGATTATATCGTACCTGGCCTACCTGCCTGCCATTTTAATGCTGATTGTGTTCAAATCTTTTTCGGGTATTGCGCTCACCATGCTCACCATTGGTTTTGCTGCCGGAATATTTAAACCCCTGATATCGGCTACGGTGCGTGCTACTACCGATTCAACTAATAAATCGATGGGCTTTGGCATTTTTTATATGATGGTCAACCTGGGGGCATCGGTTGGGCCTTTGGTTATGGGAAAGCTACGGGCCATGAGCTGGGATTACGTTTTTTATACCGCAGCAGCAGCTATCGGGGTCATGTTTCTTATCACCATTTTCTTTTTTAAAGAGCCGGAGCGCGATTTGGGTACAGCTTCGTTGAAACAAAAATTTAAAGATATTGGCATTGCCTTGTCAGATATCAAATTTTCATCCTTCCTTATTATTCTGGGATTATTCTTTTGGCTTCCATTCTGGGCTTTTTTTAACGTTCTGGCAGTTTATATCAACGATTACCTCGATACTGCGGCCTTGTTTGCCGGTGTTTCGGGGGTGATTGGCGAAGGCATAACCAAAGCACTTATTTCAAGCAACGAAAGTGGTGTTTGGCGCATCAATGCCGAGGCTATTTCCCATACCGGTTACATCATTATTATTTTTCAGTTGCTTGTTTCGCGCGTATTTGAAAAACGAGATGCCATTAAGTCGTTTATGATTGGGTTGTTTATTGCAGCCCTTGGATTTTTGTCGCTCGCCTTTTCGGTTACTTCGTTCCAGGGCTTGGTATTTTTAGGCGTGTTCCTGTTTGCTGTTGGCGAAATGATCGCTTCACCGCGTATTCAAGAATATGTAATGTGGATAGCACCCAAAGAAAAGGCCGGGTTATACATGGGGACTAACTTTTTGGCGACGTTCATTGGTGCCTTTTCAAGCGGGATATACACCTGGATAATGGGCAGGTACGAATCGGCCGGCCACCCCGAATACATTATGTACACACTGGCGGTGCATATTTTGCTGGGCGTTCTGGCAATTTACCTGTTTACCCGTAAACTGGGAGGTTTTGAAGAGCGGACGGAGTAATTTCATCCCCTCACAAATAAGGCTTTTACGATATCATTCACCATTTTGGGGTTTTCTTTGATGCGCCGTGAGCAATAGCCAAACCAGTCTTTACCAAAGGGCACATAAACACGCATGTTATGATCGGCATTCACAATTTCGTTGCGCAACGACGGGGCTACGCCATAAAGCATCTGAAATTCATATTTGCTTTTTGGAACCTGGTACCGCTCAATCAGAGCCATTGCTTCGCGTACCAAGAATGTATCGTGCGTGGCAATGGCTGCGTAAATCCCATTTTTTAGCATCAGGTCTAAATCCTCTAAAAAATGGTGCCTTACCTGGTGAAAATCTTTATAGGCAATGGTGGCTGGTTCAACATAAATGCCTTTGCACAACCTGAAATTAAGTGGTGCTT
>JASMTI010000239.1:0-11779 GCA_041694375.1 Bacteroidales bacterium | reverse complement strand
CGGATTTGAGGTATAAATGATTGTCACACCTTTGGCTCAACAACTTAAATTACAGTTTAACAAACCAGAAACGAACATCCACAATTGATGATCAATATTTTACTTTAGTTTTTCGTATTCGAGTCCGGCCAAAATAAACGGCCCCACAGCCTTCGGGTCGTTATCGCGCTTTTCTTCATTGATGTAGTATTCGTAACTACCATCGCGATATGGATTGCCACCAAGTCCAGCCACAGCACAAACAGGCGTTAAGGTCAAAGTTGAATCAGCATCAATTTTCATCAAGTGGTTCACAATTCCCTTATACGCCTCAACAGCATTATCTGAATATTCTTCCTTCGAAATATATCCATTATTAACGGCTTTCAGTAAAAAATATGAAAACATTGAACTGGCTGATCCTTCAAGGTAATTCCCTTCACGATTGCCCAAATCAACAACCTGGTACCAAACGCCTTTCTCATCGTGTTGATATTTTACAATTGCGCTTGCCAGCCTATTGATAATGTTTACAATTGATTGATATCCTTCATGATCTTCAGGGAAAAAATCCAATACATCAACAAGGGCCATTGCATACCAGCCCATACCTCGCCCCCAAAAATGAGGAGAACAACCGGTTTCGTTATCTGCCCACTTTTGCTCACGCGACTCGTCCCATCCATGATATAACAATCCCGTTTCTTCATCGCGGGTTACCTTTTCAACGTTAATGATCCAGGCAGCAATTTCATCAAGACTTTCAGGTTCGTTATTTTCAACAGCATATCGGGTATAGAATGGTGCACCCATATAAACGCCGTCGAGCCACATTTGATGTGGGTAACGTTTCTTATGCCAGAAACCACCAATTTCAGTACGAGGATGATTTTTAAGCTGATGCCTTAATGTTTCAATGGCAATTTTGTATTTTTCTTTACCGGTCATTTCATATAAATCAAACAAAAACTTACCGGAGTTAATTTTATCAATATTGTAATCAGATTGCTTGTAAGTTTTGATTGTACCGTCTTCCTCAATTAATGAATTTGCGTAAAATTTCGCGTAATTGAGAAATTTCTCATCATTTGTTTCTTCATAAACCTCAAGCATTGCCATGCTAATCAAACCAAAGGTATATGTCCATTTAGGACCTTCACGCCCTTCGATACTCCACAAATCAGGATGTTCATCAATTACTGTCTCTGCCATCAAAACCGAATAATTGATGTTTGCATCGAATTGTCCCTTATTCTCATCACTTTCAGTAGTTGAGTTACATGTTGCAATCAAGAATGCAGCTAACAGAATTACTATTGTCTTCTTCATTGTATAATTACGTTTATTATGTATATTAACACTTCATTTTACCCCTCAATTGCAAATTAAATACTTATCATCTAATCCTACTAATATGCAAGCACTTAATTATCCTGATTTTTATTAATAAGCAATCAAAACCTCAGAACAAATTATAAGTTAACCTCCTAAATTCGTCGGCGAGCACTACACCTTCTTCATCGTAATAATTTATTGAGGTATTATACGTAAAACGATCGTTTCCGCCCATAAAACCTACGTGATAACTCTGACGTGCTCCAAGCTGTGTAACGATATCCTGCCAATCGGTATAGGTGCCATTTTCATAGCCGGTTAATTCGTCTCCATCAAAAACATTCCCAATTACAGGGTCCGACTCCCAATCATCAATCGTACGGTTTGCATCAATTTTTGCTTCGATATAACCATCACGGTCAAAAACCGGAACTTTCTGGAAAGGCTCTGTAATTCCGTAATACGCACTAAAGTAGACCTTTGAAACATCGCTGCTTCCTTTTTTTGTGGTGATAAGTATTACACCATTGGCACCGCGTGATCCGTAAATAGCCGTAGATGATACATCTTTTAATATCTCAATCGATTCAATATCGGCCGGATTGATATCAATATCATCTCCATAGGGTATACCGTCAACAATTACCAGCGGAGCATTTGAAGCTGAAAGAGAGCGGTTACCGCGGATAAGGATGTCAACACCGCCACCTGAGCGGCCACTGCTTCGTTGAATATCAACACCGGCAGCCTTACCCTGTAACGACTCAAGAACATTGTTCGACTTTGTTTCAGACATTTGCTCTTCATCCATCGATACAATTGAGCCGGTTAAATCACTTTTTTTCATGGTTCCATAACCAACAACCACAACCTCGTCAAGGCCAACACGGCTTTCGGTCATTTCAACATCAATCACTGTGCGGTTGCCTACTGCTCTTTTTTCTGGTTTCATTCCAATCATTGAAAAAACCAAAACATCATCAGGACCATCAACATCAATGGCATAATTACCATCAGCATCAGTAATTACACCACGCGTTGTTCCCTGTACTACAATATTTACCCCCGGCAGCACTTCATTGTCGGCTGCAGAAGTAACCGTACCTGTAATTCTTGTTTGCGCAAAAACGCTTAAAGCCATCATTATCATTAATGAAAAGGCTGCAAGCTTCCTAATACATTTTTTCATAGAATTAGTTCTTGTCATATTAGTTAGTTCATTGTTTAAAATATATATTCGATTATTGCCAATAATGCTGCTAAGAATATCACCACCCCCAGTAGGATATAATATTTAAGTGACCTGATCCGCTTTTCTGTTTTTTTCATTTTCTTAAAAAATAATTTTACACCAAATGTAGGCTTTCAGGTAAATTTTTATGTTTATTAATATTCCCAAATAAGAGGTTTGAAATACCAGAATAGTAGATTTTTGTACCAAAAAACATGTAATAAAATACATGCAAATCCACATATCATGCTGTCATATTGAACATTACAACACCATTGAAAAAAAATACGGGAGGGATGGGAACTCAAAAAAAAAGCTTTCTGCCGGTAAATTTGATTTACCAACAGAAAGCTTTACACAATCTATAAAATTTCACCTTGAATTTTATTCTTCGGGCACGCGGGTCATTTCTTCCAGTATTTTCATTTCAAGCTCCTGGGCAAGCTCAGGGTTATCGCGCATCAGTGCTTTAACTGCTTCGCGCCCCTGTCCTAATTTTGAATCGCCATAGCTAAACCACGAACCACTTTTCTTTACAATACCGTAATCAACACCAAGGTCGACAATTTCGCCACTTTTTGATATACCTTCGCCATACATAATGTCGAATTCAGCTTTTTTAAATGGGGGTGCAACTTTATTTTTCACCACTTTAACCCGGGTATGGCTGCCAACCACATCTTCGCCATTTTTTATCTGCCCAATTCTGCGGATATCCAATCGTACCGAAGAATAAAACTTCAGGGCATTACCACCGGTTGTTGTTTCGGGGTTTCCAAACATCACCCCGATTTTTTCGCGCAGCTGGTTAATAAAAATACAACATGTTTTTGTACGGCTAATGTTTCCGGTTAGTTTACGTAAGGCCTGTGACATAAGCCTGGCCTGGAGCCCCATCCGTGAATCGCCCATATCACCTTCAATCTCCGCTTTCGGTGTCAATGCTGCAACCGAGTCAATAACAATAATATCAATCGCACCTGAGCGTATCAGGTTATCGGCAATTTCAAGGGCCTGCTCACCATTATCGGGCTGCGAGATTAAAAGTTCATCTGTATCAACGCCCAGTTTTTTTGCATAAAACGGGTCGAAAGCATGTTCGGCATCAACAATGGCTGCAATACCTCCGGTTTTTTGAGCTTCGGCTATGGCGTGAATAGCCAGGGTTGTTTTACCTGAAGATTCAGGCCCGTAAATTTCAATCACACGCCCTTTCGGAAAACCACCAACACCCAGTGCGGCATCTAATCCTATTGAACCTGATGAAATTGCGGGTACATCTTCTACTGCCTTGTCGCCCATGCGCATAATCGATCCTTTGCCATACGACTTGTCGATTTTGTCCATGGTTAACTGAAGGGCTTTCAATTTTTCTTTGTTTACTTTTGCTTTTTCGTCGCTCATATTATTCGAGAGTGCTTAATATTTGATTTGTATGATCTTTGGTTTTTACTTTTTCAAAAACATCTTCAATACGCCCATTTTCATTAATTACAAAAGTTGTGCGCAAAACGCCCATTTTTGTTTTACCGAACATATTTTTTTCACCCCAGGCACCATATTGCTGTAAAATTTCTTTTTCAGTGTCCGCTATCAAATTGAAATTCAAATTATACTTTTCGGCAAATTTCTTATGGGAAGCCACACTATCCGGGCTCACGCCAATTACCTCATAACCCTTTGACAACCACATATCGTAATTATCGTTCAGGTTACATGCCTCCGATGTACATCCGGGGGTGCTATCTTTCGGGTAAAAATATAAAATAACTTTCTTACCACTGTAATCTGATAAAGAAATTTGTTCACCATTTTGATTAACCCCTTTAAAATCGGGAGCAATATCACCTTTTTTTAGTTTCGACATATCCATAAAATTTTAAATTATCATTTTAGTTTTTGTATTTTTACATATTTAAAAGCTAACATATGATATTCATCCATTTTCAGAAAAACCATAAAATGAACAAACACATAATACTGAACACATTTTTAACAATATTTGTTTTCATGCTTTCAGCAAATATTTCATTGGCACAAAGCAACGAAATGCTTGCAGAAGAACTCTTTGAAGACAAAGAGTACACCAAGGCCCTGCCCCATTTCAAAGAACTGCTCAAACTTTATCCTAACGAAGCGATGTTTCAATATTATTATGGTGTTTGTTTAACTGAAACCAACCAGTTTGGACTTAAAACCAGAAAACTCCTGCTACAATCGGCACAAGACGAAGAAATACCAAGCAATGTTTTTTTCTACATTGCTAAGAATTATCATGCCGATAATAATTTTGATACTGCATTGCAATATTACGAACGTTTTGACGATTATGCGAGAAACAAAGAAAAACGCAGGGTTAATTTTAAAGAATTCTACAATTTATGCTTGAATGAAAATAATCCTTTCAAGGATAGTGCCCCTCAACCCACATCGTATACTGAACCTGAAAAGCCCCAAAAAGAGGAAACTGACAGTATTGCGAAAGTCACCACAAACTTAAACAAAGAATTGCCTGATACAACAACAAACCTCCCCACCGGGGATGAAATGTCTGAAAAAAAACAGCCACTCAGCATTCCCGAACATCTCACCGATTCGCTTATCAATTTTTCAGTGACCGGAAATATTAACTATCTACGGTTTAATCAATTTAAAACAGATGAAGGAAAAGTTGCTTTTATAGAAGGGGATAAAAACAACCGAAAGCTGGAACAAACCATAAAAACAACCGACTCATTACGCAAGGAATACAACAAACCCGCCAACAACCAGAAGAAAGGAGAAATTGCAAACAGAATTATTGAACTGGAACTTGAAGCTATTAAGCTAAAATCGTTATCTGATAATGCCTTTATCAATGCACGGAAAGAAGAGTTTAAGTATTGGAACGATGCCCCGGGGGATGCTTTATCTGAGCTCATCGAAGAAAATGATTCAATTAAGGAGGTTGAAAACAAAAAAACAACACCAAAAGAAAATAATTTTCCAGAACAAACATTCAATGTAAAACCAGATTCTACACTTTTATCAACAGCCCAACCCGACTCAACTGAAAAGAAAACAGCCCCTCAAAAAACAACACCAAAAATGAAAACTGAAAACGATGAAACTGAAAAAACAAACAACATAAAATACAAAGTTCAAATAGGCGCATATAGCAAAGGGTTGCCGGCTTACGTTGAACGGATGTACAACAAACTTTCAGTACTTCGCAAAATTGATCACTATACCGATGATAATGGCATAGTAGTTTACACGGTTGGAAATGTCGATAATTTTGATGATGCAGTGCAACTTCAAAAACAAATCAGGCAGGAAGGCATAAAAGATGCATTTGTTGTTGCATATAATAACGGAAAAAGAATAACTTTGAGCGAAGCTCGTGAAATTCAAAAAAATGACTAAAGAAATTACAAAAGAAAAGACCACAATTAAAAGTGAGGAAAAGACTTCAAAAGAACATTTCCTTATTCTTTTAAACGACGAAGAACACTCATTCGATTATGTGATCGAAACACTCGTCGATGTTTGTGATCATACTTTTGAGCAGGCATCACAATGTACAATGATTACTCACTACAAAGGAAAATGTGATGTAAAGAAAGGTAGCCTTAATTTATTGCGCCCAATGCGACGTACATTGGTTGAGCGCGAGCTAAAAGCAATTATAAGCTAATAAAACAACAAACATGGAATTATTAACTGTACTGCTGTTATTGTTGTTGGGCATTGTGTTGCTCATCATCGAGTTCATGCTCATTCCGGGGGTAACGATTGCCGGTATCGCTTCAGTATTTGCATTTGGTGCCGGTATTGTGCTTTCGTTTCAATACTGGGGCACGCTTCCCGGGCTCATAACCTTATTTGCAACGTTGGTTTTTGTGCCGGTTTTTCTTTATTTCTTGTTTAAAGGACGTGCCGTAAAACCAATGATGCTCAGCTCAAACATCAACAGCAAGGTTGTAAACATCGACAATCAAATCATTCACATTGGCGATGAAGGGGTTAGTATTGGGCGGTTAAACCCAACAGGGATGGCAAAAATTGAAGGCGTGAGTGTAGAAGCCCGTTCACGTAGTATATTTATCGACCCAAAAACACCTGTTAAAGTAATCGAAATTAGTGGAAATACCGTTATTGTTGAACCTATAAATCAATAAAAATGACATTTGAATTACCAGCATTCCTGATTATAATCGGGATCATCATTTTAGTTTTCATCCTCCTTTATTTCATACCAATCGGGATTTGGTTCTCGGCCTTGGTATCGGGGGTACGTATCTCACTGCTACAGTTATTCCTGATGCGTTTCAGGAAAGTACCTCCCGGCATTATTGTACGGGCAATGATTGAAGCCTACAAAGCCGGTTTGGATAACGTGAAACGGGACGAACTTGAGGCACACTACCTAGCCGGTGGTAATGTCAACAATGTAGTTCATGCCCTTGTTTCTGCTGAAAAGGCAAATATCGACCTTGGTTTTAAAATGGCTACAGCCATTGACCTTGCCGGCCGTGATGTTTTTGAAGCAGTACAAATGTCGGTTAACCCACGGGTTATTAATACTCCACCCGTAACAGCCGTTGCAAAAGATGGTATACAGCTTATTTGTAAAGCCAGGGTAACCGTGCGGGCAAACATCAAACAACTGGTTGGTGGTGCCGGTGAAGAAACTGTTTTGGCCAGGGTTGGCGAAGGTATTGTTTCTTCAATTGGTTCAAGCAATTCACACAAGGCTGTTCTCGAAAACCCCGACTCAATTTCGAGGGTCGTATTAGAAAAAGGCCTTGATGCAGGTACCGCTTTTGAAATCCTGTCAATTGACATTGCCGATATCGACATAGGCAAGAACATTGGCGCATACCTGCAAATCGACCAGGCCGATGCCGATAAGAACATTGCGCAGGCCAAAGCCGAAGAACGCCGTGCAATGGCTGTTGCTACCGAGCAGGAAATGAAAGCCAAAGCACAAGAAGCCAGGGCCAAGGTTATCGAAGCCGAAGTTGAAGTGCCACTTGCCATGGCCGAGGCATTCCGATCAGGAAACCTGGGCATTATGGATTATATGCGCTATAAAAATATTGGTGCCGACACCAACATGCGCGATAGCATAGCCGGTGACGAAAGCAAACCTTCACCCGACAAAGAAGAATAAGACAAAAAAACAAGTAAATATTAGATGAGGCTGCCCAACAGGTAGCCTCATTTTTTTTATTTTTACACAACAAATCCGTACAATTATGCAATCAATCAATCCGTATAACAATAAATTAGTTGCACAGTATGCTGAATTTTCAAACTTAGAGATACAATCAGCAGTAGATAATAATTTTAACGCCTGGGTTGAATGGCGGGAAACATCGTTTGAACACCGTTCTGCCCTAATGCATAAAGCTGCATCGCAACTACGCTCTGAAAAAACAAAACTTGCCACACTCATTACCGAAGAAATGGGTAAACGCATTGAAGAATCGGAGGCTGAGATAGAAAAATGCGCCTGGGTTTGTGAGTATTATGCCGACAACGCTGCAAAAATGCTTGCCGATGAAGCCATTAAAACCGATGGCACAAAAAGCATGGCCATTTTTCAGCCCATAGGACCGGTGTTGGCAGTTATGCCATGGAATTATCCGTTTTGGCAGGTATTCCGTTTTGCTGCCCCTGCACTCATGGCCGGTAATTCGGGCTTACTAAAACATGCATCAAATGTACAGGGTTGCGCCCTGGCAATTGAAAACATTTTTAAAGAAGCAGGCTTCCCAAAAAACCTTTTTAAAACATTGGTAATTGGTTCCCCGAAAGTTGAACAGGTTATTGCCAACCCCAAGGTACGAGCGGTAACCCTCACAGGTAGCGAAGGCGCCGGCAGTAAAGTCGCAGAGGCCGCAGGTAAATATCTGAAAAAATCGGTTCTTGAATTAGGTGGATCTGACCCTTGCATTGTTTTAGAAGATGCAGACCTCGAAGAAGCTGCACAAACGGGCATCAAAAGCAGGATGCTAACCTCGGGGCAAACATGTATTGCAGCTAAACGATTTATTGTTGTAGAAAAGGTTGCAAATCAATTTCTTGAAAAAATAAAATCAGAACTTGAAAAGTATAAGCCCGGTGACCCAATGAAAAAAGAAACCATGTTGGCACCGCTTTCAAAACGTAATTTTGTAGAAGAAGTACACCAACAAGTAGCTGATTCTGTAAAAATGGGTGCCAAAGTTGAAACAGGCGGGTTGTTAACCGAAAACGAAAGCTGCTTTTACCCGGCAACGTTGATAAGCAATGTACGACCCAAAATGCCTGTATTCAAGGAAGAAACATTTGGCCCTGTTGTTGCTTTTATCACTGTTAAAAATGAAGATGAAGCCATCGAAACAGCAAACAACAGCATGTATGGACTTGGAGCAGCCATCTGGACAAAAAACAAAGAAAAAGGCGAAGAAGTTGCCCGTAAAATTGAGGCAGGTGCTGTTTTTGTAAACGGTTTGGTAAAATCGGACCCCCGATTACCTTTTGGTGGCATTAAAAACTCCGGGTTTGGCCGTGAATTATCACATTTCGGCATTCATGAATTTTGCAACATCAAGAGCGTTTGGGTAAAGTAAAGTAAACTCATTCAAAAGATATCAGGTAATCCAAAGCCTCGGTGCGGGTTTTGAATAGTTTAAGGTTGCGCCCCGATTGTTTTATAAAGTCATCATAAACTATCGACATGAGCCCGTAAACCCCAATTACAGCAGCCGCTTTAATATAGGGTGCATTTTTCTTGACAACCTGAAGGAAAAAATCGCGCGTTTCATGATCAAATATCATATTCTCCATATTTGACAATACCAACAACGAGTTAAAATCTTGATTTTGTATATACTCGCCGGCAGCCCGTTCGGTCCCGATTATGCTGTCTTTCTTGCGCATATTCGAAAAATCGAGATAAACAATTTCATGTCCTTTGTACTTAATAACTTTTGGTTTTCGCATTTTTCTCCCCTTTTATGCAAAGCAAAAGAAAACAATATTTTTTTTATAAATAAATATAATGAGTGAATAACCCATATTTTTTAGTAAAGGGTTATTTTTTTTTAGTTAAAATGAAGCGGTACGGTTTATTTACATTTTTTTATTAATCTTGCAGCATGATTCAAATTGGCAAAACAATCGTAAGTTTCGATTTGTTCGACAAACAATTCTTGTGCGACCTGGCCTCTTGTAAAGGTGCATGTTGCGTAGAAGGTGATTCGGGTGCCCCGCTTACCAAAAAAGAAGCTGCACTCATTGAGCAAAACTATAGCGGGTTCAAAAAGTACCTTGACGAAAAATACATTGGTGAAATTAACAAACAAGGTTTTGCAGTCATTGATAATGATGGCGACCTGGTAACACCTCTTTTTAATAACCGTGAATGTGCATACACTTATACCGATGAAAACGGCATTACAAAATGCGCTATTGAAAAAGCATTCTTCGAGGGAGAGTCAACATTCCGTAAGCCTGTCTCGTGCCATTTGTTTCCTGTCCGAATCACTGAATATAACGATTTTGATGCCATTAACTACCAACAATTAGACATTTGTAAAAGTGGCAGGGAATGTGGTAAAAAGAAGAATGTTTTATTGTATCAGTTTTTAAAAGAACCACTTATCCGAAAATACGGAGAAGAGTGGTACAATGAACTTGAAATTGCGGCAAATCACCTTAAGTCAACCAATAAAAGTGAACAATAAATACCATTAGAACAATATAATCATGGACGCATTAACACAAAATCAAAAAGACCTTCTATTTTTAAGTGAATTACAGGATTTCATCGATAAGCGCAAAGATGAAATGCCCGAAAAATCGTACACCACATCACTTTTTAAAGACGGCACACGGAAAATAACCCAAAAAGTAGGCGAAGAAGCTGTTGAAACTATTATTGGTGCTATGGCCAACGACGATGAAAACTTTTTGTACGAAGGCGCCGACCTGATATATCATTTAATTGTATTACTAACCCATAAAGGTTACCGCATTGAGGATTTGGCCAACGAGCTGAAAAAAAGACACAAGTAGATGTCGGAAGCAAAACAGAAATTTAGCAACACTAAAGTTGCATCAATTTCGGTTGCGCACCATGTACACGATATCTACACCTCGTTTTTAGCCCCCATACTTCCACTTTTGATGGAAAAGTTCGGCATTACTTATTCCCTTGCCGGATTACTAAATGTTATCCAACGTATCCCTTCGTTGTTTAACCCCTTTGTAGGTATGGTGGCCGATAAAATAAGCGTGCGCTATTTTATCATTATCACCCCGGTCCTCACAGCTATTTCTATGAGTTTGCTCGGGGTAGCGCCATCGTATATTTTTGCAGCCATTTTGTTATTTGTATCGGGCATCAGTTCTACCCTTTTTCATGTGCCGGCACCGGTAATGATCAAACATGTGGCCGGCAACAAAATTGGAAGGGGGATGAGTTTTTACATGGCGGGTGGCGAACTGGCACGTACCATAGGCCCTGTTATTGTGTTGGGTGCCGTTTCGCTTTGGGGGCTCGAAGGTATGTACCGTCTTATTCCGCTTGGACTGGTAACATCGGGGATTCTGTATTACAAATTTAAAGACATAAAAATCCGGAAGGATTTCAAATCTGAAGGCAACGACAAGCCGGGCGAAACCTACAAAACAACCTTAAAACGTTTCTTGCCGGTGCTCATCACAACCACAGGCATTGTGCTTTTCAGGGGTGGGATGAAATCGGCACTTACCCTTTACCTGCCCACATACATTAAAGAAGCCGGAAACACATTGTGGTTTGCCGGCATCTCGTTGTCGGTACTTCAACTGGCAGGTGCAGCCGGCACGCTGCTCAGTGGTATTTTATCCGATAGGCTGGGACGCAAAAACCTGTTTGTAATTTCTGCCATCGCCACACCCATTCTGATGTTTTTGTTTGTCATTTCAAGTGGCATTGTTACCATACCACTTCTTATTCTGCTTGGCATTTTTGTTTTTGCCCCCGGACCGGTTATGCTGGCGGCTGTACACGATAAAGAAACACAAAACGGTGCTTTTATAAATGGTGTGTACATGGGCATGAACTTCCTTATTAATTCATTAAACGTGTTAGCCATTGGCTGGCTGGCCGACCGCATCGGCCTTGAAAAAACGTTCATGCTCTCAATTGGTTGGGGACTGCTGGTCATTCCATTTGTGTTTAGGTTTAAGGAGACGAAGAAGAAGGGTATTTAGACTCAT
>JASMTI010000238.1:0-34924 GCA_041694375.1 Bacteroidales bacterium | reverse complement strand
AGCGTTCAAAACTAATTTTGAACAGCCCTCTTTCGCTGAAGCTACGGAGGGCGGAGTGGGAAGAGCAGGATTCGAACCTACGAAGGCTGAGCCAACAGATTTACAGTCTGCCCCGTTTGACCGCTTCGGTATCTTCCCAAATTACTATTTTTTGAACGTTGCTTTTGTTTAATGTTTTGCAATAAAAACCATTTTTCAAAAGCGTTGCAAATATAATGCTTCAACTCATATCTGCAATGTTTATTTCAAAAAAAAAGTTGATATTTTGTTATTCAATATTGGTAAATGAAAATTGAACTACTATATCAACTTATATTTTTAAAGTACTAAATAAAGAACTTTCTTGAGCCGAATCTCAGATTCGAACTGAGGACCCCGAGATTACAAATCACGTGCTCTGGCCAACTGAGCTAATTCGGCAGTTGGGTAAGCGACCTGTGTCGCACCGCTCAACCGCCTATCCTTGCTGCCTTCCGACCCTGGGGAATTTCAGCAGGAGCTGGTCGCACAGGACTTACCCGGCGACAAAAGTAGAAAATTTTACTTTACCGCAAAACATTTTTTTCTTCTTTGATAAATATTTTTTGAATTGCTTATTCAACGGGTTAAATCATAAATAAATACACTAAAAAATTTATCTTTGTAATACATTAAACAATCAAAAACCTTAGTAATGAATAAAAGTAAAGCCCTTTTTTGGAATAAAGCGATGTCATGGGGACTCTACATGGCGTTGGTTTTAATTCTCTTCATATCGATTTTGTATCTAACCGATAATTTTTTTATAACCTTGCGGTCGTGGATTGATACCGCTGTTATTGTTGCTGGTATTGTTTTATGTGCCAGGGCATTTAAGGCAAAATTACCCGATGGTGAAGCTTTTCCTTATAGCCGCGCTTTGGGCCTGGGTATTGCAACTTCATTTTTCGCATCAATTATTGTAGGTGTTTTTTATTTTGTTCTATATAATAACATTGCCCCATCTTTGCTTGACGAAATAATTGTCACTGCTGAAGAAGCACTTATTGAAAGCGGTTTTGGAGATGCAATTATTGAACAGCAAACACGTTTCATTACCCCTACATTTTTATCTGTTCAACACATGTTTAGTACCGTGTTCAGTGGCTTGCTCGTTTCATTAATCACATCGATTTTTTTGCGGATTAAGCCTCAGGATGGATTTGCAGAGGCAATGAGCGAAGTTGAAGAGAAATAAGTAATACAGATTTCGTGTATGCCTTTTCATGCACATTAAAATAAAAAAATGGATTTATCAATAGTAATCCCCTTGTTAAATGAAGAAGAATCTTTGCCTGAATTAACTGCATGGATTCAAAAAGTGATGGATGAAAATAGTTATAGTTACGAAATTATTTTCATTGATGATGGGAGCCGTGACAATTCTTGGCAGGTTATTCAAAAGCTATGTGCGAACAACAAGCAAATAAAGGCAATACAATTTCAGCGAAATTATGGAAAATCGCCAGCCTTGCATGTCGGTTTTCAAAAAGCACAGGGCGATATTGTAATAACCATGGATGCCGATTTGCAGGATAACCCCGAAGAAATTCCCGAAATGAAACGCATGATTGAAGAAGATGGTTTTGATTTGGTTTCAGGGTGGAAGAAGGTACGTCACGACCCGGTATTATCAAAAAACTTGCCCAGTAAATTTTATAACTGGACTGTCAGGCGCATGACCCGAATTAAACTTCATGACATGAATTGTGGTTTAAAAGCCTACAGGAAGCAGGTTGTAAAAAGTATTGAGGTATATGGCGACATGCACCGGTTTATTCCTGTTTTAGCAAAATGGGCCGGCTTTAAAAAAATTGGTGAGAAAGTAGTAAAGCACCAGGAAAGGAAATATGGAGAAACAAAGTTTGGGCTGAACCGTTTTATTCGCGGGCCGCTCGACCTTATTTCTGTAATGTTTATATCAAAATTTGGTAAACGCCCTATGCACTTTTTTGGTGTTTTTGGTACTGTAATGTTTATCGTAGGTTTTTTGGCTGCATTGTGGGTTGGTATTCAAAAACTATATGCCCTACAACATGGGATTCATGTTCGTTTGGTAAGTGATAATCCTTATTTTTATATCGCTTTAACGGCCATGGTAATTGGTTCACAGTTTTTTCTTGCCGGGTTTATTGCTGACCTGGTGTCGCGAAATTCGGCTGACAGGAACAATTATCAAATAGCAGAAGAAACCAATACAAATAACTAAATCAATAAGAACAAAAAAGGGACATGCATTTGTGTGTCCCTTTTTTATTTGTTTTCAAAGCTGAACGTTAATGTTCCAATAGCCTTTTATGTTTTTAGTGGCTTTTTTATTGGTTTCAAGATGATTTGGGACGATGTTTCGTACACCAATTTCTGTAGTTGGTTTCCCTTTTAGTATATCAGATGCAAGTTTTCCTGCTGTTTTACCTACTTCGAAGTAATTGGCCCCGAGCCCGAAAAGTGTATTGCCCCTGATGTTATATGGGTTGTTGGTGAAAAGTGGTATTTGCGCCCGGTTGGCGGCACTGATAAGCTGGTCAATTCCCGATTCAACCACATTATCACCGCCCAGCCACAAAGCCTCTACCCCTCGCGAAGTTAAACTTGTGGCTGCTTCAAAAATTTGCGTTGTTGATTCAACGCTCATCTCTAAAAGCTCGATGTTGAGCTCCTTACATTTTGCTCTTGCTAATTTCACACAGGCTTCTGAGCATACTTCGCTGGTACACCAAACCGTACCTAATCTTTTCAGGCCTGGATTCATTTTTTTAGCCAGTTCTATGGCTTCTTCAACAGGTTGAAAAGTGCCTATGCCAACCAGGTGTGGTGGGTGTTGATGTGGTTCGGGGCCCGAAATGCCAACACCTGCATTATAGGGGTCGGTTACCGCAGCAAAAACATGTGTAATTGTACCTTCGCGGTTTGCATTGGCCATAACCTGAAGTGCAGGTGTACTTGCAGTTATGACCATGTTGAATTTGCTGCTTACAATATTTTGGGCAATGGTATTGGCCGTACCCATATCACCTTCGGCGCTATAACGTTGTATTGTACAGGTTGCCCCCTCTATAAAACCTGCATCATATAAGGCATCAATAACACCTTGCTCGGTTTGGTCGAGCACCAGCCGGGATGCTATTTTAAATATAGCAACCGAAGGGAGTTCTTTGCCGCTATTCTTTGCCCGGTTGTTTAGGTCGAGCAGAAGGAGCACCGAGGCAGTTAATAATATGGCTATTATTGGGCGTAAAAGTTTCATCGTTTTTTTATTCTTCAATTCCTTCAAGCATAAACATAAAAGCATATTCAAGTGCTACCTCACGGTAACGTTCAAACCGTCCCGAGGCACCTCCGTGACCGGCGTCCATGTTGCAATGGAAGAGCAACAGGTTATCATCGGTTTTCATATCGCGTAACTTAGCAACCCATTTGGCGGGTTCCCAGTATTGTACCTGTGAATCGAATAGTCCTGTGGTTACCAGCATGTGCGGATATTTTTGTGCTGTTACATTATCGTATGGTGAATATGATAGCATATACTCGTACGAATCTTTGTTTTTGGGGTTTCCCCATTCATCGAACTCATTGGTCGTTAGTGGGATGGTTTCGTCGAGCATGGTTGAAACTACATCAACAAATGGTACTGCTGCCAGTATCCCGTTGAAAAGCTCAGGGGCCATGTTGGCAACAGCACCCATTAACAATCCGCCGGCACTGCCCCCCATCGCATAAAGGTGGTCGGTTGATGTGTATTTCTTGTCAACAAGGGCCTGGGCACAATCAATATAATCGTTGAACGTATTGATTTTCTCAAACATTTTGCCTTCTTCGTACCAATATCGCCCCTTTGCCTGTCCGCCCCGGATGTGTGCAATGGCATATATAAAACCACGGTCGAGCAACGATAGCCTTGTTGAGCTGAAATATGGGTCGATGGTGTTTCCATATGAACCATAGGCATAAAGCAACATGGGCGAAGTGCCGTTTAGCTTTGTCCCTTTTTTATAAACTAACGAAACCGGAATGCTTGCCCCGTCGCGGCTGTCGATGTTAAGCCGTTCCGTGGTGTATTCTTCGGGGTTGTGCCCCCCAACAACTTCCTGTCGTTTCTTTAGTTCTTTTGTACGGCTTTCCATGTTGTAATCGTAAACCGACGATGGGGTTGTTAACGATGAATATGTAAAACGGAGTTTATTGGTGTCGAACTCTGGATTGGTTGATATGTACGCAACGTATGCCTCTTCGCCAAAATCAATGTAGTGCTCTTCCTGGTTAGTTTGATTAATAATCCGCAAATGGGTAAGCGCATTTTTACGTTCGTTTATTACCAGGTATTTTTTGAATATCTCAAAATCGTCAATAAGTACATCGTCGCGGTTTGGTATTACTTCTTTCCAGTTTTCCCTGGAAGTTGCATTTTCAGGGGTTTCCATTATCCTGAAGTTTTGGGCGTTCCAGTTGGTCAGGATATAAAACTTGTCTTTAAAATGAAGGATGCTGTACTCGTGTACTTTTTCGCGTGGGGTAAAGTTTGTTGCTTTGCCCAATGGCTTATCAGCATCAATGAGGTGGTAGTCTGATGACAGTGTACTACTGTTCCAGATGGTAATGTATTTGCCCGATTTGGAGCGATAAACACCAATGTAATACGATGGGTCTTTCTCTTCGTAAACCATTACGTTATTATTGCTGCCAAGTTCGTGACGCCAAATTTTATTCGATAAGAGCGATACCTCATCCTTCGAAGTATAAAAGAAGTGTTTATTATCATTGGCCCATGCGCCACTTCCAGTTGTATTATCAATGGCAACAGGCATTATTTCACCCGTTTCGATGTTTTTAAAACGGATGGTGTAGATGCGGCGGCTCACAGTATCTTCGCTAAAAGCCAGTAGTTTATTGTCGGGGCTTACGTTGAGCCCGCCTATGCTGTAATAACTGTGTCCTTTGGCCCGGTTATTGGCATCGAGCAAAATTTGTTCGTTATTGTCGAGCTTTTCTTTTTTCCGGCAATATATTGGGTATTCTTTATCCTTTTCGTAACGCGTATAGTACCAATATCCGTTTTTGAAATAAGGTACCGATTCGTCATCTTTTTTAATTCTGCCGGTTATTTCATTAAACAGGCTATCCTGAAACCCTTCAGTCGGTTTCATAACCGTTTTGGTGTATTGGTTTTCGGCCTTGAGATAGTCGTAAACTTTCTGTGTTTGTTTGTCGGGGGTTTCGGCTGTTTTTTGCTCATCGGTCAGCCGCATCCAAAAATACGGGTCAATACGGGTGTGGCCATGAATGGTTAATGCCGAGTCGATTTTTTCGGCATCGGGTGGTGCAGGGAACTGCGATGCGTTGATATCTGGTTGTTTCATACTGTTATTACATGCGGTTGTTACTATAACAGCCAGCAAAATTAAGATTTTTGAATGTTTCATCCGGACTGAGTTTATTTTCTATTTATTTTAATTTTTCTAATACGTCATCTGTTTGTTATGTTTTTCCAAATCAAGTTTAAGTTGTTTGCTGATGTTGCTTGTATAAATTGAAGAGGAAACATTCTTGTTGCGTTTACTGAGTATAGTTAACACTGAATCATCCACATAGTTGTCAATAATAATAATTGATTTTTGAGCTTCGCGTATAAGGTCTGCAATAAATGTATATGCATCAAATATTTGACCATTATAGAAGATGCCTTGTTTGGGTTTGGTATAAGGAGATTCTAAAGCATCAAAAATTTTTTCAAAATTTTCTTTTGTTTCTATCTTATGTTGTTGTAATTCATTTGACAATTGCAATAATTGTTGATGATTATGCAATGATTTTCGCATTTGAACAAATGCATTCATAATGGCAATGCTAACCTTAACAGCTGTTTGACTTCTTAATACTGCTGAAAGCATTGATACACCTTGTTCTGTGAATGCGTAAGGGCGCTTTCTTAAATCCATTTTATCATCATTGGATATCACAATTTGTGATTTCCAGGTGTCAAGTTCATTTTTTGTTAATTGAAATCTAAAAGCAATAGGAAAGCGTTCTATGTTTCGTTTGACAGCCTGGTTTAGTGTACTGGTATTTACATCATATATTTTTGCTAAGTCCCGGTCAATCATTACTTGTTTTCCCCTAATGTTAAATATACGGTTTTCAATTATTTCAGGAGTGATCTGGGATAATTCTTTGTTCATAATATATATTAATAATTAATTATACATATTGTTCTTTTAGCATAGCCGCCACACTTTGGTCGATATTATCTTTCCGGCGTAATTCGTCAAACAGTGCCAGTAAGTCATTAACTTTTAGCCGCTTTTTTTCTTCTCCTTTAAAATCGTATGCCACGCGGCCTTTGTGCATCATAATAATACGGTCGCCCAGGTTAACGGCTTGTTGCATCGAGTGGGTTACCATAAGGGTTGTTAGCTGGTCGCGGTTAATGATTTGTTCGGTTAGCTCAATCACTTTCGAGGCTGTTTTGGGGTCGAGTGCGGCTGTGTGCTCATCAAGTAAAAGCAACTTGGGTTTCAGGGCTGTTGCCATAAGCAACGTTAAGGCCTGGCGCTGGCCGCCCGATAGTTTTCCAATTGGGTTTTCGAGCCGGTCTTCGAGTCCCATGTTTAGCGGGCGGACCATTGTTTTAAATTCGTTGAGCCGGTTTTGGGGCAGGCCCCAGCCCAATCCGCGTTTTTTCCCACGCTTAAAAGCCAGTGCAAGGTTTTCTTGAATCGACATGCCGGGTGCCGTACCGCTAAAAGGGTTCTGAAATACCCGCCCAATGAGTTTTGCGCGTTTGTGTTCGCCCCACTTGGTAATGTTGGTATTATCGAGAACCACGCTGCCTTCATCCACCATAAAAGTGCCGGCAACAGCGTTGAGCATGGTTGATTTACCCGAGCCGTTTGTGCCCAGCACACAAACAAAGCTGCCTTCGTCAATTTCGATGTTAACCCCTTGGAGTGCTTTTACTTCATTAACGGTCCCGGGGTTAAAGGTCTTTTTTATATTGTTGATTTTAAGCATGATTTCTTCGGATTAGGTTGAATTTTCTTTTGTTTTTCATCAATCCGGGAAGGATGAGTGCAATAAATACAAATAGCGCCGTGATAATTTTCAGGTCATTCGGGTTGAGTCCCCATCGGAGGGCGATGGCCACTAACAAGCGGAACAGCACCGACCCGATAACAGCACCAAAAATTACCATTCCCAGGCTGTTGTCGTTGATAATGGCTTCGCCGATAATAACGCTGGCCAGTCCCCATACCATCATGCCAATCCCCATTTGCACATCGGCAAATCCCTGGTATTGTGCCAGCAATGCACCCGATAAGGCAACAAAACCGTTTGCAAGGGCTACGCCTGCAATAATCATGGTTTTGGTGTTCACGCCAAGTGCCCGTATCATTTGGTCGTTATCGCCCGTGGCGCGCATGGCTGTGCCAATATTGGTACGGAAAAACCACCAAAGTATCATACAAAAAGCGCTGATTGCAATGGCACAAAACAACAAAAGCCATAAATCTTTAACTGCTACCTCCCAGCCTAAAACCATAGTACGGGTATTTTCGCCCGAAATATTAACCGAGAATTGTTCTATCCATGTAAATATTGTGGTTTCGCTGAGAAGGGGCATGTTGCTTTTACCCATTACATGCAGGTTGACCGAATAAAGGGCTGTCATAACCAATATCCCGGCCAGCAAAGGGTTTATTTTGAAACGGGTATGGATGAGCCCTGTGACAGCACCGGCTGCCATACCTGCAATAAAAGCAACAAGGCTTGCCAGCAAGGGGTTGACCCCGGCAACAATGAGTGATGCGCCGGTGGCAGCCCCAAAGGTAAACGAACCTTCGGCTGTAATGTCGGGAAAATCGAATATCCTGAAACTGATAAAAATTCCCAGAGCCAGCAGGGCTAGTATTAATCCGATGGTGAATGAACCGATTAGTAATGACATATTTTTTTATTTAGCGGGTTGTTGTTTAATTGATTCGATGGGTGTTATCCAGCAAAATCCCTGCACAAAGCGGCTTTCGCCTATACCGTTTATTTCGCGGTTGTCGTTTGTTAGGTGTAATAAATCGGTAAGCTCTGAATTCTCAAACAGATAATCGATTATTTCGTACAAATCGATATTTGTTCTCTTTAACGGGGTGTAGGGAAATACCATTGAATGGATATGTCCGTTATGTTTGCCTGTGTCGTTTAGTGGCCTTACAAAACTGCCGGCTTCTTTTGTGTTTTTTGCTGCAATAATACCTGTTGAAAGGGTAAGCATTTTATTGTGTGCCGGTTCGGTTGTAAAGTTCACATTGTTTTTAACCTCCGGAAACGAAAAAATGTTGTTATTTGTTACGGGTGAGACGTTAAGCGATGTGCCTACCAAACCGCCGCTTTCGGCAACCATTACAAGGGCAAAATCTTGTTCGCCCGTTACTTCGGAAATATGATTGATAAGCCTGCTGAACCCGATTGGGTTGTTACCGCTTTGTGGCTCAAAGCGGATTAGCCAGCTGTAGTTTTCAGTAAAGCTAATGCCGTATAAACCGATAAGCGATGCAACGAGTTTACCGCTGCTTTGCATAAAATCGGGCTTTTGTGAACCATCGGCCGGGAGGTATGCCGCATTTTTGCCGGCAACAATATATTCGCCAAAACGCTGCCGGCATTCATCGTACGATTCGCCTATGGCACCAAGTCCCAGCGAAAAAAGTTTATCATCCGACTGAATTGTGCGGGCTTGTTCTGACGAGAAGCCTTTGTCCGCGATGATTCCGGGATTGCCGAATAAATTTAGTATGGTTTTTTTATCCTCACGTGAGTCGATGATACTGAACTTATAATTATCGAGCAAATGCTCATTCTTTTCTTCTTTTTTTGGTTTTTCTACCGATTGTGGTTCCGGTTTTTTGCTAAGCATGGTTTCCATGCCTACCATATCGAGCACCTGACGAACATTATCGCTCATTGCGGCAATATAAAACATTCCGTTTACCGAAGCCAGGTTTTTATATTGGTTAACCAGCGTACGAATTCCGGCTGAACTTAAATATTCAATGCCATCAAGATTGAGCGCTATGCTGTAATGCCCCTCGCGTACCAGGTTGTTGATATAGTCGTTTAGGTGTCCGGCTGAGTTGGCATCGAGCCGCCCGGTGCATGTAAGTCTGGTTTCTTGTGGTGAAATGTTTTGTTCAATTTGCAGGTTCATAGTGTAGGTGTATTTTATGGAATGATTTTATCGGCTGTTTCCATTAGTTTCGTTGGTGTTTTCAAACCATAAGCTTTAGCTGCTGATGGATTGATAACGGTTTCAATGGTTTTGATTCTGCTAAATGGGATGTTTTTGGGCGATTCGCCATTTAGTACCCGTATTCCAATATCGGCAATTTCGTGGCCTTGCTGAAGGTAATCGCCGGCAATGGCCGCTATTGCCCCCATCTCAACCTGGCTTGTAATGAAACTGAACAAAGGTACTTGTTCTTTACGGGTAACTTTTACCATGCTGGCAAACGCCGGGATGGTGCAATTATCGGGTAATTGGCATATTGCATCGATGTTTTTTGAGCAAAGCAACTGGGTGGCGTCAATAACTTCTGCAGTTGTATTTACCGGAATGCTTTTTAGCCCGATGTTTCTTTCTTTGCAACTTTTTTCAAGTTCTTTTAACCCACTAACTGAAGCCATTTCGCCCGGGCAGAATAAAACGCCAATATTGTCCACATCGGGAATGTATTCCCGGACTAAATCAATGCCCTGATTGGTATAGCTCATTCCGTCAATGCCGGTAATGTTGGGAATGTGGTTTGTGTATGATTTGCCTAGTTTATTCCCCACAGGGTCGGCTACTACCGTGAATAAAACGGGGGTTTCTTTAATTTTCGACACCAAAGCTTGTGTAGCTGCAAGCACTGTTACAAAAATCAAATCGTAATTTTCCTCCGATACTTGTTTTGCTATGTTATTTAGGGTTGCAATATCGGCATTGGCGTTGTATTGTTCGAATATGAAATCATTATTTCTTTTGTGCCCCAATTCATTGAAGCGCTCTAATATCCCTTTTTCAACATTATCGCAGTCGGGCGATGAAACATAGTGCACCATGGCAATTTTTGGTTTAAAATTGAATGGTTGTTGTATTTTTTCAGATGTTTGAGTTTGCTTATAATATTTATCGGGAATTGAAACCTTGAAAAAATCGGCAGCCTCGGAATTGACTTTAACAATTGACTTTGAGACAAACTGATAAGGGATGTTTTTAGGTGATATGCCGCTTATCACTTTTCCGGCCAACGTTGCTGCATCAACCCCTGCATAATAGTAATCGCTGGCAATGGCTGCTATAGCACCGGCATCAACCTGTTCGCTGATAAAGGCAAAATACGGGATATTGTTGTCGTAGGCAACTTTTATGATAGACGAGCCACTACTGGCTGTCAGGTTGTCGGATATTTGTGTAAAAGCATCGATGCCACGATTGGCAATCGAGAGGGCTGCGTCGGCTACTTCGGTTGCCGAGTTTGCAGGTACAGCAATAAGTTTTAGGCCCTGGTCGGAGGCTGCTTTTTCAAGTCGTTCTTTGTAAGCCACCGAGTTAATTTCGCCGGGTGTGTAAATGGTGCCGATGGTAGTTGCATTGGGCATCGCCTCTTTAACCAGCGTTACCATGCCATCGAAATTGCTCATGGTTGATACACCTGTGAGGTTGGGGTGATGGTCGGTAAACGATTTTCCCAGGCCTGCCCGTATTGGGTCACCCACATTGGTAAAAACCACCGGCGAGTTGGTTACTTTTTTTGAAATGGCCTGTATGGTTGGTGTTGAGGTAACAAAAACCAAATCCCAGGTTTCGGCTGCAATAGCATCGGTTATGCTGTTAAGGGTAGAGATATCGCCCTGGGCGTTGTAAACCTTGAGGGAGAAGTCTGTGCCTTCTTCGAGCCCCATGTTTTTCAGTTCATCGCGTATGCCGTGTTCACAGTTTTCAGAGTTCGGACTATCGACATAATGCGCCAGGCAAAATTTGAAGTTTTTGCCTTTCAGGTCATTGCTGTTGTTTGTATATTTTTGTGGAATGTCAATATTAAGAAATTCTGCCATCTCAGCATTAACGCTTACAATTTTTTCTACATAATTTTCAATGGGAATGTTGGCCGGGCTTTCGCCATTTAACACTTTTGCTACAAACGAAGCAGTATGATAGCCAGTTTGATACCAGCTTACACCAACGGCTGCCAGGGCTCCATCTTTTACAAATTCATTATCGTTAATAATTAACGGCACACGGTTTTCGCGGCATACTTTTGCAATACCATGAAAAGCCTGAATGGCTGTATTGTCGCCGGTAATCCAAACAGCATCGACATTGCGCATGCATAACGCGCTAATAGCCTGATAGACCTCGGATGTGTTGGTTACGGTATTTTTTACAAGCTCGATATTCTGATTCCGGAGGTATTCGTGAGCTTTCTCAACCACTTTAACCGAGTTAATTTCCGATGAATTGTACAGTGTGCCAATTTTTTTGGTCTCGGGGATAATATCTTTAATGAAATCGATGGTTGCTTCAACAGGTGGGAAAGAACCCACACCGGTTATGTTGGGACGATGGTTGGTATATGATTTGCCTGCCCCGGCCTCAAGCGGGGTAAACGACATGGTAAAAACCATGGGGGTCTTTTTTACGGCCGAAACTGCCGCGGTAATGCCCGGAGTTGATGAAACCAATATCAGGTCGAGGTTTAGGTTGTCCATGTTCTGATGGATGGGTTGCAAGTTGGCCATTTCGCCATTGGCGTGTTGCGAAATAATGGTAAGGTTGCTGTCTTTCACATACCCCAATTCGTTAAGACCTTTCATCAGCCCCTCTAAAACAAGTTCAAAAGAAACATCGGGACCAAAGTATGTGATGCCCATTTTGTACTGGCGACCATCAATGGCTTGCAATTCTTCCGATTTTACCTTCGCAGTTTGCTCCTTGCTTTTTCTATTTCGATTATCGAGGTCGGACACCAAAAGAATTGCTGCAATAATGAGCAATGCAAGTATGCCGTTGATTACTTTCTTAAGTTGAGCCATTTGATGTGTGCTTGGTTTAACCCAAAGCTATATGTGTATTTTATAGGTTTATTATTATTCCAACGCTTCTTCTTCGGTATTAAATATTTTAAAAATGCTTGAAAAGCCCGACATATCGAATATCTCTTTTATAGCGGGTTGCATGTTGCAAAGGTGCAGTTTGCCTTTTAATCCCATTAATTTTTTTTGGGTGATTAGAAAAACTCTTAAGCCCGAGCTGCTAATATAGTTTAACCCCTCGCAATTGAGTATGATGTTTTTTTCTCCCTTTCCGATAATGTCCATAATCTGGGTTTCAAACTCGTTATAGTTTGTTGTATCAATTCTTCCGTTAATTTCTGCAATAGTGAAATCACCTTTTTTGTTTGTCGTTAACTCCATAATTTATATCGATTTTGTTAATGTTAATATATTCTTTCCGTTTTCCCGTTTATAAATAACGCTGTCCATTATTTTTCTGATTAAAAAGATGCCAAGTCCTCCTATTTTGCGGTCTTTGGCCGATAGTGAAACATCTGGTGTTTCTTTTTTAGTGGGGTCAAATGCTTTGCCATCGTCGCTTATGCTAATCACAATTTCATTGTCGTTTTTCTCGGCCACGATGTTGATTTCATGTTCTTTTTCATCGTCATACGCGTAGAAAATGATATTGCTGATGGCTTCTTCAAGCACCAGGTTTAAGTTGGTTACAACCGGTATGTCAAGTTGCCACTCTTCGCCAAGTTTTTCAAGCTCTTCGGCTAAAAAGGGTAACTGCTTTATGTTGTTTTTTATGTTGATATGCTTTTGCATAGGCTATTTTTTTGAACCCTTGTAAATGATGCTCATCATTGTAAGGTCGTCCGATTGTTGGTAATCGTTAACATGGACAACCACATCGCGAGCTACTTTCATTACTATTTCGGTAGGGTCAAAGCTATTGATTCCGGTAATACATTTTAGTAGGCGTTCGTCGGAATATAGTTCTTCGTCCCAGTTTTCGGCCTCGGTTATGCCATCGGTGTAAAGGAACAGTCTGTCGTTTTCGGATAGTACGCGTGTTTTTTCGGTATAGTCGTATTGTTCAAACAAACCAATGGGGATATCTTGTGTAATTTCGAAAAATTCAGTTTTATTGTCGCCGCTGATGATTACCGGCGGGTTATGCCCGGCATTGGTATAGTTCATTTCGCCGGTTTTAAGGTTGATAATTCCGATAAAGAAGGTAACGAACATACTTGAATCATTGCCAACGGCTAATGAGTTGTTCAAATTGTTCACAATTAATTTGGTTGAGCGTTGGTTTGGGGCTACCGAACGCAACAGGGTGCGGGTTACGGCCATGAACAACGAAGCGGGTACCCCTTTCCCCGAAACATCGCCAATGGCATAGCAAAGGTGGGTGTCGTCAATCATGAAAAAATCGTACAGGTCGCCGCCTACTTCTTTGGCGGGTTCGAGCATGGCATACAGGTCAATTTCGGGTGTGTTGGGGAATGGCGGGAATATTTTCGGTATCATGCCCATTTGTATTTCGCGGGCAATGCGCAGTTCGCTTTCAATTTTTTCTTTTGCGCTTGTGGTTTCTTTTAGGTTTTTGATGTATTTTTTCAGGTCGGTCTGCATGTGTGCGAAAGCATCGTGCAGCTCCTTCATTTCGTCTTCGGTTTTAATTTCGGGCAGGTTTGCATTGAAATTTCCATCAGCTATCTCGTGGCTTGAACGGGCAAAGCATTTCAGTGGTGCAATTTGTCGTTCAACAACTTTTTTCACAGCAAAAACCATTAAGGCCATACCCACGATAATTATGAGGATAAGAATGAGTGAAATTTTTTGTAGTGGGGCGTACATTTCCTCGCGCGAAAATACCACAGCCAATGTCCAGTTGCTGGTATTCAGGGGTTTGTATGACACGATTAAATCGTTGCCGTTTACAACAACATCTTCGAAACCGGTTTTGCCAGCCTGCATGTTGCGCCCAATTTCCCTGAGCCCGGGGCTGTTCATCTCAGCGGCATAGCTAAAGATGGTTTGGTTCATGATGATATCGGTATTGGGGTGGGTTACAAAAGTCCCGTTGCGTGATATTACCGACGCGTAGCCGGTTTCGAGTATTTTAACCGAGGAAACAATATCGGTAAACCATTCAAGTGATAAGTCGATGGTGAGTATCCCGGCAAATTCATTTTTACCCCCGGTATGTGTGTAGAAAGGCATGGAATAGGTTGTCATTAAAGCATTGCCGCCCCCGGTGTCGTAGTATGGCTCGCTCCAATATGGCTTTTGGAGGGTTGCCGGTATTTGATACCAATCCATTGCAAAATAGTCGTACTCGTTACTTCCCAATTGTGTTGTAACAATCGAATCGTTTGTGCGGTATGAGAAAGGCGAGAAGTAATAGCCTTTTTCATTAAAAAAATCAGGTTTAAAAGCAATGGCACATCCTATAATTTCCGGATTCATTTCAAGGACGCGTTGTGTATAGTTTTGCATCGAATCGGGCTGTTGGATATTTTTTTCAATAATCCAACGGTAATTGTTGAGGATTTTTTCGGAAGAAATAAGCACCTGCTCAGTTTTCAGGACTGTGTTTTGTGTTAGCTCGCGGGCATTTTCAATGGTTTTTTCTTCGATAGATTTTTTCGAGAAGAAATAGAATATTGAAAGCGAAATGAGGAAAAGCAATACACAAAACGAAGCCACGTAAAAAACAATTCGCGACGATAATGATTTTTTTGAAATAGGTGCCATTGTAATATTGTTAGGTTATTTTTTCAAAACAGGTTTATAAAATTCGTCAAATTTGATGTTTTTATTTATATACGAACCATTTTTCAACAGGTTCAGGGTTTTATAAAAATCTGTTTCTGCCAGTTCTCCTTTTTCAACATTTTTATCACCTGGCAGGTTCAGGTCAAGTATACATTGCAGCATCCATTTCTGGTGGGTGTAATTGGTTGGCACATGTGCTTTTTTCATCTCTTTCAGCACAATATCAAGTGCCTCCCCGGGGTTGCTCCGGGCATATTCCCAGCCCCGGATGGTTGCTTTAACAAAGTTCCCGAGTTCGTTTTTTCGTTGCAGGTAAGTGCTTTCCATACAGTACAAACCGTCTTCGGGTATGTTATATCCATAATCTGAAAAATAAAAAGTGTTAAGCTCCCCGGGGTTAATGCCGGCATTAATGATTTGGTCGTATTCGTTGTACCACATAACGGTCATGGCATCAACACCCCCGGCCATAAATAAATTAATAGAAGAGAGAATGGGCACCCATTCTACATCATAATTGTTCGACTGCATGAGCGCTTTGGGTACTTCGTCAAAACCACTTTTCCATATCGCTATTCGTTTATTGTTAAGCTGGCTTAATTGCTCGATGCCACTTTTTTTGTGGCTCACAAACATAAGTGCCGAATGTTGCGATTGTTGGGCGATATTTACCAGTTTGAGACCTTGCCCCCTGGCTTTTAGGGCGCTCACCAGAAACAGTGAAATCACATCGGCTGTATTGTTTTCAAGCATTTGTGTTGCATTGACCGAAGCTGAGGGATGCTCGATTTTTATGGTCAAGCCTTCTTCATTATAAAATCCTTTTTCCCTGGCAACATAATAACCGGCAAATTGCGCTTGTGGCAACCATTGCGGGGTAAAGGTAAGTGTATCTGTTTGAGAATGAGCCGGGGCAGGCAGTAAAATGAATATGACAAATAAAATTGAAATGTGCTTCATAGTTCAAGTTTGTTAAGATATCCCATAAAGTTAACAAAAATGTTTTGAAACAGGGCTCGTTTTATTTAACAAAAAGTTGCATTTGCAATAGAATGTTTTATTAATTTTAAAGTTGACACAAAAAAACCGGCTTTGAGTTGAGCCGGCTTTCAAGTTTTGAATAATGTTTTTGTTACATGATACTGTTTCGCAAATCTTCAATTTTTGGAGAAATTTCCAAAAGTTCGTCTTCACCAAATTTTTTCACCTGCATATAGTATTCATATACAGGTTTCATTTTGTCGTAATAAGGTTTCACGGTTTTGTCGCCCGACATTAATTCAAGAAGCGAGAAGACCGATTTTGCACGTTCTTTTTGGTTCGACATTATTTTCAACAATTCTTTGTTTTCGCCCGACATTTTTGTGAGCTGGCTAAGGATGTATAATGCTTCAATGTTAGCACCAATAAAGGCAAGTGCATATACATCGGGGCGATCGCCCCTGGCAAGTTGCTGGTTGGCATAGTTCATTGCTTCGGCAACCAAGTTTTCAATCGAGTCTTTGTTGTTCATATTGTCCTGAAGCCTTTTAATGTATTGTTCAGATGAGCTCAGGTCTTTTTCGAGCCCCAGGCTTTCAATAATATCACGTTCAATAACACTGATTTTGCTAGCTACGTCGCCACGGTTATATGCAGTGGCATATTGAATATCGAAAGCGTACATGCCCAGTCCGATGCTTTTTTGGGTGGTTGTTAAAAATTTATCAACATCTTCTGCCGGGACAGTAAGGTCGAGAATGTACGATGCACCTGCTTCATTGAGTAACTTAGCTGTTTCATTTGGGTCGGGCGCATCCTGAATAATTCCAACAATTTGGTCTTTTAGCTCATTGGCATCAAAAACTTCAACTTCAACAGACTTTTCTTTGCCGTCGGAAGTTGTGCCTTTTTTTGATTTCGAAGAATTGTTACAGGCTGTTCCAATAAAAATTGTTAGTACAGCCAGTGTGATGAGATTTAGGTGTTTAATGCTCATGGTGTGGATTTAAATTTGTTATTTTTTCTTTTTATTTTCCCAATAGTTTTAATGAAAACATAAATTGACCCTTATTGTTTGATTCATGTTCGAGTAAACGGGCATAACCAAACGACCATGTTGTTTTCAAATACGAAAATAGTACAAACTGTATGTCTATTTGAGAACCAAAATTAAAAATATTTCTGACATTTTCCGTATTATTTACATCTGTAATCAGATGTGTTCCAAATACCGATGCTTTTATATATGTTGGATATCCCCAGTTTGCGCCAACACGACGTAGCCGTATGGGTTTTAGGTTGAGCTCGCCCATGGTTTTGATATAATTACGGGCTTGAATTTCGTCAATTTCGGCACCGGGAAATGCCAGTGGTTTGCGGTATTGCTCCGATGGTTGCCAATCGACATAGTTATTGCGAAAACCACCAAAGTAAAAGTTTGACAATGGTGAACCTTGCTTTCCAAACGACTGCCCAATGCTGTTACGAATCCAAAAACTTGTATTGCGCACCACTGGTACTAATAATCCAATACTTTGGTTCGATTGCAGGGCAGGGTATAAATTTTCTCCGGCATAAATGGCTGTGGCATCAACATCCCAGCTAAAACCATGTTCATCGTCAACGCCACCCAGGGTTTTTCGTAGTTTTGAAATGCCACCATTAATGTTGGCTGCCTGAAAGTTACTGATGGGTGTGCTAACATTTTGATATTGTGGCAATACTTCCAAGTCGCCATAGGTGTAGATGCCGCCCTGATAATGAAATATCAATGGTTTCCGTAAAGTGTGTTTTTTCCCATAAGTTAAACCTATTGTATAACCAGCCCTGCTGCGCTTGGTAGGTCCAAACAAATCGTAAAAGTCGGTTTTGTTGTACGATGCCAACAGGTTCCAACCCCAGTATTTCCAATCGAGCTGTGCATGTATTTTTTGTTTGCTTTCGTAATCGGACCAAGGCGATGTGCCCACAAACAGGTTGATGTTGCTAAGCGAAAGCGGGTCGCTAATGTTTATGCGGTATCCAACTGCAGCAGTGTTTTTATAACCCGATATGTCGGGGTAGGCGTTGGTAAGTTTCATTTTTCGCAGTATCCGGTATTCGCTTTCACGGCTCCGTATAGTGTCGGGGTTTAGTTTCTCGGGTACCGGCAGCACCCAGTCTTTCACCTCGGGGTTGCGTTCGGCCACATGGTTGCCCAGGTAATCGATGGCGTTGGCATCGTTTAAAACCTCGATTGGGATGATGCCCGGAATCATACCATCGCGTTCAAATTTCAAAACGATAAGTGAATCTGAGGTGTGTTGCAAGGGCATGAAAAAGCCAGTTTCGATATTCGAAAGCAGCTCAAAATCTTTTGTTTCGAGCTTGATGCGCCACACATTTGAAATGCCGGTGTAATCGGATGTGCCGATGATATATTTATCGTCGGGTGAAAATTTGAACTGAGTGAGGGTGTTCTCTTCTAACTCGTAAATAGTTTCGTAGCGGTTATTGCCGGTTTCGAGTTCAGCAATATCAAAAGCAACAATTGACTGTTCTCCACGTACACCGGTTAATGATGCAATGATGGTTTTTCCATCGTTAGAAATAGCCGGGTCGAACAGCGATTTGCCAAAAGGGGCTGAGTACATTGGAACAACTTTATTGTAAGGTGCCGGAATTTTCACAAGCCGCGAATAGCCATTGTCGTGCTGTACGCCCCATATTGTGCTGTCGGTGCGATTATAAACCAGTTCGCCCGTACGCGAAAAGCGGATGAGTGTTTTTTTGCGTTTTTTGCGTGCATCAATTTCCACCAGGCTGCGGTAGCCGTTGTTTTGCTCGGTAATAAAAACCCGCTCGTTATCGGGGTCGTACGCCAGGTGTGTTGAGTTGTACAGCATGGGCGAATCGAGTGTGGCCAATTTCTCAACCTTGCCCGTGTGTATATCTATTTTGGCTATTTGAGAAATAATACCCGGGTGGTTGATGGCTGCAATTATTTTACCGGTTTTAGGGTTGTAACCGTATTTCGACATGTTGCCGAGGTTTTTTGTGGTGATGGGCCGGAATTCTGTAAGCGGGTATTCGCCTACGGTTTCGAGGTTTCTTTTTTGAAAATCTTTCTCAAATTCAATCCAGTTGTTCCATGCCTCGTTCACGTTCAATTGATACACTTTTTTAAACTGTGTACCATAGAAAGCCTTGCTGTTGTTGTCACGCTCATAAAAATCTTTCAGTTTTGTGATGCCATATTTATAGGCCAGGTAATCAACAAAGCGGGTCCCGTACAAATAGGCATTGGCACCCAATTGAAAATCGATGGTTGTACCTTCGGTTTCGAGGCCAACCACCGAGTAAAGCGGGTGGTTTCCGGCAACAATGCTTCGGAAATACATCTCGTCGTAGCTACCCATGGCGCGCCCCAAACCTCCACTCATCCAGGTTTCCATAAAACAGGCTATACCCTCGTGGTACCAGCGCGGGGCATACCAGCGTGGCACGGTAAGGTAGCTCCAGAGCGCCGATACCGGGTGGCGCTCGTTGCGTATTACTTTTCCAAAGAACACCTTGCGCCAAAATCGGTCGGTGTTGTTTGCTTTATCGGCCATGGTAACGTGGGTGAGTTCGTGGTTAAACAACCACTGAAAGCGCTCGCTCGAAGGTATAATGCTAAAGGCAAAACTATAAGGCTCGATGCCCAGAAAAACCTGGTTGCGCGGCATGGCTATGGCACCCCCGTGCCCAAAGTCTGAAAAATCGTTCAGCACCACATGCGTTTTATCGCGCCCGTAATCCCAAAATTTACGGTGAAAATCGATGGCATTGTCGAACGAGGTAACCACGTGTGGAATCATGTACGAGTATCGTTTCCCAAAATAAACCAACTCAAGGTCGTCAGTCTTGTACTCGATGATATCCTGCGGGTAGGCAGCTTCAGACAATGTGAAAATGAAAAGTAAAAAGAGGGTACGGGTTAACAGGTTTTGCATAGTATCGTTAAAAAAAAGGTATGTGATTTACCAGAAGTGTAATACTTCGTGATTATATAATCCCAATTGTTCCTGGTTGTTAAATATGATGCCTTTCAAAAATTCTGAATCATTGATACTTGAATTCAGGAAATCCTTATCATTGAACATATTTAATTTTTCAGTGTTTAATAAACTTACATCTTGCAAACTGTTCGATTGGCTTGGAAAACCGAATTTTAGTACTTCGGTATCATGAAGGTTTGACTCCAATTTGTTGATGTCGTTATACATGAGTTTAAGCGACTCGTTGCTGTTTAATAAAACAAGCAAGTCAAAAGTTTCCTGACCCAAATATACATTTAAACGTTCGGTGTCATGTATCATAAATTCCATAATTTCGGTTGATGCATAAACAGCCCCCATGTCTTCTTGTTTGGTGTAGATTGATTTTTCATCAAGGTATTTCAACATCGGCTTATTGTTGGTCAATAAAGCTTTTGTAAGTTGGTTCATGGTCAGCAGGTCGTGTGCTTCGAGCAGTTTTGCACTCACATTGCCATCCCTGTCGAGAATAAAATTGTTAAGTGCTTCAACAAATTCAATTACGGCTGTATTGTTGTAATCAATTTGCGATATGGTAATGTTTGCCTGGTTTATTGCATCCATCACGATGCCTGTAATGTCGGGGGTCAGGCTTTTAACTGCCGAATTGGCAAGCAGTATGTTTGCACGGGCTTCGTCCAGTTTGTTTCTGAAAAGCTCAAGTTGTTTTATGGCATTGGCATTGTTGCCGGCAAACAATTCGTTTTGTGTTGCAGCTTCTATCGCGAAATCAATTCTTTCGCTTTGTTCCACCGCCAGTGCGTAATGCATGGCATAATAGTCTTCGTAACGCTGCTTTAGTTGCTCGTCGTTCAATAAATAGGAGCGCAACTGAATATCGGCTTCCGACATTTGTACGTCGCGGTATTTATTTACTTTGCCAATGGTTCCCGAAATTTCGTTGTTGTTTACGTTGGGGTAATTGATTGAAATACCAATTACAAAACCAATAACCAATGCAGCTATTGCTGCCGCTGCCATGTAAATATTTTTTGCTCGTTTCATAGTTGTATATTTATAAATAGATGAGTTAGAATCCACCAGTCATGAATCCAAGTCTTTCATTGTCAGAGAATGATTGTAGTTGCTCGGTACCCCACAAACCTTTTAGTTGTTCAGAATCCCATGCCTTTAATAATTCATCTGAATTGAGGCTGCCGTTTATTTGAGAGCCTAAACCCGAGTTTGAAAAAAGGCCCAATTTTTCGATGTTAAGTAAACTTACCCCCATTAAAGCTTTGGCACTTTCAAGCTTTGTGGCATCAAGCAATGATACGCCTTGAATCATTTCGTTGCTAAAATTAAAAGAACGCTCTAACGATTCGCTGCCTTCTAGTTGGCTTTGGCTGGGAAATCCAGCCTGCAAACGTTCGGAATCTAAAATAACTAGCAAACCCAAATCTTGTTCGCTTCCCATGAAAGCACTTAGGTTATCTGCATCTGAAAAGATTTCGTGCTTATCGTAGTATTTTATCATGGGCTTGTCTTTGGTAATTACAGCCTTTGTAAATTGCACCATCGATAATTTATCGTGTACGTTAATAAGTGCATCAATGTTCTTTTCATTGTTATTTAAAATAAACTCCTGAGCTGCCGAAGTGAAGCCTGCAATGGCATTTTCGTTATACGTTGTGCGGGCTATGGCCATGTTGGCATTGTTCAGTATGGTACCTATGGCAGCCTCCTCAACTTCGTCGATATTTTGAAGCGTGAGCACAGCCAATAAAAGTTCAGCCCTGGGGTTTTCGATGTTTTGTTTGTAGTTTTTCAAGCTGCGTATGACTGCTGCATTGGCTTGTGCAAATTCTTCGTTTTCCTCTGATACCACAATAGCAGAATCGACCAGTGATGATAGCCATGCAACGATGCTGTAATGAAAAGAGTAATAGTTGAGGTAGCCTTCACGTTTTTCTTCGTTGGATACAAGCTCCGAGCGAAGCTGGATGTCGGCATCGGTTATGTTTACATCGCGGTGCTTGTTAACTTTCCCAATGGTGCCCTTCAGATTGTCGGTATTGGTTTTTGGAAAATCTAAACTGATGCCAATTACAAAACCGATAACCAGGCTTAGTACGATGAGAGTTGCATTGAATAATTTGCTTTTTCGTTTCATAGCAGTATAATTAAATAGATTAATGATTTAAATTTATATTTTCAAAAAAATGCTTGTGTTAACTGAATTATTCTAAAGGTATATAAAAGTTGGGTGGTTTTACTCAATTTTTTTTAAGGTAATAAGTTCGTTATCCCTAACAAGTTTTATTTTAGGTGTTTCATTGCTGTTAAAAATTATCTGGAATGTTGTATTCCCTGTAATTATAAGTTGATTATTTGTTTCGGTTTCTCCCGAAAGGTTGGCTTTATTTTTTAGTGCTACAATTTGCAATTGTTCATGCCCCGTGTTTGTAATTTCGCAATTGATAAGCTCATTGGTTGTGACCCTGAACAATGCAATTTTTAATTCTTTGGCATCTATTGTTTGAAGTACGACTTTTGTTTGCCCGTCTGCAAACAGAATTTGTTCATCTGTTTTATTTGCCATTGTGCCGCTTAGCATTGTATTATCAATTTCAGCTGAATTAAAAAATGTGTAGCTAAATGCAGCGCCCATAAAAACTCCAACAATTAATATTGCAGCGTATTTCATGAGCCGGGGCGTAAACAAGCGGGTTTTCGTTTTTGTGTGTTGAACATTGCTTTCACTTATGGTATTCATAATTGAGCGGGTATTGTCAAATACTTTCGTTCTTTTGGCATCGGACGTAAGGAGCTTGTCAATTTTTTTTATTTCGTTGTAATATTTTTGGGCTTCGGCAGATTGCGCAATTAGCTTGTCGAATTGTTTTTCTTCGGTAGCCGATAACTGTCCATCAACCTTTTTTTGAATGAGTATTTCGTGTTCTTTCTTCATTTTACATTATGGTTTAAATGTAATTGGCTTTTGCAAGCAATTCTTTTAAAAGCGCCCTTCCGTCGTACAACCTCGATTTCACCCTTTTTTCATCCATCCCGGTAATTGTTGCAATTTGTGCATACGACAAACCGGCGTAATATTTTAGTACAATTACCGATTTGTACTTTTCGGGCAATTCAACCAGTGCTTTATTTAGTTGTTTGTACCTATATTCATCATCGTCAGTTATTGTGTTTTGAAATGCCGGTTGCCTTTCCGTTTTGTCATCCATGGGCACAAAGCGCCGGTTTTGTTTATTGTGCATTAAAGCGCTGTTGATGGCTATGCGGTACAACCAGCTAAAAAATTTATAGCCGGGCTTATAGTTCTTGAGCGACTCGTAACTTTTCACAAATACATCTTGCGTGATTTCCTTTGCATCTTCTACATTTCCTGAAATCCGAAAAATTACATTGTACACCGGTTGCTGATATTTTTTGACCAACAATTCAAACCGGCTGACTTCCCCGTTTAAAATTTCTTCGATTATAACTTTGTCATCGTCCATTTAAAAAATATGTACCGGCACATTCTAATTATGCCGGGTTCATAAAAAGTTGGATATTTTTTTAAAAAATCACTCCAATGTTTTCAGTTTCCATAAATCGCGGTAGTTCATCCGAATAAGAGGGGCCAGGGTTAGTTCGCCTACTTTGCCAATTTGTTTGCGCAGTTGTTTTAGCTCGCTTAGTTTGTCGTTAATGTCGGGCTCAATCATTGGTGGGAAACCACTTTCTTTGAGCATTATATTTCGTTTGGCTTTAATCGAAAGTTCGAGGTAAAGACTGATAAAACAGTACATGTCGAGTATCACTTCGCCTTTGAATTTCGATTTTAACGAGGTAAGATATTCGCCGGCTTTTGTGTTTCTAAAATGCCCTTTGTTTATCATGTTTAAAAGTTTCACTTCGTTGGCAAATTCAATTTCGAGCCAGTTTTGCAATTGTTTTTCGTTGAGGTTGAAGATGAGTATAAAAACCAGCGGGAGCACCACCACAATTCCGGCGGTTTGAATAATGGGGCTTACATAAAAGTGGTTAAACATAGAATGGATAAGATAAGCCAGGCCAATGGCTGCCATAAAGTTAAGGATAAGTGATGAGTCGCGATTTTTTGCCCCCACAACAATAAGGGCAAACAGGGCTGTACACCCACCGTGCATAATTGAAGTTCCAAGGCCGCGAATAATCCAGATAAGCAGGTTGGGGTCGTTGTTGGTGTAAATATAAAAAATGTTTTCGGCAAGGGCAAAACCGGTACCGGCTGCAAAACCATAAATGGCTGCATCTATCATAAAACCAACCCTTTTTCTTTTTATGAGAATTAAGATGACAAGTACTTTCAGAATTTCTTCGAAAAGAGGTGAAATGTATCTTGAAAAAACTTCAAAGGTAATTTGAACGTGGTTTAAAGTAAGCGTGTTGATGTAGAATGCCAATACTGAGCTGACGATTCCCCAGGCAAGACAAAGTGTAAGTTGTTTTTTTACAACAAGCTTGAAACTGTCGAGCAAAAACAAGAACAGCAAAAATAAGAGTACCGGCAGCAGTGCAAAGAATATATTCATGAACCATCATCTTGACAATTCACTAATTTATAAAAATGGTTTTAAAAAACGTGTGCTTAAGATAATTATTTTACCACTTTTTTTTAGAAGTTTACTTGTACATTTTTTCCCGTTGTTCTTTAATAATGTCGCTTGATTCATATTCAGAGTATTCCATTTGTTTGTCGAGCATGCCGTTTGGCGTAAGTTCAATTACGCGGTTACAAACGGTGTCGATAAACTGGTGGTCGTGCGATGCCATAAGAATATTGCCCGGGAATTGGCTAAGCTTATTGTTGAAAGCCTGTATCGATTCAAGGTCGAGGTGGTTGGTGGGGGTGTCGAGAACCATCACGTTAGCATTTTGCAGCATCATACGGGCAATCATGCAGCGCATTTTTTCCCCTCCCGAGAGCACGTTGGCTTTTTTATACACCTCTTCGCCCGAAAATAGCATTTTGCCCAAATAACCACGCAGGAACATTTCGCTGGTATCGCTCGAAAATTGTCCCAGCCAGTCGATAAGCGTAAGGTTGTTTTCGAAAAAATCGCTGTTCTCGAGAGGTAGATAAGCCGGGGTAATGGTTTGTCCCCATGCAAATTCGCCACCATCGGGCTTGTTGTTGCCGGCCAGTATTTCAAAAAATGCGGTCATGGCGCGGGAGTCGCGCGAAACGAATACAATTTTGTCTTCCTTTTCAACATTAAAAGTAATGTTGCTAAAAAGCATTTCACCATCGATTGATTTGCTCAGGTTTTTAACTTCGAGCACATTGTTCCCGGGTTTACGGTCGGGCGTAAAAATAATGCCCGGGTATTTTCGGGTCGAAGGTTGAATTTCTTCAACATTGAGTTTTTCAAGCATTTTTTTACGGCTGGTGGTTTGCTTCGATTTGGCCACGTTGGCACTAAAGCGGGCAATAAATTCCTGCAATTCTTTCTTTTTCTCTTCGGCTTTTCGGTTTTGGGCTTGTTGTTGGCGTAGTGCCAGCTGGCTCGATTCATACCAAAAAGTATAATTTCCGCCATACATGCGGGCTTTTCCAAAGTCGATATCCACAATGTGGGTGCAAATAGAATCAAGGAAGTGACGGTCGTGCGAAACCACAAGTACCGTATTGTCAAAGTTAGCCAGGTAATTTTCTAGCCAGGTAATGGTTTCGAGGTCAAGGTCGTTGGTTGGCTCATCGAGTAGCAGGTTGTCTGGTTTTCCAAACAAAGCCTGTGCAAGCAAAACTTTCACTTTTATTTTACCGTCCATGTCTTCCATTTTGCGGTAGTGGAAGTCTTCTTTAACACCTAAACCACTAAGCAAGCTGGCTGCATTATTTTCGGCATTCCAGCCGTCCATTTCGGCAAACTGGTCTTCGAGTTCCGAGGCCAGCATGCCATCTTCTTCGGTAAAATCGGTTTTGGCATACAGGGCTTCTTTCTTTTTCATGTTTTTCCACAGTTCGGTGTGCCCCATAAGAACGGTATCCAGAACGGTGAACTCGTCGAAAGCAAAATGGTCCTGTTCCAAAACAGAGAGGCGTTCGCCTGAACCAAACGAAACATGGCCTGTAGATACAGGTACATCGCCATATAGCATTTTCAAAAATGTTGATTTGCCTGCGCCATTTGCGCCAATTATGCCATAACAGTTGCCTGCAGTGAACTTCATGTCAACATCCTGAAAAAGAACTTGCTTGCCAAACTGGATACTTAAATTTGAAACGGTTATCATTATTGCTTACTATTTATTTGATGAAAACGGGCGGCAAAAGTAGTTATTAAAAAGTAAGCGGCAAGTTTTGTGAAAGCTTGGGAGGAAGATTTAATGACTTATTTGCATTGGGGGGATAAAAAAGAAAGAGGCTTATTCTGCATTTCTGAAAATAAGCCTCTTTTCAATTTTTGGTCAATATCTTTTTATCGAACTGTTATCAGCTCTTTTTCGCCCAGTTCAAGGGCTTCGATGTTCATCGGAATCATGTGGTGATGCCGCTCGGGTAGCAATTTTTCGAGGCCTTTTTTAACATTTTCTATTTGAACAATAGGTTTGGCTTTCAGAAAAGCGCCCAAAACAATCATATTGAAAATTTTAGGTTGCCCTTTCTCGGCAGCCAGCCTTGTTGCTTCAATTTTATATATGTTGATGTCGGTACGCGAAGGTTCATTCACGATTCCGTTCGGGTCGAAAATAAGTGTTCCGCCTGGTTTAACGGCATCCTCGAACTTATCGAGTGATTGCTGGTTAAGGATTATGGCTGTATCGAAGGTGTTTAGTACCGGTGACGAAATGCGCTCATCGCTCAGGATAACCGACACGTTGGCTGTCCCACCGCGCATTTCGGGACCGTACGATGGAAACCACGATACTTCCTGGTTTTGCATAATGCCCGAATAGGCCAGTATTTTTCCCATCGACAATACGCCTTGTCCGCCAAATCCTGCTATAATGATTTCTTCCTTCATGATGTTTACTTTTTAAGTTTTTGAACCAGATACTCATCGGCTGTGTCGCGCTCGCTGTCTTTGATATCGCCAAGCGGGTAGAAAGGAAACATGTTTTCCTCCATCCATTTATTGGACTCTTCGGGGGTTTGTTTCCAACCCGAGTTGCAGGTTGAAACCACTTCTACAAATGAAGTTCCAATGTTCTTTGCCGAATTCTCAAAAGCTTTGCGAATGGCCTTTTTGCACTTACGCACGTTACCGGGCGTGTGTACGCTTTGTCGTGTAACATAAGCTGCCCCGGGCAGTTGTGCCAGTAGCTCGGTAATTTTCAGCGGGTATCCGTTCAGGTCGATATCCCGTCCGTAAGGACTGGTGGATGTTGGTTGTCCAAGCATTGTGGTTGGGGCCATTTGCCCACCGGTCATGCCATATATGGCATTGTTGATAAAAATAACCACAATATTTTCGCCCCTGTTAACAGCGTGCATGGTTTCGGCAGTACCTATAGCGGCAAGGTCGCCATCGCCCTGGTATGTAAATACATACTTTTCGGGGTTTACCCTTTTGTAACCTGTTGCTACTGCTGGTGCACGGCCATGAGCTGCCTGCATCCAGTCAATATCGATATAATTATATGCCAATACAGCACAACCTACCGGCGAAACACCTATGGTATCTTCCTGAATGTCCATTTCTTCAATAACTTCAGCAACCAGTTTGTGTACCACGCCATGACTGCACCCGTAGCAATAGTGCATAGGAACGTCGGTGAGCACGCTGGTTTTTTCGTAAACCTTATTTTCAGGTTTTATGATGTCTTCAATTTTCAATGTGTCTACCATGGCCTATCCTCCAATTAATTTTGATTCCACTGCTTCAACAATTTCAGCCGGTGTGGCAATGATCCCACCCATGCGGCCAAAAAATTCAACCTGAACTTTGCCATTAACGGCCAGTTTAATATCCTCAACCATTTGCCCGGCATTCATTTCAATCGAAATGAAGCCTTTTACTTGTTTAGAAAGTTCTTGTATTTTGGTTGTGGGGAAAGGGTAGAGCGTTATCGGCCTTAGAAGTCCGGCTTTGATGCCTTTTTTTCGTAATATTTCAACAGCTTTTTGCGAAATACGGGCCGAAACGCCAAATGCAACCAAAATATATTCAGCATCGTCACATTCAATTTCTTCAAAACGCACATCTTCTTCCTCCATTTGTTTGTATTTGGCCTGGAGTTTTTGGTTGTGCGCTTCCTGCTTTTCCGATTGTAGTTCGAGTGACGTTAAAATATGATGTTCCCTGTTTTTCTTTTTACCTGTTGCGGCCCAATTGCCATGTTCTTTTTCGACCATTTCGTCGGTAAGGCGTGGTTTGAATTCGCTCAGTTCTACTTTTTCCATCATCTGTCCAATAACACCGTCGGTTAAGATCATGGCCGGGTTGCGGTATTTGAAGGCAAGCTCGAAGCCTAAATCGACAAAGTCGTTCATTTCTTGAACTGACGAGGGAGCCAGTACAATAAGTTTATAATCGCCATGGCCGCCACCTTTGGTCGACTGGAAATAGTCGGCCTGCGAAGGCTGGATGGTACCAAGGCCAGGGCCGCCACGCTGAACGTTAACAAATAAAGCAGGCAGTTCGGCACCGGCAATGTACGAAATACCCTCGGCCATGAGGCTGATGCCCGGGCTCGATGATGAGGTCATTACTTTTTTACCTGCCGAAGCTCCACCGAATAGCATGTTTACCGATGCTACTTCGCTTTCGGCCTGCAAAACAACCATGCCTGTTTCTTCCCATGGGCGCCGCAGCATTAGCGTTTCCATTATTTCAGATTGCGGGGTGATGGGGTAACCGAAGTAGCCATCGCAGCCACATCGTATTGCAGCTTCGGCAATTACTTCGTTGCCCTTCATTAAACGTATATCTCCCATTGTTATCTCGATTTTTGGTTTTTAACTGGATTATGCAATTTTTTGTGGTTTAACACGGTATACAGTTATACAGCTGTCGGGACATACCTGGGCACAGTTCATGCATCCGGTACATGCCTCGGGGTTCGACATATATGAATAATGATAGCCTTTGCTGTTCACTTCTTTGTGTAAGCTCAAAACATCCTGAGGGCAGGCTACTACACATAAATTGCAGCCTTTGCAAACCTCTTTGTCAACTACGACAGCTCCTCTTACTTTTGCCATATTGTATTGTTTTGTTGGTTAATTATACTTGTTATTTAGTTGGATATGCTTTGTGAAAAGCTTCCAGTCGTTCTTTTAAATCTTTCATTTGGTTGTGCGCAACCGGTGAAACACACGCCCTTAGTCCTTCTTTTGTGCTACCGGTGCTTGACAGGGTGATGGCACTGATGCCGTAAAAAAGCATCCGGTGTAATAGCTCGCCTGCTTTCATGCCAGGGTAGGCAAGTGTGAAATAAAACCCGTCGCCAATGGGTTCGCCCTCGTCTTTGTCGTATAATATTGTAAATCCGTTTTTCGTGAACAGGTCTTTCATTATTTGGGCTTTCTCACCATATTCTTTTACTTCGTTTACAAAGTCAAATGTTCCATCGTTGGCAGCTTTGAGCATGGCTGCCATGGCATATTGTGCCGAATGGCTTACCCCCGATGAAAGGGCATAAAGAACACGGTAAATCACTGCATTGCCAAAGCCTTTGATTTTATAGCGGTTCTCGAGTTCGGGATAATTGCGGTGATAAACTTTATCAGACATTACAATTATAGCAATACGTTGACCGGCATACGAAAATATTTTTGAGGCCGAAATAAACAACACATAATTGTCAGTGTAATTTGCCACCGAGGGCTGGTAAGGCGCTTGTCCGGGTTTCGATAAATCTTTACGGAAATCCATTCCAAAATAGGCCAGGTCTTCCATCACAATCACATCGTATTTATTGGCCAACTCACCAATAATTTGTAACTCGTTTTCAGTAAAGCAAACCCAGGTTGGGTTGTTTGGGTTTGAGTATATTATCGAATTAATGTTTCCTTTGCTAAGGTGGCTCTCGAGTTTTCCCCGTAATTTTTCTCCGCGGTAGTCATACACATCAAACGATTCAAATTTGTGCCCCATAACCATAAATTGTTGTTTCTGGACCGGAAAACCGGGGTCGATAAACAGGGCGGTGTCTTTTTGCTTATCGCACGACGAGGCCACCTGAAAAACTGAGTATGTGCCCTGCATTGAGCCTGACGAAGGCACGCAGCATTCGGGTTTCACCTCGATGTTCATGAAATTTTTTACAAAACGTGCAGCTTCCTTCTTAACTTCTGGGATGCCGTTGATGTTAGGGTATTTGGAGGCTACTCCATTTTTTAGTGCTTCAATTTCGGCATCAACGCCTACTTTGGCGGGAGGAAGGCCGGGGACACCCATTTCCATGCGTATGAATTTGGTGCCGGTTTCGTCCTGTACCTGGTTAACAATTTCAACTACTTCACGGATAGAAGCCTTGTCCATATCAGTAATGTTGAAGGCTTCGAGTTTTGAGTCAATAATCTTATTGTTTATTGGAATATTTTGCATTTTTCTGATTTTTCAGGAAATAAACTTACTGGTTTTTATAATGAAAAAATATGATATAGGTCTTGTGGTTATTAAGCATTATATATTTTGCGTTCGCCACGTACATACTCGCCCAAAATAGTAAGGCTCGATACATTCTTTAGTACTTTGTGAATTGCCTTTTCGTATTTGTCAATATCTTCCCATTCAATATCTACATGAAATGAATATTCGTTGGGTTTGCCAATAATGGGCACCGACTGGATTTTGGTGAGGTTGATTTCGTTTTCGGCAAAAATATTCAACACTTGTGCCAGTGAACCGTGAAAATGCCCAACCTCAAAAGCTATAGATGCTTTGTTCGCGTCTTTGGTAGGTATGGCTTGTTTGGCAAGTATCAAAAAGCGGGTGTAATTGCGTTTGTTGGTTTCAACACTTTTTTCGAGAATGTTGAGGCCGTATAATTCGGCAGTTCGCTCATTGCCAATGGAAGCCACATTGGCGAGCTTGTTTTTGGCAATGTTTTTGGCAGCCCCGGCGGTGTCGAAATTATCGTCGAGCGAAATTTGCCCGAAGGTTGCATCGATGTATTCGGCGCATTGTTTCAGGGCTATGGGGTGCGAGTGTATTTCGGTAATGTCGTCTTTACTTACGCCCGGTAAGGCCATTAAATTCATTTGAATATGCAGGTAAATTTCACCGGTAATTTTAAGGTGAAAATCGCGCAACAATCCGTAGTTCTCAAGAAGGCTGCCGGCAATGGCATTTTCAATAGCCATCACTGCTATGTCTGCCTCATCGTTATCTATTAAGTGACAAACCTTTCTGAAGGTGCGGCATTCAATGATTTCAATCTGCTCATCTGCGAAATACCGTTGGGCAGCGTCTTCGTGAAACGAACCAGCAACACCTTGTATAGCTACTTTCTTCATTTTGGTGATATGTGTTGTGTTGTTAATGTCTTTTTAAAAAATAAAAAACCCGGGTAATTGCCCGGGTGAGATATAATAAACTGGTTATCACTCCTCCCGGAATAATTTATATAAAAAAGTCAAAAAACAATATTGTTGCTTTTTGAGTCATAACCAATCCATTTAAATAAAAAGAATCCAATTTTTCCAGATAAACATTTCGTTTACGGCATGAAAATAATTAAAAATCAGGTTAAAAAACGAATAATATTGGTTTTAATTAGTTTATCTCTGTTTGTGTAAAATCAGATTGCTTTTTATAATTTGTATAAGTCACTGGCTTTCATTAGTTCCATCTGGTGCTTGTTAAGTGCTTCAATGCATTTTTGAACATTCGCCGGACGAATTATAATATTCGCTGACTGCTCGATTGAAAAGGCATACATGTACTCAATCTGAACATCCTCCTTGCTGAGGATATCAAGGGCCCTGGATAAGGCTCCCGGCTCGTTGGGGCATATTAGGCAAACTACTTCTGTGAGACTGGCTGAGAATTCTTTCTCCCGGAGTATTTTTAGTGCCTTGTCGGGGTCAGATACTATGACCCTTAAAATTCCAAAGTCGCTGGTGTCGGCAATGCTGAAAGCCGACATGTTTATACCTGCTTCGGCCAACAAGCTCGAGACTTCATTTAATCTGCCTGATTTATTTTCCAGAAATACCGAAAGTTGTTTTATTATCATGGTTTATAATTTTTTTTACCGCAAAGACGCTAAGGCGCAAAGTTGGAATCATTTTTCCTTAATGTACTTTGTGGTTCGTTTTGTTATTACTTTTTTCTACTGACTTACTGATTACTGACCACTGATTACTGACCACTGACTATATCTGCCTGTTATCAATTACTCTTTTAGCTTTTCCGGCGGTACGTTCGATGGTTTTTGGTTCAACCAGCTGAACGGTAACAGATATGCCCAGGGTGCTTTCGAGGTTGTGTTTGATTTTCTTTGTAAGTTTTTGCAATTCTTTTATCTCGTCGGAGAAGAACTGCTCTTGTACTTCTACTTGTACTTTTAGTGTGTCGAGTGTGCCTTCTCGGTCTATAATTAACAGATAGTGCGGTTCGGTTTCGCTCATTTCGAGCAAAATGCTCTCGATTTGTGATGGGAATACATTTACGCCGCGGATGATAAGCATATCGTCGCTGCGCCCTTTGCACTTTTCCATGCGTACCAGGGTGCGTCCGCATTTGCATTTGTCATAAATAAGCCTGGTGAGGTCGCGTGTGCGGTAGCGCAATAGTGGAATACCTTCTTTGGTTATGGTTGAGAAAACCAGTTCGCCCACTTCTCCGGCTTCAACCGGTTCGAGGGTCTCGGGGTTGATAATCTCGGGGATAAAGTGGTCTTCGTTAACATGCATCCCGGCTTGTTCTTCACATTCACACGAAACACCGGGGCCAACAATTTCGCTGAGGCCATAAATGTCGATAGCTTTGATGTGTAACTTGGCTTCGATTTCCTTGCGCATATTTTCCGACCAAGGTTCAGCGCCAAAAATACCTACGCGCAGGTTGAGAGAATCGGGCGATATGTTCATCTCTTCTAATACATCGGCTATATATAATGCATACGATGGGGTACAGCAAAGAACGGTTGAACCGAAATCCTGCATTAACTGGATTTGTTTTTTTGTATTGCCGCCCGAAATGGGGATAACTGAAGCTCCCAGGTTCTCGGTTCCGTAATGTAGTCCAAGTCCGCCTGTAAACAACCCGTAGCCATAGGCAATTTGTACCATGTCATTTTGGTGTACGCCAGCCATACAAAGGGCACGGGTAACATTTTCACTCCACATTGAAATATCGTTGCGGGTGTAGCCTACAACGGTGGGCCTGCCGGTTGTGCCCGAAGAAGCGTGTACGCGTACAATTTCGCTCATGGGTACGGTAAACGAACCAAAAGGGTAACTGTCGCGCAAGTCGGTTTTTGTTGTGAATGGCAGTTTGTGCAAGTCGGTTACCGATTGAATATCGTCGGGTGTTAAGCCTTTTTCCTGCATTTTTTTGCGGTAATACGGGATGTTGTGATAGACCCTTTTTACTGTTGATGTTAAGCGTTCAGATTGGATTTCATTCATGAAATCACGTGAAGCGCATTCAATTTTTTCATTCCAAATCATGGTCTGGTTTTATTTTATGTTTTATAGAAACGTAGAGCTATGCAAATATTATAGTTGTGGTTTGAAGTGCATAAATATAACGAAATAATTTTTTCTGACAGAAATCATAAAAACAGGGCGAAATCCATATTGTTTTTTGTTGAGCCTTTAAAATGACAATAAATGTTAAAAAAACATTAACAACAAGAAAAAAGATATTTAAAACACTTAAAAAATACCAAAATGACAAATTGAATTGATTTTGGGTGGTTTTTTGTTCATAAAATACGAAAAAATATGTTCTGGGTGGTTGAAAGAGGGGGTGTGAATAGAAAAATGTCAAAAAAAGTAAATAAATGCAACTATAAAATAGGGGGTGAAAGGCTATAAAAACAATAAAAAATATAAATAACCCCACAAAAACATGGGGGTTAAAAAAATATAGTATAGTTTTGAACCGAAATCCTTATCCAAGATAGGGGGTGTTCAGAAAAAACAGAAATCATAAATATTGTATAACCTTAAAATTGACAGTTATGAAAAATTTAAATGCTTTACTCGTTTTGGTTTTAATTTTTGTAGGGTCGGTAACAGCGAAAGCTCAATGGAGTACAGGGGCTGACCTCTACAGTAGTTATGTTTGGCGTGGTGTTCAGTATGGAGGTCCATCGATACAACCTTATGTAGATTATACGAAAGGCGGATTTTCGGTAGGCGCATGGGGATCGGCAGGTTTTGACGGAACCATGGAAATGGACCTATATACTTCGTACGGATTTGATTTTGGATTGAGCATCGGTGCTACTGATTATTATTATCCTGGTACTGAATATTTCGACTTTTCTGATTCGACAGGTGCACATGGTTTTGAGCTAAACCTGGGGTATGAAGTTAAGGGCTTGTCATTATCGGCCAACTATATGCTTAATGAAGCAGGAGGTGCCGGTACTGTAGGTGGCGACATGTACTTCGAGCTTGGGTATTCTTTTAAATCGGTTGATTTATTTGTTGGTGCCGGCGATGGTTGGCATACATCCGATGGTGAATTTGGTGTGGTGAATGTTGGTATAGGTACAAGCAAAGAAATTCCGATTACAGATAAATTTTCATTGCCTGTAAGCGGTAGTGTTATTTTGAACCCAACTACCGAGCAGTTTTATATTGTTGTAGGTATTTCTTTATAATAGGTCATCAGATTTTATACACAAGATGTAAGACTTGTTTTATGAATCAAAAAATATAAACAAATGAAGAAAATAGAAGCAATTATACGGAGGTCAAAATTTGAAGAAGTGAAAGACGCTTTGGCCGAAGCAGGTATCGACTTTTTTTCTTTCTGGAGTGTACGTGGTATAGGTAAAGCACGCCAGGGGCGTGTGTATCGCGGCATCAGGTACGATACAAGTACTATCGAACGCGAAATGCTTTCGATTATAGTGCGCGACAAAAATGTTGAAAAAACGGTGTTGGCGATTATGAAATCGGCCCGTACAGGTGAGATTGGTGATGGTAAAATCTT